>JBOHFT010000080.1:0-18506 GCA_050699815.1 Pseudonocardiaceae bacterium | reverse complement strand
TGTCCCCGGATACCACCGCGGTGTTTTCTGGGGTGCTCGCCACCTGCTGCTCGAACAGCACCGGCAGACTCCGCACCGGGACCGGCTGGGTGGTCTGATTGAAGCCCACCACCATCTGATGGCGTTCTTCGGGGGCCAGGATCTCGATCCGGCCGATCGGACGGTCCGGATCGGTTATCACCGCGTCCCATAAGCGCACCAGCCGGGCCAGCATGGATTCGACACTGGCCCGGTCGAACAGATCGGTGCGGTAGGTGGCGGCACCGTTGATGCCCTCCGGGGTGCCGTCGCTGCCGCGGCGTTCCTCCAGGCTCAACGACAGGTCGAACGTGGCCACACCCAGATCGACCGGTTCGAGGCGGGTGGCCACGCCGGGCAGGTCCAGGGTCAGGCCGGCCTGGGGGGTGTTCTGCAAGGCCAGCATCACCTGGAACAACGGGTGCCGGGACAGGGACCGGG
Organism: Pseudonocardiaceae bacterium; assembly: GCA_050699815.1. GTDB lineage: Bacteria > Actinomycetota > Actinomycetes > Mycobacteriales > Pseudonocardiaceae. The sequence continues at coordinate 18,047 of JBOHFT010000080.1, read as the reverse complement.
CCGGGTTGAGGACCTCCACCAGATGTTCGAAGGGCAGGTCCTGATGCGTGTAGGCGGCCAGGTCGGTCTCCCGGACCCGCTCCAGCAGCTGCCGGAAGCTGGGATCACCCGAGGTGTCGGTGCGTAACACCAGCGTGTTGACGAAAAACCCCACCAGCTCATCGAGGGCATCATCGGTGCGCCCGGCGATCGGTGACCCGATCGGGATGTCGGTGCCCGCTCCCAGCCGGGTCAGCAACGCCGCCAGCCCGGCCTGGATCACCATGAACAAGCTCACCCGGTGGTGGCCGGCCAGCTCGGCCAGACCCCGGTGCAACTGCGGCCCGACCTGGAACGTCACGGTGTCCCCGTGGTGGGTGGCCACCGCTGGGCGCACCCGGTCGGTGGGCAGCTCCAGCTGCTCGGGCAGGTCCGCCAGCGCCGCCGTCCAGTAGGCCAGCTGCGCAGAGATCACACTGCCCGGGTCGGCCGCATCACCCAGCAGCTGGTGTTGCCACATGGTGTAGTCGGTGTACTGCACCGGCAACGGCGACCACCCCGGCGCCTGTTCCCGGCACCGCGCCGCATAGGCCACGCCCAGGTCACGACCCAGCACACCCATTGACCAGCCGTCAGCGGCGATGTGGTGTACCACCAGCACCAGCACGTGCTCATCTGGCCCGGTCACCAGCAGCTGGGTCCGCAACGGCGGCTCGATTGACAGATCAAATCCCCGGCCCGCGACCGCGGCCACCGCTTGCGCCACCCCGGCCTCGGCTACTTCTTCCCACCCCGAGACCCCGGCGCCCACCTCCAGGACCTGCTGCCGCGGCCGGCCATCCGTCTGCGGGAACACCGTGCGCAAGCTTTCATGCCGGGCCATCACATCACCGATGGCGGCCGCCAGAGCTTCCCGGTCCAGCCGGCCGGACAACCGCACCGCCACCGCAATGTGATACGCCGGACCCCCACCCGGGCCCTGCAGCTGATCCAGAAACCACAACCGGCGCTGCGCGAACGACAATGGCACCTCATCCGGGCGCACCGCTATCCCCAGCCGCCGCCGAGCCCGCCCCGCCCCAGCAAGCCGGTGCGCCAGTGCCGCCACCGTCGGCGCCTCGAACAGGACCCGAACCGCCAGCTCCGCACCCAGCACCGAACGAACCCGGCTGACCACCCGGGTCGCCAATAACGAGTCCCCGCCCAGTGTGAAGAAGTTATCGTTGATGCCGACGGTGGGAATGCCGAGCAGCTCGGCGAATAGCTCACATAGGATCTGTTCGTGCGGGGTGTGTGGTCCTTGCCCCGGTGCGCTCGTTATCTGCGGGGCTGGCAGCCTGCGGCGGTCCACTTTCCCGTTCGGTGTCAACGGCAGCTTGTCCAGCACCACGAACGACGCCGGCACCATATGATCCGGCAGGTATTGCGCCGCGAACTCCCGCATCGTCCCCGGGTCGGCCTGGTGGCTGGTGACCGGGACCACATACGCCACCAGCCGCTTTTCTCCCGGCCGGTCCTGGCGTGCTGCTGCCACGACCTGCCCGGCATCAGGATGGCGGGCCAGGACCGCCTCGACCTCACCGAGCTCGATACGGAAGCCCCGCACTTTCACCTGGTCATCAACCCGGCCCGCGAACATCAGCTGCCCATCGGCGCTCCAGCGGGCCAGGTCACCCGTGCGGTACATCCGCTCACCATGGCCGAACGGGCACGCCACAAACCGCTGCGCGGTCAGCCCCGCCCGGCCGTGATACCCCCGCGCCAGCCCCGCTCCTGCCACATACAGCTCACCCACCACCCCCACTGGCACCGGGCACAGGCCACCATCGAGCACGAACACCCGGGTATTAGCGATCGGCCGCCCGATCGGCACCACCTCACCGACCTCGCCATGTACTGGGTGGCACGTGGCGAAGGTCGTCGTCTCCGTGGGCCCATACCCATCGACGACGGCCAGGCCCGGGCACGCCAGCAGCACCCGCCGCACGGCAGCGGCTGGCACCACGTCACCGCCGGTCCACACCTCACGCACCCCGGCCAGGCCCCCGGGTGACTCCTCGGCCATCACCTGGAACAGGCCAGCGGTCAGCCACAGCCCCGTGATGCCCTGCTGGGCGACCAGCCTGCTGATCGTGGGCACGTCCACCACACCCGCCGGGGCCACCACCAGCTGGCCACCGTTGAGCAGCGGGACCCACAGCTCGTAGGTCGACGCGTCGAAGGCCACCGGCGAGTGCACCAGCACCCGCTCATGGCCACCACCGCGGAAACACGAGCTGGCCGCCAGTGCCACCACATTGCGGTGGGTGACGGTGACGGCCTTGGGGGTGCCGGTGGAACCGGAGGTGTAGATCAGATAGGCCGGGTGCTGGGGGGACAGCGGTTGGGTGCGGTCGGTGTCGCGGGGGTCGGTGGCGGGGTATGCGCGTAACGCATCGAGGGTGTCCTGGTGATCCAGCACGATCACCGGCACCCCGCTGGCCGGGGTGGTTGTGGTGGTGGTGAGCAGGCACACCGGGTGGGCGTCCTCGAGCATGAACCGGATTCGCTCGCCCGGGTAGCCGGGGTCCACCGGCAGATAGGCCCCACCGGCCTTGAGCACCGCCAGCAGCGCCACCACCAGCTCGGCTGACCGGTCCACGGCCAAGGCCACGAACGCCTCGGGTCCCACCCCCCGGTCGATCAGCAACCACGCCAGCTGGTTGGCCCGGGTGTTGAGCTGGGCATACGACACCGTGATGTCCCCGGATACCACCGCGGTGTTTTCTGGGGTGCTCGCCACCTGCTGCTCGAACAGCACCGGCAGACTCCGCACCGGGACCGGCTGGGTGGTCTGATTGAAGCCCACCACCATCTGATGGCGTTCCTCAGCTGAGAGGAGTTCGATCCGCCCCACCGGCTGCTCCAGATCGGCGTCGGCCAGGTTCTCCAGCAGCGCCAGGAAGCGGCGGTGGTGCGCGGCGTTGTCCCCGGCGCGGTACAGGGCTGGATTGGCGTTGAAGTCGATCCGCAGCGTGCCGTCACCGGACCGGTCGTAGACGTTGACCGTGAGATCATCGACCGGCCCGTTGGCCAGGTTATGCAGCGTCACCGGGTGCTGGCCAAAACACAGCGCCGGGTCATAACCCATGATGTTGATCACCGGGCCGAACAGGTGCCCGCCGGTGCCCACAATCTTCAGGTCCCGGGCCAGGTACTCATAGGGGTACCGCTGATGCCGCAGCAGGCCCCGCGCCCGCTCAGCAACGTGGCGCACAAGGTCACCGATGCTCATCTGCGGGTGCACCCGCAGCCGCAGCGGCAGCTGGCTGGCCACCATGCCTGGTACGCGGCGTGCGGCGGTTCCCGTGCGGCCGGTCACCGGCAGCCCCAGCATCAGGTCACCAGCACTGGTCAGGCGGTGGACATAGATCGCCAGCGCCGCCATCGCCAGCGCTGGCAGACTCGCCCGGGCTTGCTTCGCCTGCGCCCGCAACCGGTCAGCGACCGGCGCGGGCACGTGCCCGGTCTGGCGCAGGAAGGTGTGCGACGTCGCCGCCAGCCCGCCCGCCAGGCCCACCGCGTCAGGCCGGTCGGCCAGCTGCTGCGCCCAGTACTGCCGATCCCGCGTGAACTGCCCGGAAGCGTGGTAGCTGGCCTCGTCGGCCAGCAGCAGATCGAGCGAGCCCAGGGTGCTGGGGGGGCATTCCAGCCCCGCCTCCAGCGCCGTGCAGACCTTGGCGATCCGCTGGACGAACAACGAGAACCCGAAACCGTCTATCACGAGGTGATGCATGCTGAGATAGAGCAGGAACCGGTCGGTGGCCAGCTGCAGCACCGCGAAGCTGAACACCGGAGCACACCTGAGATCAACCGGCTGGCGCAGATCGGCCCGCATCCATTCCTGAGCGTGCGCCCACGGATCAGCCGCACCCCGGAGATCCAGCACCGGCAACGGCCACTCCGCCAGCCGGTCGACCACCTGCCACACCATGCCCTCGTCATCGGCTTCGACACACACCCGAAAAGCCTCAGCGTCGGCCACCGCCTGACGCACCGCGACCTCGACCACAGCCAGGTCAACCCGGCCCTGGATGTCCAGATACTCGGCGACCTTGTAGATCGGGTTCTGCGGGTCCAGCTCCTGCGCGAACCACATCCCGGCTTGCGCGGCAGTCAGCGGAAAACGACGATTCTGGTCACCAGACATCCCATCCCCCTACCCGGCGGTGGCCACGGGGCCTATCCAGACATGATCAGCTGTAGTGCCGTCAAGCGTTGGGCTATTGCAGTCGTCACGAGATTTCATAGAGCCACTGGGTGGTGTTTCGCTCGCATTGAGGTGGCGTTTCGCTCGCATCGAGGGTTTCGCCACGTGTCTTGACCTGCTGGTCGAGCGGCAGTGGCGCCGGTCCGGCACAGCCGGTTGCGGGGCCGATCTTCATGCTATCGTGCGGGGCGCTACTATGCGTCCGATTACTTCCACCGAAGGGGAAGCGGTGAGCGATAATAGACCCGATCCGGTCGACCCCGTGCTGTACCGGCGCGACGACCTGCGGAAGGTCCTGGCCGGGTGGGACATTGCGGCGCTGTACCGGTTTCTCAACGGTCACGCTGGGCTCAGCCAGCGGCAGATCGCGGCCCGCACCGGGCAGAATCAGTCCGAGGTGGCCGATATTCTGTCTGGCCGCCGTGTGGTGGAGAACCACCGGGTGCTGCGGCGTATCGCCGGGGGCCTGGCCGTCCCGCCGGAGCGGATGGGCCTGTCCTGGTGGGGCCCGGACGGCAGCCACCACGGGCCGGATGGCGCCTACCCTGAGGGGGGCACAGTCAGCACCCTGAAGGGGGTGAGCGCGGAAATGCTGCGCAGGCACCTGCTCGCGCTGGGTGGTGTGGCCGCGGTGGGCCAGCCGATCGCGCAGCTGGGCGAGCTGATGGAGCTGCCCAGTGCCGCGCCGGGACCGGTGCCGCTGCCGTCGCGGATTTCGCAGGTCCACGTGGTGAAGGTGCGCGCGCTCACCCAGCAGTTAACGGACCTCAGCCGCGCCCACGGGTCGGATCCGGAGGTGAGCAATGCGGCGGTGGGGTGGGCGCAGCGGCTGCTGGGTGTGCGGGGCACCGGGCCGGTCACCCAGGAACTCCAGGTGGCGGTCGCGGAGCTGCAGATTCACGCCGGGTGGGCCGGGTTCGACGCCGGTCTCTACGAGCTGGCCATGTACCACTGGGCGGGGGCGCTGGAGCTGGCGACGCAGGCCGGTGACGCCTACCTGCAGACCCTCGCCCTGAGCTGTTCCGGGCTGGCCACCGTGGAGCACGGCCACCCCCAGGACGGGCTGAAGATGCTTCAGTTCGCGCAGGTCACGGTGGGTGACATCCCGCTGGGCGACGAGCGTGTGGTGGAGGTCGGGGTGAGCACGCGGGCGGCCCTGGAGGCGTGCGCGCTCGCGGACTCGGCGACCGCGCTGGATCTTCTCGGTGAACGGGAGGCCGCCGATCGGGCGCTGGGGACGTCGCGGCAGCTGTGGACACCTGGCCGCACGGATGCCAGCGGGGATCTGGACCAGGTGTCCACGTGCCTCGAGCTCGCCCGCGGGCGGCTGGATGCGGCGGAGCTGTTCGCTGCGGCGTCGGTGCGGCGGTGGACCGACAGCAGCAACCAGCGCGCGCGCACCATGGCCGACGTCCGCCTGGCCACCGTCCATGTCCGGGCCGGGGAGCGCGACGCCCTGCAGCTGGCCCACAGCGCCATCACGAAAGTGGCCAAGCTCAGCTCAGTACGCGCCCGCCAGCAATACCTCACCCCGCTGACCGCCGCATTGGAAGCCCGCCCCGGTAGCGACGCCCAGCAGCTGGCCCGAATGACCCGCCACGTCATCGCCACCAGGGCGTGACCCGCCACCTCACCCGTTTTACCGCGTTCTGGATGCAGAACGCGGTAAAACGGGCTTGATTTAGCGCGTTCTGCATCCAGAACGCGGCACAGGAGCTCAGCGAGCACCCGGTCCCGGTCCGGGTCGGTGTCCAGCATTACCTGACCCCACCAGGTGGCGATGACATGCTGCAGGTCCGGACCCGCCTCGGCCTGGCCGACCGCGCGGCAGAACTCCATGCGGCGGGCGCCGGTGAGCGCGTCGGCGATGCCGTCGATGGTGCGCGGGACACGAGGAGCAGTCTCGGGGGCGGGCTGCGTAGTCATCGCTGTCTCCGATCCGTGACCGATGGTCCCGAGTCTCCCCCGTCAGCGCTCTGTTGGTGCGCGGCGCCACCGGCAGGAGAGCATACGAAGGCCACGTCGATGATGTGCCGGGCGGGCGCCGTGTGCCGACCACCGAGCGGAGCACACTGTCCGGAATGTGTGAGGGCACGCCACTATGCCAACCTGGGTTAATGGTGGCTCTCCTCGATGGCCCTCACGTGGGTGGGCACGCGTGGTCGATGGGCTTGTCGTTCCAGAACCTGGGGGACTTCTCGCTGGAAGCGGCGCTCACCACGTTCGCCCTCGTGGCCACGCTCACGTTGTGGCTGGTCGATCGGCTCGTGTTCCAGCGGCGCCGGATCGCCTACCGGGTGCAGATGGACGCTCCGGTGCACCTCACCCCAGCCATCGCCATGGTGGATGTTGAGCTGCGGCGGCACGGCACGGTGGTGCGCGACGCGAGCCTGGTCCTGCTGCGCGTCGACAACGTCGGCGGCAAGGACCTGGAGCCCAGAGACATCCACCACCCGCTGTCGTTCCGCTTCCCCGGCCGGCAGATCCTGGGTCTTGAGGTCACTAACCCGGACCCCCCGGACCTCAAGGACATGCTGCTTGGCGGGCTCCAGGGGGACGCATTCATCGGGCGCGACCACATCGAGCTGCCCAAGACCGCCCTCAACCGGGGGAACAGCTTCAAGCTGTTCGTGCTGCTCACCGGCACCGGATCCGGAGTGAGCCATGCCGGGTTCCTGTCCGGCGGCGGGCGGGGCAGCGGGATCCGGCGGGACACGAGGGGGCGCATGCCGCGCGGGCGCGGGTCGGTCTACGCCACGGTCTCGGTCGGGCTCGCGGGTATCCTGATGGGCATCCTCCTCATCGTTGGAGGACCCACCGGTACGCCGGGCCACTGCGCCGCCGGTCGGCTGGAGATCGTTGGCTCCAGCGCGTTCGAGTCGGCGGTCAGGGAACTGCGCGGTGCCTACGTCGCCGAGTGCGCGGCGTTTCGCGTCACGCCAGACATCGAGATCAACACCACCGGCAGCCGCACCGGGACCAAAACCCTGCACGATCGCGGCCAGCAGGGAGAGCGCGTCGCCGACGTGGTCGCCATGTCCGACGGCGCAGCCGACCCAGGCATACGCTCGCTGCGCGGCGTGTCGGTCGCCGTGCTGGTTTTGGCGGTGGTGGTCCACGACACCGCTGGCGTTACCTCGCTCAGCACCGACCAGCTGCCTGCGTGATATCTACGCCGGCCGGCTGACCAAGTGGAGCCAGCTCGGCGGCAACAACCTGCCGATCAAGATGGTCAGCCGGATTGGCCCCGACTCCGGCTCACGGCGGACCTTCCAGGACAAGGTGATCAACGGCTCCGAGCTCGGCATAACCTCAGACGACTGCGAGCGCAAGGACGACCCGGCTGCTGGCTACCACCGATGCGAGGTCGGCGACACCAGGGCACTGCTGGAGAAGGTCGACCGTATTGACGGCGCCATCGGCTACGCCGAACTCGGGATGTCCCGCAAGTACTCGCGCGTGCGGCCGGTGTCGATCGACAAAAAGGAGCCCTTGGTCGGCAACATCACGAATGACAGCTACCGGTTTTGCGCCAGGGAGTACGCCTATACCTATCGCGAGCCGCCGGGGGATGGTTCGCTGCCAGCCGGGTTCCTCAGTTACCTCAACACCGAAATCGGTTCGAACATCCTCCGCGAAGGCAGCCTCATCCCCGCGCGGGATGTCCCCGACACAATGTGTGGCTGACACAATGTGTGGCTGACCGGGTCGGCCGCAGGGCCGACCCGCATCAACCACACCCCCACCGACCCGCTGCACTATCATCACTGTCGAGTTCACGGCGCCGGCCACCGACTGCATCACGGTCAGGCGGAATCAGTCCAGCCCGAGGGCGCCGGCCGCGGCGGGATCGCACTCGTCGAGGAGGTCCCGGCACCGCCGAGCCTCGACCTCCTCGCCGATCCCGGCGGCCGCCCGGGCCAGTGCGGCCACCGCCCGCAGGAAACCTTGGTTGGGGCCGTGCGACCACGGCACCGGGCCGTGACCATTCCAGCCGGCGCGCCGGAGCTGGTCCAGGCCACGGTGGTAGCCGGTGCGGGCGAAGGCGTAGCCCGCGACGGCGTCCCCCTCGTCGAGGGCCCGTTCGGCCAGCGCCGCCCATGCGGCAGAGAACTCGGGGTGCGCGGCGGCCGCCGTCGCCGGATCGTTCGCGGCTGCCAGCGCCGCCTCGGCGTCGGGCTGCTCGGGCAGCAGCGTCGGGTTGGGTCCCAGCAGGTTGCCGTGCACGCGCATCAACCTGCCAGGCGGCGGCCGGTGGAGCGGAGGTCCTCGCAGGCTTGCGTGACCCGGGCGGCCATCGACTGCTCGGCTGCCTTGAGGTAGGACCGCGGGTCGTAGACCTTCTTGTTGCCGACCTCGCCGTCGACCTTGAGCACCCCGTCGTAATTTTTGAACATGTGGGCCGCGATCGGGCGGGTGAACGCGTACTGGGTGTCGGTGTCGACATTCATCTTGATCACCCCGTAGGAGAGCGCCTGGCGGATCTCGGCCAGCTGCGAGCCGGATCCGCCGTGGAACACCAGGTCCAGCGGCTTGGAGCCGGCGGGCAGGCCCAGCTTGCGGGCGGCGACCTCCTGGCCCATCTGCAGGATCTCCGGGCGCAGCTGCACGTTGCCCGGCTTGTACACGCCATGGACATTGCCGAACGTCGCGGCCAGCAGGTAGCGGCCCCGCTCGCCACCGCGGAGCGCCTCGATGGTGTGCTCGAAGTCCTCAGCCGTGGTGTAAAGCTTCTCGTTGATGTCGTTGGCGACACCGTCCTCCTCCCCGCCGACGACGCCGATCTCCACCTCCAGGATGATCTTCGCCTTGACGCACGCGTCGAGCAGCTCCGCGGCCAGCGCCAGGTTGCGGTGCAGCTCGGTGGCCGAGCCGTCCCACATATGGGACTGGAACAGCGGGTTGCCGCCACGGGCCACCCGCTCCTGGGATATCGCGATCAGCGGCCGGACGAAGGTGTCGAGCTTGTCCTCGGGGCAGTGGTCGGTGTGCAGCACGACGTTGACCGGGTACTTCGCGGCCACCACGTGGGCGAACTCGGCCATCGCCACCGAGCCGGTGACCATGTCCTTGACCTTGCCGCCGGAGGCGAACTCCGACCCGCCGGTGGACAGCTGCACGATGCCGTCACTCTCCGCCTCGGCCAACCCGCGCAGCGCGGCGTTCAGCGTCTCCGATGAGGTCACGTTGATCGCCGGGTAGGCGAACTCGCCGACCTTCGCGCGGTCCAGCATCTCGCTGTAGACCTCAGGTGTCGCAATGGGCATGGTGACCGACCTCCGGGTACTCGCCAATGGGTTTGTGCCGCAGTATGGCTCACCTGCCTGGCGAGACGCGATCGGATGGGCCTGGCGGGCCCGCAGTACGTTTCCCGGTGTGGCCCCCTACGAACCGCTGGACCGCGCGACTGTGCAGCACTCGGTGGAGACGACGCTCGGCCACCTGCGGGTGCTGGACGCCGAGCCAGTTGACGCCGCCGCTGACGCCCCGCTGACCCTGGAGGACCTGTACCGCCAGCACCGGATGCGGCTGGTGCGGCTGGCGATCCTGCTGGTGGACGAGCCGGCCACCGCCGAGGACGTCGTGCAGGAGGCATTCACCGGGCTGCACCGGCACTGGTCGGGACTGCGTGACGCGGCGGCCGCGCTGGGTTACCTGCGCACCGCGGTGGTCAACGGCTCCCGCTCGGTGCTGCGCCGCCGCAAGACCGCCCGCGGCTACGTCCCACCACATCAGGCCAATGCGCGCTCCGCGGAGTCGCTGGCGATGCTCACCACCGAGCACCAGGCGGTGGTGACGGCGCTGGGCCAGCTGCCGCCGCGGCAACGCGAGGTGCTGGTGCTGCGCTACTACGGGGGGATGAGCGAGGCCGAGATCTCAACGGCCACCGGCGTCAGCCGCGGCACCGTGAAGTCCAGCGCCAGCCGCGCCCTAGACACCCTGCAACGAATCCTCGAACAACGATGACCGCCGCCGCATCGCGCGGGCTCAGCGGGGTTATCCGGCCGCCGTTTGCCACGCTCAGCCCGCTGAATGCGGTTGCGGCCGCGGAGGCGGCGCAGTGAACGATCAGGTGGATCGGCGGGTGGCTGGCGCGCTGCGGGCGCAGGCGGCGGGGGCAGCGCCACCGGCGCCGTCCGGCCACGAACCGGCGCAGACGACCGGGCGTGGGCTGCCGGGCTGGGCGGTGCTCGCGGTGGCGGTGCTGCTCGGAACGACGGCAGGCGCGCTGGCCGGGGTGATCAGCGTCTGGTGACGGCGGGCGCACCACCGGGATTGTCGGGGCGCCCAGGTACCGTGACATCGTGCCGCCCTCCCTCGCCGCCACGTCGCTGGCCCTTGGCCCGTCCTGGCTCGATCCCGAGCAGTTGCTGCGGATGCTGGGCCCGTACGTGCTCCTGGGGTTGTGCCTGATCATTTTCGCCGAGTGCGGCCTGCTCATCGGGTTCTTCCTGCCGGGCGACTCGCTGCTGTTCACCGCCGGGCTGTTCGTCGCCAACGGCATCATCGGCACCCCGATCTGGCTGGTCTGCCTGCTGCTCACGGTGTGTGCCGTGGTGGGCAACGTCGTCGGCTACGCCATCGGCTATGCAGCAGGGCCGGCGCTGTTCAACCGGCCGGATTCCCGGCTGTTCAAGCGCGAGCATGTGGACAAGACGCACGTCTTCTTCGGCAGGTACGGGCCGAAGGCGATTGTGCTGGGCCGGTTCGTGCCTATCGTGCGTACCTTCATCACGGCGATCGCCGGCGTGGGCCGGATGGATCCCCGCAAGTACTTCACGTACTCGATCATCGGCGGGATCGCCTGGGCCACCGGGGTGACCCTGCTCGGCTTCTGGCTGGGCCGGATCACCTTCGTCAAGGAGAACGTGGAGCTGATCCTCATCGGCATCGTCGTGCTGTCGGTCGTCCCGATCCTCGTCGAGGCTGTCAAGGCCCGCCGGGAGAGCCGCCAGACCGCGGGCACCGGCCGGTGAATCGCCGAGCCGGCCGCCGGCCCATGAATCCCGGTCGCGGCGCCCGGCGGATCGCCGTCGGGGCTGTGCTGGGTGCGCTGGCCGCGCTGATGGCGGTCGTCGGGCCGGCGGGCAAGGGCACCCTGCTCGCCGTCGCGGGACCGGGGCTGGCCGCCACGGCCAGCGAGCAGCCGCTCCGCGCCCCCGCGCATGCCTGCCTGGCCTGGCAGAAGCCGGACGCCGCCGACGCCAGCCAGGTGAGCTGCGCGCAACCGCACCTGTTCGAGGTCACCGCGACGCTGGATCTCGTCGACTTCGACGCCTGGTCCGCGTTTCCCGACCCGGCGCGCTGGCAGCAGCTGGTGGCCGAGCGCTGCACCGAGCGCACCACCCAGGCGCTGGCTGACCGCTTCGACCCGTTCGGCCGGTTCACCGTCGGGGCGATCAAACCCAGCGAAGTCGGCTGGCTGCGCGGGGACCGGACGCTGCGCTGCGGGGTGCAGTCCGTCGGCCGCACCGGGATGCTGTTCACCACCACCGGCAGCGTGCTGCAGCAGGATCAGTCGGACGTGCACGCACCCGGCACCTGCCTGGGCAACGACGGCAAAGTCGTGGGCGACCCGGTCGATTGCGCCGGTCCCCATGCTGTGGAGCTGGTCGGGGTGGTCGACCTCAAGGGCGCCTCCCCCGGCAAATTCCCGGACGAAGCAGCGCAGGACAAGGTGCTGAACACGGAGTGCACCAAGCTGGCCAAGGACTTCGCGGGCGGCCCTGCGGTGGCCGCGAACAAAGGGCTCACGCTGTTCTGGGAGACGCTGCGGCCCCAGAGCTGGCAGGCCGGGTCCACCCGGGTGGACTGCCGGCTCGGCGCGTTCCTGCCGGACCGCTCCGGCTTCGCCCCGGTCACCGGCAGTGTGAAGGGACCCGTGCAGGTAGGCAAGCAACCTGCCCCAACCGCTCCGCGCAACCTAGGCCCGGCGCCGGTGGTGGCCCAGGCCGACGTCCCGGCCCCGCCACCGCGCTGATGGCGTTCTGATGAGCACCTGGTGCAGCCCTGACCGGTTCGACGAACTGGTGGCCGAGGCGCTGGATCTCATCCCGGCCAAGCTCACCGCGGCGATGGACAACGTGGTGGTGCTGGTCGAGCCCAGGAATCCCGACGATCCGGGCCTGCTTGGGCTGTATGAGGGCGTCGCGCTCACCGTGCGGGACTCCAACTACGGCGGGGTGCTGCCCGACCGGATCACCATCTACCGCGACGCCCTGCTCGACGTCTGCGACGACGAGCAGGAGCTGATAGACGAGGTCGCGGTGACTGTCGTGCACGAGGTGGCGCATCACTTCGGGATCCCCGAGCACCGGCTGCACGAACTCGGCTGGGGTTAGCGGTACGGATGGCGCTGGGGTCGCAGATGAGCACCAAGAGCGTTGAGCTTGGCCGGTTAACTCACGGCGAGTTCGACTGACCCACGCACCAGCACGCCCCGGGTAGCCGCTCCGGCGACCTGGGGTGGTGCCGCGCGCCCAGTCGGCCTGTGGGACGAGGCCCAGGTCAGTGACTTGACGGCAGCGACGCCATACCGATAGCGTCAACGGTATGGCAGCACGAGAGCGGACCACCAAGAAGATCACCGTCACGCTGCCGATCGAGGACGCCGAGGCCGTGGAGCGCCTGGCCGAGTCCGGTCAGGTCGAGTCCGTCAGCCGGTATGTCACCGAGGCCGTGGCATTCCGCCGCGCCCGCGAGGACGGCCTGGCCGTGCTCCAACGCCGGTTCGGCAAGCCACCGGACTACGCCCTGGAATGGGCCCGCAACCTCGTCGCCCGCCGCCTCGGGCCGCCCGGCCCCACCGCGTGAGCCAGGCCTTTGGTGGCTGGGTGCTCGACCACCACGCCCTGGCCGCCTGGGCCCGGGTCGAGCCCTACGCCCAGTCCCTGGTCTGGTCGGCGATGGAGGTGGGCATGGCCGTGGCCGTCCCGGTCGCAGCCCTGCCCCTGGCCTACACCGCCACCCGCGAGGCTGACCACGACGTCCTGCGCGCGTTGCTGGACCTCCCGGTGACGTTGCGCGACCCGCTCACCGAGGCCGACGCCCCCGAACTGGGCCGCATCCTCGCCAGCGCCGCCGACCCGGGCGCGCTGGGCTCCGACGCCCTGGCCCTGGCCTGCGTCGTGCATTCCGCCCGCCGCCGGGGCTGGCCCGTGCTCACCGGAAGCGCCGCCGCGCTGCAAGCCCTCGACCCAGACCTAGGAACCGACGAGCTGCCGTAACCCACAGCCTCGGGTCAATTCGCTGTTAACTGAGCTTGATGTCGTCCCAGCGCAGGCAGCGCCAGCCGTCGCCGTCGGCTTCCAGCAGCACGGTCGCCGCATTGCGCAGCAGGCGCGGCGCGGCGAACGAGCCGTCCACGTTGGCTGCCAGCGCGACGATGGCCAGCCGGATCGCGGCGCCGTGGCTGACCAGCACAGCGGTACCGTCCCGATGCGCGCAACGGATCGCCGCGACGTCGGCGAGGTAGCGGTCGAGCACCTGCTTACCCGACTCGCCACCGGGTCGCGCCGCCGCGAGGTCACCGCAGTGCCAGGTGCGATACATCTCGTGCAGGGTCTGATGAGCGTCCGGTGCCTGGCGCCCCTCAAGATCACCGATGAACACCTCGTGCACCCCGTCGAGGACCTGTGCGGCCAGGCCGTGCCGGGCCGCGACCGGCTGCGCGGTCTGCTGGGCGCGTAATGCGCGGCTGGCGTACACCGCGACCACGGGCTCACCAGCCAGTTGCTCGGCCAGCTCGGCGGCTTGCCGGTGGCCCTCCTCGCTCAGCGGGTGCCCGGGCAGGCGGGTGTCCAGAATGTCCGCGGCGTTGGCCGTGGTCTGCCCGTGCCGAGCCAGCACAAGCCGCACCGGCGTCATGCGCTCCGCCCGGCGCGCACGGCGGTGAGCCACTCCCGGGCGGCGGTGAACCCGGCCGGTTCCGGACCGGGACGGGCCGCACCGATTCGAGGATAGGAGCCGAGAAAACGCATCCAGGTGCACCGCCGATGCAGCTCGGCCAGTGCGTCCCCGACGGCGTCGTCGGCTATGTGGCCCTCGCAGTCCAGGAAGAACCGGTACTGCCCCAGCTTGCACTTCATCGGCCGGGACTCGATCCGGGTGAGGTTGATCCCGCGCAGGGCGAACTCGGCGAGCACCTCAAGCAGCGCCCCAGGCCGGTCGGCGGCCACCGCGACCAGCGAGGTCCGGTCCGTGCCGGTGGGTGGCGGCACCGCCCCGGGGTGCCGTACCAGCAGGAAGCGGGTCTCCGCGTCGTCCTGGTCGTGCACCCCGCTGGCCAACTCGGCCAGCGGGTAGTGCCGCATCGCGGCCGGGGCGCACACCGCGGCGTCGGCTTGGCCTTCCAGCACGGCGACCGCGGCCGCCGAGGTGGAGGGGGTCAGCACCGTCGTGGCGTGGGGCAGATGCGCGCCGAGCCAACCCCGGACCTGCGCCGCGGCATGCGGGTGGGTGGCCACGGTGCGCACGTCCGCCGCTCCGGTACCCGGGCGCACCAGCACGCTGAACCGGATCGGCAGCACGGCTTCGGCCACCGCCAGCACCGGCTGGCCCTCGGTCATCGCATCGAGGGTGGCCGACACGGAGCCCTCCACCGAGTTCTCCACCGGGACGCACGCGGCGTCCACCTCACCGGCCCGCAGGGCGGCGATCGCCGCGTGCACCGACGCCGCGGGACGCAACTCGTCACCGGGGGCCAGCGTGTGCGCCGCCTGCTCAGCGAAGGTGCCCTCGGGTCCGAGGTAGGAGATCACGGCCATGTTTCAGCTCCGAGCCGCCGGTCGCGGCGTGGGGTCCGGGAGCAGGCCCAGCCGGATCAGGTCAGCCACTGGTGCGGTCAGCGACACCGACCCGTAGCAGGCGAACACCTCGCGCACGACCCGTGCGCAGTCCTCGGACAGCGCGCCGACCTCGGTGACCAGCGCGGTCGCGTCGGTGCACCGCAGTGCCTCGTGCACGCCGCCGCCGGAGATCGCACGGGCGGTGCTGACGAGCATGTTGAGCAGCCCGTGGTGGGTCAGCCCGGTGCAGTCGTCGTGCTGGCGGACGGCATGGTGCAGCCCGGCGGTGGCCTTGAACGGCTGGCCGGTGCCGGCGGCGATGGCCAGGAAATCAGCGACCTCGTCGATGCTGGGGAACGCCTCCGCGGACTGGCCGCCGCAGCGCAGCTTGAGCCAGCAACCGGCCTCGGCGACCCGGCGCACCCCGTCCAGCCAGTCCGGCCTGCCACGGCGTGGCTCGACCACCCGAACCACGTCGTCGGGCACGAACTCGGTGAGCTGCACCAGCCAATTGGCGTCCACATCCGACGGTGCGGGCACCTCGATCATCCGCAGGTCCAGGAGCTTCCCGTTGTCCAGTGCGGTGGAGACGGCCTTGGGCAGGCCGCCCAGCCCGGTGTTGGCGACCAGTGACAAGGCCACCGGTCGCGCGGGAGGTGCCTTGCGCAGCGCGGTGACCAGCGCACCGAGCCGGGAAGTCGGGCAGAGCAGAAAACCGATCACCCCCGCGTACGGTTCATGGCGGGCCGCGAGGTGCGCATGGACGGCATCGACCAGGTTCGTCACCGACGGCGGGAACAATGCCGCATCATCGACCAGCCGGGCCAGCAGCGGTGGGACACCTGGCGGATCGGGGGCATGCAGATTCAGCACCGTGGACACCCGAGGCACCTTAGTCGCAGCTCGCCGGGCGCCCGTCAGGGCTCACCTGGACGGCGGGTTGGGCAGGCCGGCCCGTACCTCACGGGTGACGCTGCGTTCGGCCACGAAGGACATCAACGGGATCGTCCCGGCCAGCGCCACCAGCACCATCCGTCCTGGCCGCCACCGCACCGAGGTACCCAGCAAGACCGTGCAGACGAGATAGCCCAGATAGAGAAATCCGTGCACGGGCCCGCTCCAGACGAGCCGCTCGTCGGCGAAGCCGTAGCGCAGCACCATGGACACCGTGAGCACGAGCAGCATCACCCCGGTGGCGTAGGCCGCGATCCGGTAGCCGATCAGCCAGGTCCCGGCGTGCTTGTCAGGCCCGCTTGTCTTGTTCGGCGAGCCGGGTGAGGTAGGCGTTGTATGCGGCGAGCTCATCGTCGGGATCATCCTCCGGGATCGGCCGGTGCCCACGGTGTCGAGTAGCCGGTGGGGTCGGGTCCGGCGCGGGGCCGCGATGCTGCTCCAGCCACAGGAACCGGGCCCAGGCTGCGACCAGCACGACCGCGAACAACGGCCATTGCAGCGCGTAACCCAGATTCTGCCAGTCACCCGTGGCTGACTGCGCCCGGTCCCACTGCCAGCGCCCCAGCCCGATGAACAGGCCGCAGCACAAGACGACCAGTAGGTGCCCGGCCCACCACCGCCGGGAGAGCGCAAACCCCCACACAGTGGCCACGATACGCGGGCCGGATAGCGTCGCGGGGTGCGCGCGGGCCGGATGGCAGTGACTTTTCGGGAGTGGCTGGCGCCGCCGCGGCCGGAGCAGCCCGCGGTGGTCACCGATCCCGGGCAGCGCCGAGCCCTGGTCATCGAGATCGTCCTGGTGCTCGCCGTGACGCTGGGACTGTCCGGGCTGCGCAGCCTGCTGGCGCTGCTGGACGCGCTGCTCGCTCCGGGGTCCCTGGCGGACCAGTCGGTGGCGATCAACGCCCGGGTCCGCAGGGCCGAACTGCTGGATCTGGCCTACCAGCTCACCGGGGTGATCCAGCTGCTGGCCTGGGGCGGTCTGGCCGGCTACCTGCTGTGGCGCAGCGGTATCGCACTGCGCAGCCTCGGCCTGGGCCGCCGGTGCACCGGCCGGGACGCCGGGCTTGGCGCCGGGCTGGCCGCGGTGATCGGCGTGCCGGGGCTGGGCCTCTACCTGCTGGCCCACGCGGCCGGTCTCAGCCTCACGGTGGTGCCTTCCGCGCTGGGAGACACCTGGTGGCGGGTGCCGGTGCTGCTGGCCGCCGCGGTGGCCAACGCGCTGGCCGAGGAGCTGCTGGTGGTCGGGTACCTGATCACCCGGTTACGCCAGCTGGGCTCGGGAGAAAACGGTGCCGCGCTGGCCAGCGCGGTGCTCCGCGGCTCCTATCACCTCTACCAGGGATTCGGCGGCTTCGTCGGCAACCTGGTGATGGGCGCCGTATTCGCCCGCCTATGGCAGCAAACAACCCGCCTATACCCCCTCATCATCGCCCACACCCTCATCGACGCAGTAGCCTTCATCGCCCACCCCCTCCTCCCCTTAATCGCCACATGGATGCTTATCGCTGTCTGAGAGGCCCTCATAACAGCGATAAGCATCCATGTGGCAGCGTGGGAGTCAGCGCAGGGTGATTTGGCGGTTGTGGAGGGCGCGGAGGGAGCGGCGTTCTGGGGGGGTGAGTGGGGTGGTGTCTAGGGAGGCCAGGGCTTGGGTTAGGCGGGGGGCCAGGGCCTCGGCGGGGGGCAGCCACTCCCGGGCGTGCCGTTCGCGGTCTAGGTCCCAGACCGGCACCAGCAAGCCGTGCATCCGGAACGAGCCGGCGTAGCGGGAGCCGTCGCCAAGGTCCAGCTCGCCGCGGGCAGCCAGCCGGGCCAGCGCGCTGAGCAGCTGCTCCTCCGGCTCCGGGCGGATCCACCGCAGGTGCGCCTTGTCACCGGCGTCGACCCAGTAGGCGGCATCGACCCCCGCCCCGGTGACCGCTTCGGTCGGCATGATCGCGGCGTTGGCCCGCTGGATCGACAACGCCGCCTCCCCCGACGGGGGTTCCTCGCCGGGGATCCACCAGGCGAAGTCGGGGTACAGGGTGATGTCGAGCGGTGTGCCGGGGGTGAGCAGATCCTGCAGCCGGATCTGC
>JBOHFT010000079.1:0-18820 GCA_050699815.1 Pseudonocardiaceae bacterium | reverse complement strand
CGGTCCTGTTCCGGTTGCCGATCGTCTAACGGAACACTCGCTATCCGGCGGATTGGTCTACTCCCAGGCGCTACGCGCCAACCCAGGCGGCGCGACGGCACCGTAGCCCCGTAGGCCAACCACCGACAGCCCCGGGAACAAGCGACCCACCCCACTGCGCAACCCAGTTCAAGATCAACTCATTGCCGGTATTTCCGTTACCTTGGTCGACCCCCTACATGGCTGATCACCGTCGCAAGGTTGTCGTTCATCTCGGACAGCAGGCCTGTGATCTCGTTCAGGCGCTCGTCGATTGCTTCCAAGCGGGAAGACACCGAGTCTGCGGTATCGCTTACCGGCTCCCCGAGCTCCGGCGGCCTGCGCCCATGCAGCACGGCTGTGAGGTGCTGGGGATGCCAGCCGAGTGCGACCGACAGCGCTTCAAGCGTTCGCGCGCTACGGCGGCGCTCGACGGTGTGGTGTTGGAGTTCGCGCACGATCGCTTGCGAGACGTGCGAGCGTTTCGCAAGCTCGCGTTGACGCCATCCGAGTTCGTTCACGCGCTCTTTGATGGCGTTGGCGATCGCCGCCCAATCCTCCGACACGTATTCCTCCCGCTCCACCTTGGCGCCGAGGCTATCTGGTCACGCGATCTCGCGGTTTGACACCCCGCTCGCCGCCGCGCACTGGCTGAATCGCGAGCCAGGTCAAGCTGAAATTATTGTAATAATGACGAAATCATCAGTTCCTGTGCTCAATCGGAGAGGCCCAATGAGTCCCGCTACGTCGTGCCAGCGGCCGCGCTCCACAAGCTGGTGACCGAGGCGGCTGAGTCCGGCGGTTGTGTCGATGTCGCGCGGATCGCCGCCGAGCGGCGGACAGCCCGCGAGATCGGGCGGTTGACCGGGGGTGCGCCGTGGTGAACCCCGACAACGACCGTCTGAACGAGATCGCAGCCCGGCTGGACCGGCTGATTGATGTCCCGAGTGACGTGCTCGGCGAGATCGTCGTCCGAGACGGCCTGTGCGTATGGGCGTTCACGCACGGCGAAGCGCCCGAGCTGACCGGCGTCGACACCGCCGATCGCGAGCTCGCTGCCCGGCTGTGTGAACAGTGCCCGGCGCCGGCGGGCTTGGTAGCGGTGTTCTCCGACGGACGCGAGCGGCCGGTGCTGTTCTACGACGTGCATGGCCGGGCGGTGCTGATGGATCTCGACGATGTCACGTGCGATCTGGTGCTGGCCGAGATCGTCGCCGATACGGTGCGCGTCGAGTTCCGGCCCGCGCGAGGTGAACCGGCGCCCGATTGAGATCTCTGGGTGTGATCAAAATCCGGGCACGGCAACATCGAACATGCCCTCGGAGTAGACCGCACCTGGACATGACGCGGCCCCACCGGAGATCCGGCAGGGCCGCGCGTGGTTTTCCTGCGGTCTGGTGTCAGGCGGGCCGGGGCGGGTCGACCAGTTCGATGCCGATCGCGACCACGCCGAGAGCTTCGCGTTCGGGTGGGTAGATCTGGCGGATGTTGGCGAGCTGGTCCTCGCGGGTGGCGGTCGGGTTGACCGAGGCGACGGGCTCGTGGTCGAAGATCTCCTCGAAGCTGGTGTAGCGGTTGACCTTGGTGACGCGGGTCAGGACGTTGTCGCCCTGGCAGGTGAACCGGATCAGCGAGCCGGGCTTGATGTTGCGGCGGCTGGAGTCGTTGACGCGGATCTCGGTGGTCTTGCGGCCGGTGGCGATGAGGTCGAAGTAGCGTTTGTAGATGCCCATCTCGTGGGCGCGGACGGCGGGTTCGGCGGGGCGCAGAGTCATGAGTCGGCCGAGTTCCTTCACGGTGAACGAGCGGAAGAAGTGCTTGGGGTCGGTGAGCAGTTCGCCGACCAGCCAGACCAGGGCGTCGACGTAGTCGTCGACGCTGCCGGGCCAGGCGGTGGTGTCGAGCATCCACGGCTCGACGTCCGATGGGAGCGCGGCGCGTCCCTGCTCGCGCAGCAGGGACTTCGACAGCTTCGCGCCGGTCGGGGCGAGCACCTGCGGGGTGAACACCCGGATCGGCATCTGCGCGGCCGGCGTGCCCAGGGCACCGAGGGCGCCGTCGACGAGCTGGCAGCCGAAGGCCCAGTCGCCGCCCTTGAGCATCACGTGCAGCACGTCGGTGTCGCGGCCGAACGCGCGTTCCTTGACCAGATTGCGGTACAGCGTCGCCAGATCCAGGTACGGGGCGTCGTCCTCGGGGTCGATGTGCACCTCGTAGGCGCCGTGGTCCATGCACACCGCAGTGAAGGTGGCGCCGTCCTCGTCGAGGTGGGCGAGCTTGGTGCGGTCGGCGCGTTTCTCCGCCCACCCGCAGTCCGGGCACGGCACCCGGATGTGCACCACCCCGTGCGAGGGGGCCATCCACCAGCGGATGTCCTCCAGGCGCTCCAGGGTGCGCAGGAACTCCGCCCGGAACCCCGGGGTGGCCTGCTGGCCGGTGTAGGTCTCCACCGCGTACTCGGTGTCGGTCGCTTCCGACAGCGAGGCGAAGAACGCCTGGTAGTAGCCCTCGATCAGCTCGCCGATCTTGGCCTTGCCCAGGGCGTGGAAGTAGGTCTGCTGGTAGGCGTGGTGCGTCTCCGGGTCCAGCTCCACGGTGTACGGGGCGTTGTCCAGCGCGCCGAACCGCACGACGGTGTCGATCGAGAACTCGCGGCGGGCGATCTTGGCGAGCAGGAACGCCGCGGTCTGCACCAGATTCGTGCCCAGGTGCGGGGCGCCGTTGATCTGCGTGCCGACCACGAACTCGATCCGCTTCGGGCGTACCGCGTGCACGCGCGGCCGGAGCAGGTCGATCGAGCGCAGCAGCGCGTTGGCCAGGATGCTGTTCGGGGAGACGAGCAGCGCGGGTTTTCCGTTGCGGGACAAGGCGGGTTCACGCTCCTCGGCTGGGTTTGGGCAGGCGCAGGTTGGCGCAGATGAAGTCCAGCCGCGCCACGGCGGAGTCGGCGGCGACGAACACCGGCTGGTAGCCGGCGTCGTAGTAGCCCTGCACGACCAGCTCGTGCACCCGTCGGATCTCGCGGTCCTTGGCCCACACGATGTCGTCGGGGTCCTCGAAGGTGTCCAGCGGATCCAGCACGAAGATCGCGTCGTAGCGGTACCGCGCCGTGGCCTCCTCGAGTTCGGTGGTCGGCTTGAGGCCGAAGAAGCCCTCCCAGCCGTAGCCGTCCGGGATGCCCCGGTTGTAGAACCGCACGCCGTGGACATGCGTGGTGTACTCGGCGATGAACGCGTCGAGGACCTCCAGCGAGTACTCGCGGCGGTCTTCCTTGAGCAGGTGACGGCCGAGGCGTTCGCGGTGCTTGCGGTAGATCTCGCGGCCGGGCTCGTCGACCATGCACGGGATCCCGGCGGCGTGCACCGCCGCGATCAGGTCGTCCTTGCCCGATGACGGGCCGCCGGTGATGACGTAGCGGCGCGGGGGTCCGGCCGCCGCGGCGGCGAGCGCGGTGGACAGGTCGGGGTTGATGCTGGTCACGGTCATCCGTTCTGGTCGGGGTCAGTCGGGACAGGGGTGTTCGTCCTGGTCGCCTCGGGGGATGGGAGTGCGGCCAGGAAGCCTTCGGTCCAGGTGTTGCCCAGGCCGGTCTCGCCGTGCAGGTGCGCCACGAACTGCTCACGGCTCGCGCCACCGGCGGCGGCCTCGGTCAGCCGCGAGGCCTGCCCGGCGGTCAGCGCCGGGGCCCACCCCGCCAGCGCCACCAGCTCGTCCACCGCGAGGTCCGGGGCGAAGGCGGTGGTGTAGCTGATCGCCTCGGCACGCGCGGCTGCCCACCGCCAGGCGGCAGTCACCGCGGCCCGGATGACGTCCGTGCGGTCAGCGCGCAGGCTGATCAGCCGTTCGGCGGCGAGCAGCTCGGCTCGGGCGGCGTAGATCGCCGACCACAACAGGCTGAGCTGTTCCTCGTGCTCGGTGACCTCCCACGCGAACGGGTCGGCGATCACCGGTTGCCGCGTGGTCACCAGCGCGAGCCGGGGAGCGATCAGCGGCGAGCGGGTGAACCGGTCGGCATCGGCCAACAGCTCAGCCGCCAGCGTCGCCACCAGCTTCGGCTCGACCCGCTTGCGGAAGTGGTGCACCTCGTGACCGGCCTGCTCGGCCGCGAGCTCGCGCCGCACGGTCAGGTTCATTCCGGGCATTGCCGGTGGTAGGCCGAACAGCGCCCGCGCCGGCGCCGCGTACCGGGCGTCCGGGAACCGGGCCAGCAGACCCCGCAGCGTGCCGTCCAGCGCCGCGATCCGGCTGGACTCGTCACCGGGGTCGACCGCCCGCGCGAGCACGCCGCGCATCTCCAGCAGCACCGGATCCACCGCCGCCAGCATGACGGGCAGCCCGCGCCGCAGCAGCCGCGCGACAGCGTCGGCGACCTCATCCTCAAGTGGGCTTTTTTTGGGCATGAGTCGAGTGAAGCACGATGCCCAGAAAAAGCCCAGTAGTTACCCGCTCGACGCAGGACCGCGCTCAACAGCCGCGTCCTGATCGAACAAGCCAAAGGCATCCTCGCCGAACGCCGGCACATCAGCATCGCGGACGCATTCACGCTGATGCGCACCTACGCCCGCAACCACAACCGACTGCTCTCCCAGGTAGCACGAGCCGTCATCACCCAGGCCCCCGACATCGCCGACCTGACGAAGTCGCCGACCCGGCCTCGGTGACAACACATCCTCCGGGCTGACCGGGTCCGCGATGGCGGGGGTAGGTGCTGCGCCGGTGGCCTGGGCAGGTCACTGGCGTTCTTCCGGATGGCAGCCGGAAGCGCACTGAAGGACTACGCTCACATTGCGAAGCTGCTTCTGCTTGGTCAGCGCCCGCGGCCACAACAGCCTATTCTCCGGGGCATCCTGACAGTGCCAGCGCTAGCACCTCCCTGGCAGCCACCAATTTTCAGGGGCATCCCGACGACACCGGCTCGGTGTCCCGCCACACTGACACCCATGGGCGACCACCTACGGCACGCCGTGTCATGCACTACCCCCTGGTCATCCCTGAAATTATTCGGCAAGGAGGATGATCATGCCGACTGGAAGCTATCCCGGAGAAACAGCCATAGGCACTATTTCCGAGTTTCCGAACCCGCCCGGAATGGCGAAGATGACGCTCTCGGTGTCGCAGCCAGAACCTGCCAATCGTTTGCGGCTGGACTCGGCCATGACTGCCCCCGCGCCGGTCCCGTCGCTGCCTATGCTGCTGGCCAAGCTGGTGGAGCTGGGCCGCGAGGCATGGTGGATCAGTGAGCGGGAGCGGATGGTACGCGCCGAGATCGAAGCCTTAAGAGAGATCGAGGAGAACGAGGGATAGACGAGTGCAACGTGTGTTTGAGCTGCCAGCGGCGGCCCCGGCATCACCATCATCGGCAACCCCGCCCGCAAGAAAGCCCGCGCCGCGGCCAGGCGCGCCGAGACCACGCTGGCCGACGCCCAACGCGAACTTGCCGAACTCCGGCCTGCCGACAGCCGCCATCTCCGGCGCCCAAGCCAAGATCACCAACATGGGAAGGCTGTGACCAGGGAGCGAGAGCTGGCCGGGGTTGCTGCCGGTGATTATCACCCAGGTGCAGCTTCTCGTTCGGCCCATCCTCGGCGGACTGCATATCTGACCGCCATCTGACAGTCTTGATCTCGCTTCCGATAGCTGATCTCTGGGTGTAGCCCTGGCATGATCACTCTGGACTGAAGCTTGTGGCCGCGGGCCTCGCTGGTGAGACACTCTCGGTCGTCGTGGCCGGTGCTGGGCCTGCACCGGAGCTGGATGAGGCCATCAACATCTCCTCAACGAGCGCCAGCCCCGCTTTCGTGACGACCTGGTCAGGTGGAGGGGGCGCGCTGGTGTCTCGAAGAGCTTTTACCTGCGCCTCGACATGGGCGATGAACCGACTGATACGTAACCCTTCATTCGCCTGCCACCACTTCTGGCGACCTCCCATCTCAGCCGTCCAACGCCCCCCGCCGATCGCCAAGATCTTGCCTTCCTGGTCGCGTTTCTCGACGCCCATGTGATGAATGCCGACGACTTCCCACTGATTATTGTATAGGGGTGCACCCGAAGACCCTTGCTCGGTGTCCGTCTCATAGTGCATCCAAATATCTTGCAACGCAGGATCTTGAATTGCCATGAGCCGGTTCTCGCGAAGGCTCACTTGGCGGGGCTGCCCTTCTGGATGGTGAATAGAGTGAATTAACTCGCCTTTTATTAGCTTGCCCTCTGCGCGGGCAAGAGCATGATAACCGAACTCGGCAAGCTCTGCATCCGGCCGGCCGCTGTCAGGGCGAGCCCGTGATTCGACGGCAATCAGTGCGTAATCCAGCCCGCCGGAAGCCGGATCCGACATGAACAACACGCTGGGCGCAAAGTCGAAAATGGCCGACGGGAGGATTTCTCCTTCGAATGTCTCCTCGTGGTCAAATTCGACCCGGCTGCACCGTGCCGTGTCCAGCGAATCCAGGACATGCTGGTTCGTCACCAGGAGATTTGGGGCTACCAGGAAACCTGTTCCCCATCCCACCCGCCGCCTTGCGTCTCGAATGTGGATACGGCCAACACGCCGACGGACCTCCACGCCTTTCGTAAGAAACCAGCAGGGCTGCGTGTCCTTCCCGCCGATCTGACGTTCAAAGGCGCGCCGCGCCCCCTCTGGCGCTTCCAGAACTGAATTCTCGGCCAGCGCAAATCGATTCTCGGGACCCAGGGTCGGAGACAGGTTCTGATCTGCGAGCAACCGCGTCTTGCGTTTCTCTAGGCGCTCTGGCGTGTCCGCCTTCAACAGCTCGCCGCGACTCACGTACCGGCGGGTTGCTTCTCGCTCCTTCTCCGTCGCCGCCAGGCGCCCAGCCGCCTGCCGCTGCGCTTCTGGGTTTATTTCCGCCACGTGTTCTCCTCCTGGCGCCAGCTTGCCCCTGAGTCAAAGGCTCAGATTCGAGTAGCTGCCGGAGACCTGAACGCGATCTCGTCCGGCTTCCAATCCTTCGGAGGACAGTGGCAGTTCATGCTTTTTCAGATAGTCGAAATTCAGGCCTGTGCGATCCTTCAAATGGGCCAGTTCAACACGGTACGTCCCGGCATTAAAGGCAGCTTCGAAGCGCAGCATGTCCTGGATCAGCTCACCCTGCTCCAGTATGTACGCCGCCGCGGCTAGCGTCTTCTCCGGCTTGCAGTACGCAAGGATCTTCCAGAACGCAAGCGGCAGGCGAACGCCTTTGTAGATGGGGTCTTGCTCATCCATGACGGGCCCGGTGAAGACCGTCACTTTACGCTCCTGTACATCAGCGTTCTCCAGGATGTAGTTCTCCAAGCCCTGCCACGTGTCCTGTCCTTGATTGAACCGCTCATGCTGAGGAGAGCAGTTCGTGAAGTGGAAGGAGTCGTCGTTGGCCCGCTCTCGGTCGGGGCCCCACACCGGATCGAGGCGTCTTACAAGATGCCCGCGATCTAGGGCATTGCGCCTGTAGAGCGCCTCGCCGATCTGCTCCGACTCCGCGATTCGAGAATCGAAGTACCATCGATCCCTCCCCCGCGGCAGGTCGGCACTCTGGGCGCCGTCGATGTTGACTACAGTGTAGTAGGCGAGCTGACGGCGGCGATTCATTACTACGCTGAAGTGTGTATACGGCAGAACTGTCGGATCACCCTCGGTTCCGGCGTCAGCATTCTTTGCCGCGTTGCGTCGCTGCTCATCGGTCAGTGCCGGCAGGGGCACAGGAACCTCCAGGAAGTCCGGGTCATATCCTGTGCGGCCTTCGTAGTACGAACGCGGACGAGCAGCTTCTTCGGCCAGCGTAGGTGTGAAGTTCTCGGACGGCGCCGGGGCTGGCGTACTGTCGCCGATTCCTACGGTAATCTTCAGGGGGATTGTCAACGTCACTTCACTCGGGCTCATCGCATAACTCCCGTGAACCGTTCCGGGTTCCATAGTGACCAGTTTTCTTGGGCTTCCGCCACGCTCGCAGGTTCGTTCGGAGATCTGTCTGAAGGGATCCGCCTCGGCATTGCGCCATCGGGGCGACACGATTGGACCGGCGATCCGGAGGTTGCTGAGCCGACCGCCAACCGAAGCGCCAGAAGCCGTACGTCTCGGGCCCTCCGTCCCACGACAGTGGATCTCAGCCTGGCAGGCCGGCACGATGCCATTGCCAGCTGGTTCGACTATGCCAAAAGGATGGAGGCGCCGCTATCGGCCGAACGGGCACACCGCCAGCATGCAGAGTTCACCACGCCGGACGGCTCCAACTCGAACTCGCCAAGCTCGGTGGCTGCTCTTGATCGTTCGTCGGCGAAGTTGGCTACATCCTGTCCGAACCCGACGTCGCGAACCTGTTTTTTCGGCTGGGGTCTCCAGCTGCTACGAACGTGTCAGCTCGATCGCTACGAGTAACAAGGTCTTCGCCGTAACCCACTCCTCGGCGGTGACCGAATAACCCGCTGAATGCGGCGCCACCAGGTATGGCAATGATCAAATCCCGTGGTCGTCGACTTCATCCAGCGGGGCAACGAGATCGTGCATCAGATGACCCGATAACCGGCCGGACCGGGATCGTGTCGTAGCCGCGCAGCACGAGGGTGGGGCGCCGGTGCGGTGAACCAGCGAGCGCGAGATCGGGGAACTGCTGGAACAGGGCCCGAAGCCCGCAGCGCGACCCGCCCGGTGCGCTGCACGGGCGGGTCCATCGCCAGCATTGATGGTGGCTCGAGCGGCCCCAGGGCCCCGCGGCCGGGAGGCAGGCGACGTTGGTGGCCGTAGGTCGGGAGCATGGCGGTCAACCTCGACACCGCCACATCCTTGCCACGATTGGCCGGGAGGTGCTGGGCGAGGAGCATGATCCGTCGTTCCACAAACCCTGAACGGCCAGCGGGAGAACCACCACCGGTTCGAACCCAGAAGTGGCCCCACGGCAGAATGGCGAGCGTGGGTTCAAGATCATTTGACGAGTGCCTGTCCGGTATGGACGAGGCGGCGCTGGCCGCGTTGCTCTACGCCCGCCCGGATGTGCTGGTGCAACCGGTTCCGCGGGGTTTCAGCCAGCTCGCCCAGCGGCTGGGTGGGGCGGATTCGCTGGGTGCGGCGTTGCGCACGGTGAACCGGGACATGGTCATGGTCGGGCAGGCCGTCGTCGCGCTCGGCGCGTCGGCGACGGTACCGGGTCTGGTGCGGCTGCTGGGCGCCTCGGAACAGGCGGTGCGTGCCGCCGTGGCCGAGCTGTGCGGGCGGGGGCTGGCCTGGGACCGCGACGGGGTGCTGTGCCTGCCGCAACGGCTGGAAGCGCACTGGTGTGCCGAGATCGGTGGCGGTCGGCCGGTGGCGAAGATCGCCCCCCAGGTCCTCGCCGATGACCTGCGCGCGGCGGTCGGCGCGTTCGGCGTCGCGACCGATGGCCTGCGCAAGGCGGAATCGGTGGCGCGGCTGTCCGAGCTGATGGCGGACCTGCCCTTGCTGGCCAAGGTGATCGCCGAGCTGCCGCAACCGGCCAAGGAACGGCTCGGCGAGTTCCGGCGTGGCTGTCACGACTATTACTCGGGGTTCGGCTACTCGCCCTACGGCCGCTCCCCGCGGCGCGGTGTGGGTGATCCGACCGAGCTGCTGATCGCGGCCGGACTGCTGCTGCGCGTCAACCACCAGCCTGAACTGCCCAGGGAGGTGGCGGTCGCCGGGTGGCTGGCCGAACGCGAGTTCACGCTGACCGGGCGACCGGGCATTCCCGTGGCCGGCGCCGACGAGGCAGCGGCGCACCGGGCTGCCCAGGCCGCGGCCCAGGAGGCCCTCCGGGGGGTGACGACCCTGCTCGACGAGGCCCGTGCGACGCCGATCACGGCGCTGAAGAAAGGCGGGGTGGGGCCTCGGGAACGGGCCCGGCTGGCCAAACGGCTGTCGATCCCGGAGGACGTTCTGGTGTTGTGGATCGACCTGGCGTACGCCGCGGGTCTGCTGGGTCACGCCGACGCGGGGTACGCACCGACGAACTCCTATGCGGGATGGCGTGGCGCCCAACCGGGTCAGCAGTGGGCGGTGCTGGCCGACGCGTGGTTCTCGCTCGAGCACGCACCGACCAGCCGGGAAACCCAGGGGGACAAGGAACACCCGCCGCCCCTGCCGCTGGCGTCGGCCGCTGGGCTGCTGCGGCGCGCGCTGCTGCCGGCCGCCCGTTCGGGTGCGTCGGTGCGCGCTGCGGGCACCGAGATCGACTGGTTCTTCCCGCTGCACGGCTACGACGCTGAGCGACGTGCGGAGAAGGTGGCCGCCGCCGTCCGTGAAGCCGAACTGCTCGGGGTGATCGCCACCGACATGGTGTCCGAGCTCGGAGAGCACCTGCTGGCCGTGACCGGGTCCGCGCCGAATGATGTGGTGGGGGAGCTGGCCCGGCGGTGCGCCGCGCTGCTGCCCGAAGCCTCGTGCAGCGTGATCCTGCAGTCGGACCTCACCGCGGTGGT
The DNA here is from genome assembly GCA_050699815.1 of Pseudonocardiaceae bacterium. GTDB lineage: Bacteria > Actinomycetota > Actinomycetes > Mycobacteriales > Pseudonocardiaceae. Next base: position 8,377 of record JBOHFT010000079.1, on the reverse strand, counting down.
CTCCGGCCAGCCGAGCGCGGCCGTGTCGCGCCTGCTGAAGGACTCCGCCGTCGCCGAGACCCACGGGGCTGCCAGAACCTGGCGGTTCACCCCGGCCAGCGTCCGGGCCGCCCTCGACGCCGGGTGGACCGCTCAGGACCTGCTCACCGAGCTGGCCACCATCTCGGCCCGCCCGGTTCCCCAGCCCCTGGAATATCTGATCACCGACGCCGCCCGCCGGCACGGCCAGGTCCGGGTGCGGGGCATGCGCTCCTGTGTCATCGCCGACGACACCTTGATCACCGAGATCCGGCACACCCGATCTCTCACCAAGCTGCATTTCAGCCAGCTCGCGCCGACCGTGCTGGCCAGCCCACGCGACCTCGACGAGGTCCTGGCGCGGCTGCGCGAGGCCGGCCTGTCCCCGATGGCCGAGGACGCGCAAGGCGCGGTGATCGTCGAAGCCCGTCACGACCACGAGGCGCCGCCGACTCTCGATCGCGTGATCATCGCAAAGCCCCGGGCCGCGCTCTCGGCCACCGAGCTGGCCCGTCGGCTGGCGGCGGACCCGGACGGTGAGACCTTGTGGGCCACCGCGGACTCGGACACCTTCGACCAGCTGGCACAGCTCAACTGCCACCTCGACGACGCCGAGCTGGAGCTGCTGTCCGACGCCGTGGACCACCACAACGACGTGCTCATCGTCTACCGCGACAAGAACGGCAGCCGCAGCACCCGGGCCATCCGGCCACAGCAGCTCTACGGCAAATGGCTCGATTCCTGGTGCCACCTCCGCAACGGCCAACGCGACTTCACCATCGCCAACATCGAGGCCGTCGCCCCCGCCCGTTGATCAGGTGAGCCAGCGCGACTCGCCGGTGCCGGGGAGGCACTCCGCCCCATCCGGGCGGCCACCAGGTTGTCCAGTTCGGCCTCGGAGACGGTCGGGGCGACACCCTGGATGATCGCCCGCGCGTACTCCGCGGTCTGTAACAGCCCAGGCACCACGAAGCCCTCGTAGTTCTGTATCCGGGTGGCCTTGGCCTCGAAGTCGATCAGGCTGCGCCACAGCTGGGGCAGCCCGGGCTGGCGGGTCCACCAGCCGCGTTCCTCGGCGCGGCGGACCAGGTCGAGCAGCTCGTCACGGGTGGCGGCGGGCACCTGGTAAAGACCGAGCAGCGCGGCGACGTCCTCGATCTGCAGGCCGGTGATCCCGGTCTCGATCCGGCTGATCTTGCTGGGTGACATGTCCAGGCGCTTGGCCACCTCCGCACCCGACAGCCCGGCCTGCTCGCGTAACGTGCGCAGTTGGGCGGCGGCCTGGCGGGACCGGATCGAGGTGTGCGGGTTACCAGACATGCGTGGGTGCCTCCGCTTCGGGTGCGAGCACTCACTATGCACCACCGGCCCCGACAATAAAATCACTCGATCGTGCAATGGCTTGCAGTACCTGCAATGCTTGACGGTTCCGGCATGGACCCAGTGAAGATTGACCCAGTGAAGATTGACCCAGTGGAAATCGAGCGTAAGTTCATGAGCGAGGCCGTGGTCGAGAAGACCTGGGAGGTCCCGGCGCACGGTGGCAAGGGTCCGGTCACCATCACCCTGCGTATGCCGGAGGTGACGATCACCGACTCGCAGGGCAGGCACATCGTGATCTCACCCGGGCAGGCCGACATCGTGAGCTCCAAGATGAGCGACATCGCCTACTGGTTCGAGGACATCAAGGACGTCACGGGCGACTGAGCGTTCAACGATCGTCGAGTCCGATCAGGATGAGCCGCGGGCTCAGATTGGCGAAGTCAGCGGAGTTGTGGGTCAGTAATGGCAGGCGGTGGAATGCCGCGACCGAGGCGATGAGCAGATCCATCCGGCGCGGCCGGGGGTTGCGCCCAGCCGCGATGACCAGGGCAACAAGCTGGCCGTACATGCGGGCCGCGCCGACGGTGAACGGAAGTGGGTCGAAGGTGTCGGAGACCCACTGGAGGCGCGCGAGCCGTTCAGCTCGTTGAACCGGACTTTTGGCGGCGTGGATACCGGCGTTGAGCTCGGCGAGGGTGATTGAGCTGATCAGGTACTCGGCGTCTGGCGTGATCTGTGCCGGGCTCGGTAGGTCGATCACCGCTGACGTGTCCAGCAGGTAGCGCTGCGGCTCGCTCATACCGGACGCTCCGGCTCGCCGGGCTCGCGTAGCGGGTCGGGGTCGACGTAGCGGTCGAGGTCGGCGAAGAACTGGCCGACGTCGACGTTGGGCAGTTGGTCCGCAGCCGCCAGCAGGTCGGCGCCGGTGACCCGCGGGCGCTTGGCGGGTCTTGCGTGCGGGATCAGATCCGCGATGGGCGTGCCGTTACGGGTGAGCACAAAGCTCTCGCCGTGCTCGATGGCACGCATGATCGCTGGTGTGTCGTTGCGCAGTTCCCGCTGAGTGATCCTCTTGGGCATGGATTTAAGGATAGCCTCGGATCGCTACGATTCGCCACGGATCGCTCAGGGCTTCACAGGGTGTGGTCGAGACGGCGCAGGATCTCATGATGAATGCGGCAGACTGGCCGGGAAGCACCGCCGCCGAGAGGAGCAGCCCGTGACCCGGCCGCAGGCCGACGTGCTGGCCGTCGCCCGCGAGCAGGTGCTCGAGCGTGGTGAGGGACTGCCGGAGCAGCAGGTCCTCGCGGTGCTGGAGCTGGCCGACGACCGGCTGGAGGAGCTGCTCGCGCTGGCGCATGAGGTGCGGATGCGCTGGTGCGGCCCGGAGGTCGAGGTCGAGGGCATCGTCAGTGTCAAGACCGGCGGCTGCCCGGAGGACTGCCACTTCTGCTCGCAGTCCGGCCAGTTCACCTCGCCGGTGCGGGCAGTGTGGCTGGACATCCCCGGTCTGGTCGGGGCCGCCAAGCAGACTGCGGCCACCGGGGCCACCGAGTTCTGCATCGTCGCGGCGGTGCGCGGGCCGGACCGGCGGCTGATGTCCCAAGTGAGAGCCGGCGTCGAGGCGATCCGCGCCGAACCGCAGACCGCGCAGCTCAACATCGCCTGCTCGCTGGGCATGCTCACCCAGGACCAGGTGGACGAGCTGGCCGTGATCGGCGTGCACCGCTACAACCACAACCTGGAGACCGCGCGCTCGCACTTCCCGACGGTGGTGACCACGCACACCTGGGAGGAGCGCGTCGAGACGCTGCGGATGGTGCGCCAGGCTGGGATGGAGGTCTGCTGCGGTGGCATCATCGGCCTGGGGGAGACGGTGGCGCAGCGCGCCGAGTTCGCCGCGCAGCTCGCCGCACTGGTCCCCGACGAGGTGCCGATGAACTTCCTCAACCCGCGGCCGGGCACGCCGCTGGAAAGCCAGGACGTGCTGGCGGGCGCTGCGGCGCTCAAGACCGTCGCGGCGTTCCGGCTCGCGCTGCCGCGCACGATCCTGCGCTTCGCGGGCGGCCGGGAGATCACGCTCGGCGATCTGGGCGCCCGGCAGGGCATGCTGGGCGGCATCAACGCGATCATCGTCGGCAACTACCTTACCACGCTGGGCCGGCCCGCGGACCGTGACCTCCAGATGCTCGGCGAGCTGCAGATGCCGATCAAGGCGCTAGGCCAGACGTTGTGAGCTTCTGCGACGCCTGCGGGCGCCCGGCTGACCAGGGGGAGCACACCGGCTGCGCCCGCCGCCGCGAGCTGGAGCCGCCGCGGTACTGCCCCCGCTGCGCGCGCCGGATGGTGGTGCAGGTGACGCCGGCGGGCTGGTCGGCCCAGTGCAGCGCACACGGCCGCAACCCGGGATGAGCGCGGCGCCGGTGGAGGCCCAGCAGGTTCCCGAGCCGCTAGCGGCTCAGCCGGTCCGCGCCGTCCTGGGGCCGGCGCTGGGAGCGCTGTGCGCGGTGGCGGTGCTGGGCCTGCCGCTGGGCTGGCTGTGGTCGCGGCTCGCGCCCCCGGAGCTCGTCATGCGCTCGGGCCGCGCGGCCACCCCGGGCGGCGTGCTGCCCTTCGCCGGGCAGAGCGTGCACCGCTTCGACGACATGGCGGTCTTCCTGCTGCTCGGGCTGGCCGCCGGGGTGCTCACCGGCGCAGCACTGTGGCTGCTGCTGCGGCGCCGGCGTGGCCCGCTGGTCCTCGTCGCCGGGGTGCTCGGCTCGCTGGTCGCGGCGTGGCTCGCGATGCGCAGCGGGCTGTGGCTGGCCGCCGCCCGCTACCCCGATCTGGCCAGCACCGGCCTGGCGTTCCCGCGCCCCGGTGCTCGAGTCGAGCTGGGTGGTGATCGCGCAGCCCTTCGGCGCCGCGGTCGCCTACTGCATGGCCGTGGCGTGGAACCGTACCGAGGATCTGAACAGCTCGTGAGTGGCATTGAGTGCCATAACACTGTTTCCCACTCACGGGTCAGTTGCGGCTGGGCGGCACGGCGAATTGGCTCAGCGGAACCGGCACTGCCCGCAGCGTCCGCACGAACGCCGCCTCCCGGACCAGCAGGGTGCGCACCAGGCGCAGCCGGACGACCGGGTCGCATTCCTCCAGCAAAGCCTGCCGGTCTTCCAGGGTGAGCATGCAGTCCGCGGCGAGCAGGTGCGGCAGCGCCGCGGCGTCGACGTCCTCGCCGGGCTCGTCCCAGTCCCCGTGCTGCCAGGCCGCGGCGCAGTAGCGCCGGTGGGCTTCCCGGGCCGAGCGGGCCAGCATCGGCAGCAGCATCACCTCGTCATCCGGCGGGTCGTCATCAGGCACCCACTCGACGCTGCCGACCAGGTAGGGCGCCGCGGTGTCGTCGACGCCAAGCAGCCGGAACCGCTTCTCGCCGCGGGTGACGATGTCGAAGCGGCCATCGGGCAGCCGGCGGGCCTCCCGGAGCAGCGCAGTGCATCCGATGTCATGCGTCTCGTCCCCCGCGTCCAGGCCCTGCTTGACCGCGATCACCCCGAAGCTGCGGCCGGGGACCACGCCGGTCACCAGGTCGACGGTCAGCTGGCGATACCGGGGCTCGATGATGTGCAGCGGCAGCGATGCGCCCGGCAGCAGCACAGTGCCCAGCGGGAACAGCGGGACAGTCTCAGCCACGGGTCAACGTTACGGCGCTGCGTGCGGATCTGCTAAACGAAGGACGTCGCCCGGTGGCGGTCGCAGCACGGCGAAGGGGTCGGTGACCCGCATGCCGCACTCGGCGAAGCGGTACAGCGCCGCGGGCCGGCCACCGGACGGTCCTGGCGCGGCGGTGTGGCCGGTGGAGATCAGCACCCCCCGGCGGGCCAGCACTCGCTGCAGGTTGGTCGCCGACACCCGGTGACCCAGTGCCGCGGAGTACAGCTCACGCAGCGCCGAGACGGTGAACTCCGGTGGCGCCAGCGCGAACCCGAGATTGGTGTAGGAGAGCTTGGCGCGCAGCCGGTCCCGGGCCCGGCGCACGATCGGGCCGTGGTCGAACGCGGTGCACGGTGACCCCCGCAGGGCATCCGCCACCGGGTGCCATGCTGTGTCGGGCGGCAGCACCGGATCGGCCACGCAGGGCACCAGCCCGAGGAACGCGGTGGCCACGGTGCGCCGTTGCGGCATCCGGTCCGGTGCGCTGAACACCGCCAGCTGCTCCACATGCGCCACCTCGCGCACGTCCACCTTCTCAGCGAGCTGGCGCAGCACCGAGGCCTGCACGTCCTCGCGGTCGCCGAGCCGGCCACCCGGCAGCGCCCAGCGCCCGACGTCCGGCTCGATGCCGCGTTGCCACAGCAGCACCTGCAGCTGCCCGTCCCGGACCTGCAGCACCGCCGCGAGCACTTCGTGCACCGCGAGCCCGACGCTGTTATCATTCACGGTTTCCGATTGTAAGGCGAAAACCCGGGCAGGGGTCAGCGCGGGTGCTCGCCACGAGGGAGGCGACATGGCCGTTACTGCCGTACCGGAGCGGACCCACGCCGGGCCGGTGCCTGATCCGGCTTGGTCAGAGGAGGTGCGCGAGCTCGCCCGGCAGCGCGACGCGGTGCTGCTCGCGCACAACTACCAGCTGCCCGAGATCCAGGACATCGCCGACCACGTCGGGGACTCGCTGGCGCTGTCGCGCATCGCCGCCGACTCCGCAGCGCGCACCATCGTCTTCTGCGGTGTGCACTTCATGGCCGAGACCGCGAAGATCCTCGCACCGGACAAGACGGTGCTCATCCCGGACGCGCGGGCGGGCTGCTCACTGGCCGACTCCATCGACGCCGAGCAGCTGCGGGCCTGGAAAGACGAGCACCCGGGCGCAGCGGTGGTGTCCTATGTGAACACCACCGCCGAGGTGAAGGCCGAGACCGACATCTGCTGCACCTCCTCCAACGCCGTCGAGGTGGTCGACTCGATCCCGCCCGACCGGGCCGTGCTGTTCCTGCCCGATCAGTTCCTCGGCGCGCACGTCCAGCGCGTCACCGGCCGCGCCAACCTGCACATCTGGTCCGGGGAATGCCACGTGCACGCCGGGATCAACGGCGCCGAACTGGCCGCCAAGGCCGCCGCCGCGCCCGGCGCCGAGCTCTACATCCACCCGGAATGCGGCTGCGCCACCAGCGCCCTGTATCTGGCTGGCGCGGGCGCGGTGCCCGCCGGGCGGGTCCGGATCCTGTCCACCGGCGGGATGCTCGATGCCGCCCGGGCCACCGGCGCCCGCGAGGTGCTGGTGGCCACCGAGGTCGGCATGCTGCACCAGCTGCGGCGCGCGGCTCCCGACGTCGACTTCCGCGCGGTGAACGACCGGGCCTCCTGCCGGTACATGAAGATGATCACCCCGGCGGCGCTGCTGCGGTCGCTGCGCCAGGGCACCGACGAAGTGCACGTTGCCCGGGAGATCGCCGAGCGGGCCCGGGGCGCGGTGCAGCGCATGATCGCTATTGGCCGGCCGGGCGGCGGCGAGTGACGACCTGGGATGCCACCGCGGATCTCGCGGTGGTCGGCACCGGTGTCGCCGGGCTGACCGCTGCGCTGCGCGCCGCCGAACTCGGCCTGCGGGTGGTGGCCGTGACCAAGACCACGGTCGAGGACGGCAGTACCCGGTGGGCGCAGGGCGGCGTCGCGGTGGTGCTGCCGGGCACCGGCGACAGCGTGGACGCGCACGTGGCCGACACGCTGGCGGCCGGCGCCGGGCTGTGCGACGAGGCCGCCGTCCGGGCGATCCTGACCGCCGGTCCGGCCGCGGTCAGCGCGCTGCGGGCCCGCGGCGCTGTCTTCGACGGCAGCGTGGGGGACCTGGAGCGAACCCGGGAGGGCGGGCACCGGGCCTTCCGGGTGATCCACGCCGGTGGTGACGCCACCGGAGCCGAGGTCGAGCGGGCCCTGGCCGGCGCCGCCCGCGGCGGGCAGCTGCCGCTGCTGGAGGGTCAGCCGGTCACCGAGGTACTGCGCGACGACGCCGGCCGGGTAGCCGGGCTGGCGCTGCTGCGGGCCGGCGATGGTCGCGGCGTGCTGTGCGCCCGGGCCGTGCTGCTCGCCACCGGCGGGCTGGGCCAGCTCTACGCCGCCAGCACCAACCCCGAGGTCGCCACCGGTGACGGGCTGGCGCTGGCGCTGCGGGCCGGGGCGCTGACCGCCGACCTGGAGTTCGTGCAGTTCCACCCGACGGCGCTGCACCTCGGGCCGGGATCGCGGGGCCGCCAGCCGCTGGTCACCGAGGCGATCCGCGGCGCCGGTGCGGTGCTGCTGGACACCACCGGCACCCCGGTGATGACCGGCGTGCACCCCCTCGGTGCCCTCGCGCCGCGCGACGTGGTGGCCGCCGCGATCACCAGCCGGATGGCCGCGACCGGTACCGACCACGTGCTGCTGGACGCCACCCACCTCGGCGGTGCCGAGTTCCGCCGTCGCTTCCCGACAGTGCACGCGGCCTGCACGGCGATCGGCGTTGATCCGGGCCGGGCCCCGATCCCGGTGGCACCGGCGGCGCACTACCAGTGCGGCGGCGTGGTCACCGACACCCGCGGCCGGACCACGGTGCCCGGGCTCTACGCCGCCGGGGAGGTGGCCCGGACCGGCCTGCACGGCGCCAACCGGCTGGCCTCCAACAGCCTGCTGGAAGGGCTGGTGATGGGGGCCAGGACAGCCGAGGCAGTGGCCGCCGACCTCGCGACGTCGCCGCGCCCCGGCCCGCCGCTGCCGCCGTCCGAGGCGCTGCCGGTGGCTGATCGTGACGCGCTACAGCGGGCGATGAGCGCGCACGCCGGAATCGGCCGCGACGCCGCCGGGCTGGCCGCTGCCTCGGCGGTCGCAGGCGCCACCACGCAGCGGCCGGTGCAGACCCCCCGGGACGCCGAGGACGCCGGGCTCGCCCTGGCCGCGGCTGCGCTGCTCGCCGCCGCGGCAGCGCGCACCGAGACCCGGGGCTGCCACGTCCGCACCGATCACCCGCGCACCGCGGCGCGCTGGCGGCACAGCCTCACTGTGGTGCTCGACGACGCCGGCACCC
>JBOHFT010000078.1:0-18971 GCA_050699815.1 Pseudonocardiaceae bacterium | reverse complement strand
GAGTTCAGCCTGCAGCTCGCTCGCCGACCGTTCAACTGTTGAGTTCATCGAACGGCGGCGCATCCTGGCCCCTGGCAAGCGCCGGGTGCAACAGGAGATCCAGCGCCTTGAGGAAGCGGCATCGGTGGTCCGGGTGTTCCAGCCCAACATCGTGGTGGGGCTGGCGCAGACCCGTGCATATATCAAGGCGATGTTCCTGATCGGCAGGAAGACTCCACCTGAAAACCTCGATGACGCGGTGGCATCTCGGCTCGCGCGCCAAATCACGTTTGTCGACCAGGGCAAGCGATTTGAGCTGATCATGGGGGAGGCTGCGCTACGCCACCGGCTCGTCCGCTCACCAGATATGCGCACCCAGCTGGAGCGGCTGCTGGAGCTGTCCGCGCAGCCCAATGTTGGCTTGGGGATCATCCCCTTCGGCGCCGATGAGCGCGCGCACCAGTACCACGGATACTCGGTGATCGGCGATCCAGATCTGGACGACGAGGCGATCGTATGGATCACCACCGTCACCCGTACCTTGAGAATCCGCGGGGAGGCAGAAATCCGTGAGTACATCGAGCACTTCAATGCCCTGCGGGCCGCCGCAACCGAGGGGGAGCCGCTGCGGGCGTTCCTCCAGGAGCTGATCGCCGAGCTTCCGGAGAGCTGAGCCTGCCTAGTCTTGACTTCTGCACAAATTTCAGACTAGGTTAGTCTCAACAACTAAAAAATTTTCAGACTAGAAGGAGTGTGCGCGATGGACAGCACGACCGACGAGGCCATGGTCGAGACCGCCTACGAGGCGCCGACGGTGATCGAGCTGGGCTCGCTGGTGGAGGTGGCGAACGGTGCGGGAGAGGCCGACACCGCGGACATGAAGCAGTACTACAACTGACCAGCGGTCAAACGCCGATGATGACCTTCACCGGATGGGTTGGCCCGATCAGTGACGTCGGGCCAACCGCGTCTCCTGCGGAGCAGCCGGACTGGACTGCTGCTTGCCCGCTGCGGGTCTCGGGTACCGGTTCTTGGGGCTGGCAGCGCCATGCGGCAGCTCCGGGCGTGGTGGTCGACGTGTTCGGGTTCAGCCCGGCGAGTGACGATCAGATCTGCGTGACCGCACGCGAGTTCGCCCGCACCGAAGACCTGATGGTGTTGGACGCGATCGCCACCGGCAGCGGGGTGCTCGTGGTCCGCGAGCCACACCGCGTGACGGTGCTGACCGATCTGGCCGGGGTGTGGCCAGTGTTCTACGCCACGGTGGGCGAGTCGCTGGTGTACTCGTCCAGTGCCTCGGCGGTGGCCAGGTATGTGGGCAGCGAGGTGGATGAGCAGTGGCTTGCCGTGCGGCTGCTGGCTGGCGGGATTCCCGACGCGTGGGCAGAGGACAGCCCGTACCGGCGGGTGGCGGCGGTGCCGGCGGGCGGGGCGCTGGTGATCGACCGCGGCGGGCGGGCTGTGGTGGTCCGTCGGGACCTACCGCTGGGCACGGCCGGTTTCGACGAGGGTGCGCAACGGCCGGCGGAGTCGCTGACCAGCGCGATACGCGGCCGGGCAACCGCGTGTCACGAGCTGAGCACCGACCTCAGCGGCGGGCTGGACTCCTCCACGGTGACCGCACTGGCCGCCGCCACCCGGCCGGACCCGGCGCTGCCAGCGATCACGCTGTTCTGCACCGACCTGGGCAGCGACGACCCAGCGCACGCCAGGAGAGTCGCCGCCGCCGTGCCCGGGATTACGCACGTCGAGCTGCCGCTACCCGGTGCGATGGAGCCCTATTCGGCGCTCACCGAGATGCCGCCGACCGATGAGCCGTTCGTGGATGTCTCGATCTTCGCCCGGCTGCGCTGGTGGATGACCATTGTCCGCGAGCTGGGCGGCCGGGCGCACCTGACCGGGGATGGCGGTGACGCGGTCCTGGTTGCCCCGCCCGCTTACCTGGCCGATCTGGCCCGGCGCCGGAGGAGCAGCGAGCTGTGGTCGCATGCCACGGGCTGGGCGCGGCTGCGACACCGGCCGGTCCACCGGCTGGTCGGCGCCGCTCGCCGACTCGCCAGCACCACCCAGGCGAGCGCGATCGGGCACTACGCAAGCGCTCTGCAGCAGGACGGTACCGGCGCGGCCAGCCAGCGACGCTGGGAAGACCTGATCTCCTGGGTGCCCGCACCTCCATGCCCCCAGTGGTTCACCCCGCACGCCCGCGATCTGACCGCCACTGCCCTCCGGAATGCCTTCCGCGGACTCGGGAACCGCGCCGCACCGGGGGATGCCGCGAGTCTCGGGACGGTTCAGGCGTACGGGCGGGCGCACCGGATCCACCTGGAGCTGGCCGCCGGATGTGGTGTGGCGCTGCACGCTCCCTACCTCGACGACGCCGTGGTCGCGGCGTGCCTGGCGGTGCCAGCGGCTGCGCGGACCAGCCCCCGGCAGGCCAAACCGCTGCTCCGGGCGGCCATGACCGGCCGCGTGCCCGGCACTGCACTCGTCCGGACCACCAAAGGTGATTATTCGATGCTCGCCTACCGCGGCCTGTCCCGGAACCACCGGACTGTTGCGGATCTGCTCACCAACTCCCGGCTCGCCGGTCTCGGTCTGATCGAGGAGACCGCCATCCGAGCCGATCTGGCGCGCGGTGCCGCCGGGCTGCGGATCCCGCTGGCCACACTGGACCAGGTGCTCGGCGCCGAGATCTGGCTGCGCGCCCGCTGCCCGTCGGCCGCCACCACGGTTGATCGTCAGGGGTGGGCCCATGCGTAGCTACCTGCCCTGCGGATCAGTGCATCTGGCCCCGACCACCAGCGGGGCGCTGGTGCTGCTGGACACCCGCTCCGGGCGGATGTTCCAGCTCAACCCGACCGGTGCCACTGCGTGGAATGCCCTGGTCATGGGCGGTGGCGACGTCCAGGCTGCGGCCCGGACCGTGGCGCAGCGATACGGCCAGCCCTACCTGCAGGTTCTCGATGACCTGCGGCCGCTGATCCAGCTGCTCGTCGAGGCGAACCTGCTGGAAGCGACCCGATGACCACCCCGATGGCGTGTGACGCGCCAGCGTCGGTGCCGGCCCGCCGGTGTGTCCTGGCGTGGGTGGTCACCGCCGCGGCGATCGTCGCGTTGCGTTCGTTGCGGTGTGACCGCGTCGAGCGGCTGGCCCGCTGGCTGATGCACCCCGCCCGGCACCCCGCGGGTGCGGCGGAGATCGAGGTCATGCTTGCCGCGATCGATCGGGCCGGCCGGTGGCTGCCTGCGCGGGTGGCCTGCCTGGAACGGTCCCTGGCCGTCGTGTTGTGGTGCGGGTTGCGCCGCCGGTCGGTGTGCTGGCGTATCGGCGTGCGCACCCCACCGTTCGCGGCGCACTCCTGGATCGAAGCCGCCGGCCAACCCGTGGGTGAGCTCGTCTCGGTCCGCTCCTACCAGCCCATCCTCACCATCGGCCGTTCCGACCCGGAGCAACCGTGAACATCGTCGCCGAGGCTGCCGACCTGATCGACTACGACAGTTACGTGCTGCGGCCCGACGGGTCGAGGCTGCCGCAGAGCAGTTCGCCGGGCAGCATCCTGGGCATCCTGCGGCTGCTGGAGCTCGAACCCGGCATGCGCGTGCTGGAGGTCGGCGCCGGCAGCGGCTACACCGGAGCGCTGCTCGGCCGGATCGTGGGCGAGCACGGCACCGTGATCTCTCTCGACATCGCCCCCGATCTCGTTGCCCGCGCCGTGCGCAAGCATTCCGAGCACGGCGTGCGCAACGTCGCTGTCCACGTCACGGACGGTTTCGGCGGCTGGAACGCGGGTGGTACCTACGACCGGATCGTCGGCTGGGCCGCCCCGCACGTGCTGCCCCGTCCCTGGATCGGGCAAGCCCGGCCGCACGCGGTGATCGTCACGCCGGTCAAGGTCGCCCCGATCGCCGACGCGAACATGATCCTGCGGGTCGATGTGCACGAAGGCCGGCCCCTCGCGCGGGATGTGCACCCCGGCGGGTACATCGAGATGCATTCAGAGGTCATCACCGACTTCCCAGTGCCGGTGCGCTACGTCGACGGGCTGCTCCGGCTGGACAACCACACCGTCTGGGTCAGCGCACCGCAGCTGCGGGAGCACCCGGAACTGGCCGGCCGAGCCGTGCAGCTGATCGCTACTGGCCGGTCAGTGGCGAGCCCCTTCCCGAGTGACCGCGGGGTGACGGTCGGTGCCTGCCACGGTTACCTGCTGGCCCGCCAGCCGGAGGGGCTGGCCAGCGCCGGGGTGGGCGGCGACTGGGGCATCGGACTCGTGCTCGGCGACTCCGCCGCGTTCCTGCGGCCCGGCGACATCCACGTGGTCGGCACGCACCATGCCGAAGATCAGCTTCGCGCTCTGCTCGCCGGGTGGGAGCAGGCCGGCCGGCCGGACCACACCTCGCTCCAACCACACCTCACCGAGGGACCGGGCGGCTTCGAGGTGCGAGTCGCCCAGCGATCCGCACCATGACCCACACGGCCGTACACCTGGCGGACTACCGCGGCTACGGCCTGCTCGTACAGGTCGGCGGCGTGGTCTGGCGTCCGGCCGATCGCCGTCACCCCGAACCGTCCGTCGATGGCGAGGCAGGAGAGCATGTGGAGCACGACGCCGGTGCCGGCCCGGTGATCGAACTGCATACCGGCGGCGGCGACCGCCTTGATCACGGTAGCGGGGGGCACCCCGAGCCACGCGTCGTTTACGACGTTGTCGGTAGAGACGTAGGCGCGGGTCGTCCCGTCGCGGGCCACCCAGCTGCCGAGTCCAGGGTCATACCGGCCTGGCACCAGGTTGCGCAGCGCGGCGTAAGGATGGGTTGTGCCGCCCTTGCGTAAGTTGATCTCCAGAGCCGTCACGGCCCAGCGGCCGCCGTGATCGCACACCGCGGCGAAGTCGATGCTGGCCCGGCCCACGCATCCGCGCCGGGCCAGCTCCGCGCCGGCGGCCCGGGCGTGGCCCGCGATCTCCACGGCGTACGCGGTATCAGCCGGGAAGCGGCATCCGGTGTACTCCTGCCCGCCGGCACCGCTGAAGATCTGGTCGTGGGTGGCGAGCACGGCCACCTCACCCGAGGGGGCCATGTCTACCTGGACGCTCGGGCTCTCGAACCGCTGACCCGCGACGAGCTCCTCGACGACCCCGCCGCCGCGGAGGTCGTCGAGGTACCACTGCGGCAGCGCGCTGATGCGGGCCCGGAGCTCGTCGGTGTCGGTGTCGCACAGGTCGATCACGACGTTGCCGACGCCCGCGCCGCTGTCATCGTGCTTGATCACCACTGCGGCGACCCCCGGGCGTGCTGATCTGATCGCGTCGATGGCTGCCACGACGTCGTCGACGGTGCGGACGTCCTCGCATCCGACCGGCAGCGGGACCCCCGCCTGGGCGAACAGCTGCCGCCCCGCGCTCTTGTGGCCCAGGTGCCGCAGCGCGGGTGAGGTGCCGTTGATCGGCGCGCCCAACCGGCGTGCCACCTCGACCTCGTGCTCGGTCACGTTCCACGGCTCGATGAACGCCGGGCGGCCGGCGAACGAGGCGCGCAGCGCGCCGAGCAGGTCAGGGCGGTCGAGGAGCTTGGCCGCGAGGGAGCGCGGGGCCGGGTCGGGCACTGTCAATACCCGCCAGCGTTCGCGCACCCCGCGGCGCCGCGCGGCAGGCACCAGGGAGGTGTAGTAGTCGAGGACCTCGGCGCCCGGTGCCAGAGAGCTGATGAACACGATCTCGCACGATTCGATCTCCGACAGCGCGAAGAGGGCGAGCAGGTAGCGATGCTCCATGGCCGGGATCCGATCGGCGTAGTGCGACATCAGCGACTCACCGATGCTGTAGGACGGCAGCGCGACCAGCACGTGGCCCAGACCCGAGCCCGGACGGTTGCACGCGAGCACCTCGCCGAGGCGAGCCTGGACAGTGCCGAAACTCTCGGCACTGTCTCCCGGCCCGGGCCTGCCCCAGACGATCATCGGCTTCCTCCGGGTCGAGGGCCAGCACCTCGACGGGCTTGCCGATGTCGTGCAGCGCCTTGAACACATACGCCAGGTTTACCGATGCCGACACTACGAGATCGGCGGCATCGCACACCTCGAACGTCACCCGGTCGGTGACGTCGGCGGTGGCGTGGTTCGGGCGCCTCCGCGATCGAGATGGCGCCACGCTCGGCGTCACAGGCCCAGGTAGATGCGGATCTGGTCCTCCAAACGTGCGAGTTCGCCTTGCGTGAGGAGTCCGCGCCGTCTCAGAAAGCGTCCTCTCGCGGCAGGCTGCAGGCCGGTGATGTCGGCATACGACTCGTCGTAGCGGGTGAGACCGGCGTCAGCGGTGAGGGGCACGTGCGTCAGCTCTGGGCCGGGAGTTCCGGTGACCGGGATGACGGCAACGTGACCGAGCCGTACGTTGAGCGGATTGACGCTGAGCACGACAGCGAGGTGCTCCCCGAAACCGGGGAATCGAACGTCCCACACCTCGCCTCGAAGGGGCTCAGGCGGGGCCATCGGGACGGGTGGCCGCCCTGTCCGCCCTCAGCCAGTCCACGGTGTCGTCGTCGGCCGACCGGACTCCGATGGGCAGTGCGGGAACGGTGTTACCGTAGAACGCGTCCACGCTGCGGGCCATGCGTTCCTCAGCGGCTCGCCTGTGGAGCAACTGGAGCGCAGCCTTGACAATGTCGGTGCGGCCGTTGAGACCGAGGATGTCGGCGTCAGCGCGCAGCTGAGCGGCCAGTTCGTGCCCGATACGGGCCTGCCACACCTCGGTAGCGCCAGTTGCTGCGGCCATGCGTATACAGTCCGTCGTACAGGGCTGGTTGTCAAGTGTCCTAGCCGGATTCCCTTACGGCATGTTGTGAAGTTGGGCTAGCACGCCGCCCTGACACTGCGTGCGAGCCACCTGCTCTGGGCACCCCACTTATCCACAACCGTCCCGTTATCCACAGATCTGCCTGCGCCATGTCGACTGCGCCGCGGTGGCCCGGCAGCCTCGGTGCTCAGATCGTCGAGGAACGGGAGGCCGGGATGGAGACGACGGCTCAGGCTGCGGAGCGCCGCAGCGATGTGCTGGGCAGGCATGGCGAAGATCTGGCGGCGGACTATCTGGCGGGCACCGGGCTCGTGGTGCTCTCGCGCAACTGGCGCTGCCGGGAGGGGGAACTTGATCTGGTCGCAACCGACGGCGAGCGCCTGGTCGTCTGCGAGGTCAAGACCCGGTCGGGGACGGGGTACGGGGAACCGTCGGAGGGCGTGACGCCGGCGAAGGCAGCCCGGATCAGGCGGGTCACCGCGGCGTGGCTGCGGGCCTACCGGGTCGGCTGGTGCGAGGTCCGCTTCGACGTGCTGGCGGTGCTGTGCCCGCAGGATGGGCCGGTCACCGTGGAGCACCTGCAGGGTGCGTTCTGATGTCGCTGGCGAGTGCCTGGGCGGTGGCGCTGCACGGGGTCGACGGGGTGCTGGTGGAGATCGAGGCCTATATCGGCCCGGGCCTGCCGGGGCTGCAGATGGTCGGCCTGCCCGACACCGCGCTGTCCGAGGCCCGGGACCGGGTGCGGGCCGCGGTGCTCAACTCGGGCCGGCGGTGGCCACCGCGCCGGATGACCCTCGCGCTGTCGCCGGCCACCCTGCCCAAGGGCGGCAGCAGCTACGACCTCGCCCTGGCCTGTGCGCTGCTGGCCGCCGACGGCCGGATCCCGGCCGGCCGGCTGCGCGGGCTGGTGCTCATCGGGGAGCTGGCCCTGGACGGCCGGCTGCGGCCGGTGCGCGGGGTGCTGCCGGCCGTTCTCGCAGCCCGCCGGGTAGGCATCGGCCAGGTGGTGGTGCCGGCTGCCTCGCTTGCCGAGGCGGCGCTGGTCGGCGGGGTGCGGGTGCACGGCGCGACCTGCCTGAAGGAGGTGCTCGGCTGGCTGCGTGACCCCGCTGCCGGGCTGGCCCGCCCCGGGCCGCTGCGCCCGGCCCCGCCGGTGGCCGTCCCCGACTTCGCCGACGTGCTGGAACAGGCCGACGCCCGCTGGGCGGTGGAGGTCGCCGCCGCAGGCGGTCACCATCTGCTGCTGACCGGGCCACCGGGGACCGGCAAGACCATGCTCGCCCAGCGGATGGTCGGGCTGCTGCCCGCGCTCACCGACCAGGAGGCACTCGAAGTGACCGCGGTGCACTCGGTGGCCGGCCTGCTCGCCCCCGAGACCCCGCTGATCACCTCGCCCCCGTTCGTCGCGCCGCACCACACCAGCTCGCTGGCCGCGCTGGTCGGCGGCGGTTCGGGGCTGGCCAAGCCCGGTGCGGTGAGCCGGGCCCACCGCGGCGTGCTGTTCCTCGACGAGGTCGCCGAGTTCGGGCCACGGGCGCTGGAGGCGCTGCGCACCCCGCTGGAGGACGGCGAGGTCCGGTTGGCCCGCCGGGATGGGGTGGTGCGTTACCCGGCGCGGTGTCAGCTGGTGCTCGCGGCGAACCCCTGCCCGTGTGCTCCACCGGACGACCGGGACTGCATCTGCGCCCCGTCGGCCCGCCGGCGTTACCTGGGCCGGCTGTCCGGGCCTCTGCTGGACCGGGTGGACCTGCAGGTGGCGATGCGGCCGGTGAGAGGCATGGGCCGGGGCGGGGCGGAGCCCGAGAGCACCGCGACGGTGCGCCAGCGGGTGATCCAGGCCCGCAGTGCCGCCCGTGCGCGCTGGGCGGGCACCGGATGGAGCACCAATGCTGAGGCGCCCGGGCCGGTGCTGCGGCGGCGCTTCCGGCTGCCGAGGGCGGTGACCGAGCCGATCGAGGCGGCGCTGCATCGCGGCCTGGTGACGGCCAGGGGAGCGGACCGGACGTTGCGGTTGGCCTGGACGCTGGCCGACCTGGCAGGGCGGGATCACCCGCTGGCTGAGGACGTGTCCGCCGCGATGGGGCTACGGGACCGGAGGGCGGCGTGACCCAGCGCGATGTGACCCAGCGCGATGTGACCCAGGGACAGCGCGAGCTGCGCCGGGCCCGCGCCTACCTCAACTGGGTCGCCGAGCCCCCCGCCCCGGCCCTGTCCGAGCTGATCACCGAGGTCGGTCCGGTGCGGGCGGCCCGGCTGGTGGCCGCGGGGCAGGTTCCCGACCGGGTGGCCGCGGAGACCCGGGCCCGCCGTGGCGACGATCGAGCCGAGGCCGACCTTTCCGCGATCGCCGCGCTCGGCGGCCGGCTGGTGGTTCCCGAGGACGACGAGTGGCCCGCCGAGGCGTTCACCTGCTTTGAGACACCCACTGCGCAGGCCGACGAGCGCTGGCGCGCCCCGGTAGCACTCTGGGCGCGGGGAGCCGCCCGCCTTGATGAGCTCGGCGGGCGGGCGGTGGCGGTGGTCGGTGCCCGGGCCGCGACCAGCTACGGGGAGCACGTCGCTGCCGAGTTCGGGTACGGGCTCGCCGAGGGCGGCCGCACGGTGGTGTCCGGAGCCGCGTTCGGCATCGACGGCGCGGCGCACCGGGGCGCGCTGGCCGCCGAGGGCTGCACCGTCGCGGTGCAGGCCTGTGGGCTGGACCGGGCCTACCCCGCAGGTCACCATCGGCTGCTGGATCGGGTTGCCGAGCGCGGTGCGGTGGTCAGCGAGTATCCCCCGGGTGTCCGGCCGGCGCGGTTCCGCTTCCTGGTCCGCAACCGCCTGATCGCCGCGTTCGCGGCCGGCACCGTCGTGGTCGAGGCCGGGGTGCGCAGCGGCGCCCGGCGCACCGCCACCGCCGCGGCTGCGCTGGGCCGGATCGTGATGGCAGTGCCGGGACCGATCACCTCGGCACTGTCGGTGGGCTGCCACCTGCTGGTGCGCGAGGAGCAGGCGGTGCTGGTCACCCGGGTAGCAGAGGTGGTCGAGGCCGTGGGGCGGATCGGGACCGACCTCGCGCCGCCGTTGAGCACCCCCCGCCGCTGCACCGATGGGCTGAGCCCAGAGCTGCTTGCGGTGTACGAGGCGCTGCCCGCCCGGGCCAGCCGGTATCCCGAGCAACTCGTGGGCGACTCCGGGGTACCGCTGCATCGGGTCCGATCGGCACTGCCGTTACTGGAACTGCAGGGGTTGGTGGGGTGCGGGGTGACCGGCTGGTACCGGGTATCTGGCGATCCCGGGCGTGGCGGTGCTTGACCTGGCGCCGTCGGGAGCGCACCGTCCTGCCGGTGAGGGAGGACTCGCCGGCACCCGATGCGCTGCCCGACGACCTGGCCGCGTACCGGGAACGCTTCGCGGCCCATCTGCGATCCGTGCGCGGGCTGTCACCGCACACCGTGCGGGCCTACCGCGGCGACGTCGCCGCCCTGCTGCAGTACCTGGTGGATTCGGGCCGCGGCGATCTCGCCGCGCTGGATCTCGCGCTGCTGCGCGGCTGGCTGGCAGCCCAGCACCGCAGCGGCCACCGGCGCAGCACGCTGGCGCGGCGGACGGCGGCGGCTCGCGCGTTCACCGCCTGGGCCACCCGGGCTGGTGTGCTGGCAAGCGACCCGGGGCCGCGGCTGGTCGCGCCGCGGCCGCACCGGGCCCTGCCCGCGGTGCTGCACCCGGAACAGGCGGCTGCCGTCCTCCAGGCGGCGCAACGGGGTGCCACCGAGGTGGATCCGGTTGCTCTGCGTGATCACGCCGCAGTGGAGCTGCTGTACGCGACCGGGATCCGGGTCGCTGAGCTCTGTGGCCTCGACCTCGGCGATCTCGACGAGCCGCGGCGCCTGGTCCGGGTGCTCGGCAAGGGCGCGAAGGAACGCGCCGTGCCCTACGGGCTGCCCGCGGAACGCGCCCTGCTCCGCTGGCTCGAACACGGGCGCCCTGCTCTCGTGCAGCCCCATTCACCACCGGCGCTGTTCCTGGGCGCGCGGGGTGGACGGGTAGATCAGCGAATCATCCGGGCTGTCGTGCACGGCGCGGTCGGCGCGGTAGCCGGTGTCCCGGACATGGGCCCGCATGGGCTGCGGCACAGCGCCGCCACGCATCTGCTGGAGGGGGGTGCGGATCTGCGCGCCGTTCAGGAGCTGCTCGGTCACGCTACGCTCGCCACCACGCAGCTCTACACGCATGTCACTGTCGAGAGGCTGAAGGCGATCCATGAGCGGAGCCACCCCCGTTCCTGAGTGCTCCGGGGGTCGCGACCGCATCCTGACCGCTGTCCCCTCCGCCGATCCCCCTTGGGTCAATCCCCACTGGGTCAATCCCCCTTGGGCCGATCCCGAGTCCAGCAGCGGGAACGCCGATGCGAGGGGCCAGGAGGTGGACGCTGGCATCGCCGCGCTGTGGCGGGCCTACGGGCAGGCTCGCGACGCGACGCTGCGCGACCGGCTGGTCCTGCACTACGCGCCGCTGGTGAAGTACGTGGCCGGTCGGGTGGGAACCGGCCTGCCCGCCCACGTCGATGTCGCCGACCTGGTGCAGTCGGGCGTGTTCGGGCTGTGGGACGCCATCGACCGGTTCGAGCCCGAGCGTGGCCTGAAGTTCGAGACCTACGCGATGCAGCGGATCCGCGGGGCGATCCTGGACGATCTGCGCGCCCAGGACTGGGTGCCCCGTTCGGTGCGCAGCCGAGCGCGGGAGGTGGAGCGTGCGCTGGAGCGACTGGAAAGTCAGCTGCAGCGATCCCCCAGCGACGCCGAGGTAGCCGCGGAGCTCGGCATCACCGTTGCCGAACTGCGGGAGCTCTACGCCCAGCTGCAGCTCACCAGCGTGGTTGCGCTGGACGAGCTCATCGCCGCCGGCTACGGCGGCACCTCGCTGGCCGAGACGCTGCCCGACGACAAAGCGGAAGAACCGGGAGCTTTCCTCGATTCGGTCGAGAGTCGGCGGCTGCTTGCCGAGGCGGTCTCGCAGCTCACCGACCGGGACCGCGTCGTGGTCTCCCTCTACTACTTCGAGAACCTCACCCTCGCCGAGATCGGCCGGGTGCTCGGAGTCACCGAGTCCCGGGTGTGCCAGCTGCACACCCGGGCGGTGCTCCGGCTACGGAGCAAGCTGCTGGAAGCCTCCGCCGGCTGAGCGCCCCGGGGATCACCGGCCCTCGATTGGCAGCAGGCGCACCCGTGCCATCGCGAGCAGGCGCAGCGGGTCCAGATAGTCCCCACCGTGCCGGACACCCCAGTGCAGGCAGGCCGTGGTGGCGCAACCGGGGTGGCCGACCATCACGGTGGCGATCTGCTCGCCCCTGGCCACGCGGTCACCGGCGGAGACCGCAGGAGACACCGGCTCATACGTCGTGCGCAGACCGCCCGGGTGGTCCACCGACACCACGCCACGGCCGGCCACGGTCCCCGCGAAGACCACGGTGCCAGCGCCCGCCGCGAGCACCGGCGCCCCGGGCTCGGCAGCCAGGTCCACGCCGCGGTGCCCTGGCCCGTACCGCCGCGCCGGTGGGTCGAAGCCCCGGACCACAGCTGGAGTGCCGGGCAGCGGCCAGCCGAACCTCCCGGCGCCCAGCCGGGGCAGGTCAGCGGTGCCGTCTGGGCCAGGCCGTATCGCCAAGCCGGTCAGGGCCGCTTCCGGACTCCCCGTCGCAGCCTCCGGCGCCGTCGTCAACCCGCCGGACAGCACAGCCATGAGCATGGTGCAGATCAGAACCCGAGACACGCCGGACAGCGTGCCCGGGCCGGCTCCGGCTGCCCAGCGGCGAGGCGCACGGCTGTGGACGGCCGGGGCCATGGGGACAGGTGCCGACGGTGAATCCACCTCGCTGGGGTTGGAGCGCGGGGCACGCTCTACACTGCAGAGGCGGCCCGTGTGAACGGGCCGACTTCGCGTGCCAGCGCTTACCCCCTACCGGGGCTCAGTCGTATGGGGCCTTGGTGAGGGTTTCGGCGTCCGGCGGTCCTCGTCGCGGTCGGTGATCGCGCGGGGTCCGGTCGTCGGCCTGGTGCCAGGGCGGCGGTCTGACCCGGCCCGCCGCGACAACCGCATGAGCGCGTCGGGGGAGCCCGCCGCGCCCCGACACATTGAGGTGTGCACCGGCCATGGCCGTCGTCACCATGAAGCAGATGCTCGACTCCGGCGTGCACTTCGGGCACCAGACCCGCCGCTGGAACCCGAAGATGAAGCGTTACATCCTCACCGAGCGCAACGGCATCTACATCATCGACTTGCAGCAGACGCTGACCTATATCGACCGGGCCTATGAGTTCATCAAGCAGACCGTGGCCCACGGCGGTTCGATCCTGTTCATCGGCACGAAGAAGCAGGCCCAGGAAGCGATCTCGCACCACGCGCAGCGGGTGGGCATGCCCTTCGTGAACCACCGCTGGCTGGGCGGCATGCTCACGAACTTCTCCACCGTGCACAAGCGCCTGCAGCGCCTCAAGGAACTCGAATCCATGGAGCAGACCGGTGGTTTCACCGGGCTGACCAAGAAGGAGATTCTGATGCGCACCCGGGAGAAGGACAAGCTGGAGAAGACCCTGGGCGGCATCCGCGACATGCAGCGCGTGCCCAGCGCGGTGTGGATCGTGGACACCAAAAAGGAGCAGATCGCCGTTGGCGAGGCCCGCAAGCTGGGCATCCCGGTGGTGGCCATCCTGGACACCAACTGCGACCCCGATGAGGTCGACTACCCCATCCCGGGCAACGACGACGCGATCCGCTCCGCGGCGCTGCTCACCCGGGTAGTGGCCGACGCCACCGCCGCCGGGTTGATGTCGCGGGCCGGGCGCTCCGGCGGAGCCGACGGCTCCGACAAGCCCGAGGCCGGGGTCGGTGTCGACCAGCCACTGGCTGAATGGGAGCAGGAGCTGATGGTCTCCGGCGACCCGGCGGAACCGCCGACCGCGCCGGCGCAGGCCGAATCGATGGCGGCGACCAACGGCGTGACGCCCGCCTGAGAAGCTGAATGTTCACGACGGAAACTACCGAACGACAGGACGGAAAGCCACCATGGCGAACTACTCCGCCGCCGATGTCAAGCGCATCCGGGACCTGACGGGTTCCGGGATGATGGACTGCAAGAAAGCCCTGGAGGAGTCCGGCGGTGACTTCGACCAGGCGGTCGAGTTCCTGCGCATCAAGGGTGCCAAGGATGTCGGCAAGCGGGCCGAGCGCACCACCGCCAACGGGCTGGTGGCCGCCGGGGGTGGCGTGATGATCGAGCTCAACTGCGAGACCGACTTCGTGGCCAAGGGCGCCGACTTCCAGGAGCTCGCCGACAAGATCGTCGCTGCGGCGATCCGGATCCGGCCTGCCGACGTCGACGCCCTCGCGCAGGCCGAGCTGGACGGCGCCACGGTGGACGATGTGGTGCAGGCCGTCTCGGCCAAGATCGGCGAGAAGCTGCAGCTGCGCCGGGTGGTGTCCTTCGGCGGCGAAGTGGCAACCTACCTGCACCGGCGCGCCTCTGATCTGCCGCCCGCGGTGGGCGTGCTGGTCGAGTACCACGGTGGGTCGCCTGAGACGGCGCGTGCCGTGGCGATGCAGGTGGCCGCGATGAAACCGCGCTACGTCACCCGCGACGACGTCCCCGGCGAGGTGCTGGCCAGCGAGCGGCGCATCGCCGAGGAGACCGCCCGCCAGGAGGGCAAGCCCGAGTCGGCGCTGCCGAGGATCGCCGAAGGCCGCCTCAACGGCTTCTTCAAGGACACTGTGCTGCTGGAGCAGTCCTCCGTGCAGGACTCCAAGAAGACCGTCAAGGCCATCCTGGACGAGGCCGGGGTGACGGTGCGGAGGTTTGCCCGCTTCGAGGTCGGCCAGGCGTGACGCAGGTATGAACGGCTTCGTGGGTCCCGCTTACCGCAGGGTGCTGCTCAAGCTCGGCGGTGAGATGTTCGGCGGCGGCGGCGTCGGGGTGGACCCCGACGTCGTCAAGGCCGTCGCGCGCCAGATTGCCGATGTGGTCGCCACCGGGGTGCAGATGGCCGTGGTGATCGGCGGGGGGAACTTCTTCCGCGGCGAAGAGCTGACGCTGGGTGGCATGGAACGGTCCCGGGCCGACTACATGGGCATGCTCGGCACGGTGATGAACTGCCTGGCTCTGCAGGACTACCTGGAACGTGAGCACAAACTCGGGACCCGCGTGCAGACCGCGATCACCATGGGTCAGGTAGCGGAGCCCTACATCCCCCGGCGGGCCATCCGGCACCTCGAGAAGGGCCGCGTGGTGATCTTCGGGGCCGGGGTCGGGATGCCCTACTTCTCCACCGATACCACCGGCGCGCAACGGGCGCTGGAGATCGGCTGCGAGGTCCTGCTGATGGGCAAGGCGGTCGATGGAGTGTACACCGCCGACCCCAAGACCGACCCGTCGGCCACGATGTTCCGCCACATCACTCATCGTGAAGTGCTGGAGCGTGGGCTCAAGGTAGCGGACGCGACCGCGTTCAGCCTGTGCATGGACAACAAGCTGCCGATCATCGTGTTCAATCTGCTCACTGAGGGCAACATCGCGCGTGCGGTGCGCGGTGAGCCGATGGGGACCCTGGTCAGCTCCCCGGCGTGAGACCGGTCGGTTGTGCAGTTCCCACAGGGGAGATACTGGGATAGGCCACGCCCAGGCGCCAGCCGGGTGCCGGACAAGGAGCAGCCGTGATCGACGACACCATTTTTGACGCTGAGGAGAAGATGGACAAGGCCGTGTCGGTCGCCAAGGAGGACCTCGCCACGGTGCGTACTGGCCGAGCCAGCCCGTCGATGTTCTCCAAGATCGTTGTGGAGTACTACGGCGCCATCACTCCACTGGTCCAGCTGGCCAGCGTGACGGTCCCGGAAGCCAGGATGGCCGTGATCAAGCCCTACGACCCCAGCCAGCTGCGGCTCATGGAGAAGGCGATCCGGGACTCCGACCTCGGCGTCAATCCCACCAACGACGGCACGATCATCCGCGTGCTCATCCCGCAGCTGTCCCAGGAACGCCGCCGGGATCTGGTTAAGGTGGCGCACACCAAGGGAGAGGACGCCAAGGTGTCCATCCGCAACATCCGCCGCAAGGCCAATCAGGAGCTGCACCGGATCGCCAAGGACGGCGAGGCGGGTGAGGACGACGTAGCGCGGGCCGAGAAGGAGCTCGAGGCCACCACTCACCGATACGTGGGCCAGGTCGACGAGCTCGTCAAGCACAAGGAATCCGAGCTGCTCGAGGTCTGATTGTCTGCCACCGGCCTGCCCGAGCATCCCCCTACCGCAGCGCACGCGGACGGCAGGCCCCGCGCCAGGCGGGCGGGCCGCAACCTGTGGGCCGCGATCATCGTCGGGTTGCTCATGGGCGCCGGGATCCTCGTTGCGCTGTTCACGGTGCGCCAGGCGTTCATCGGGATCGTGGCCGCCTCGGTGGCGGTGTCCAGCTGGGAGCTGGCCACGGCGTTGCGCCGGGCCGGCACCCAGGTCGCGCTGCCGCCGGTGCTGCTCGGCGGGCAGGCCATGGTCTGGCTGGCCTGGCCGTTCGGACGGGACGGGTTAGTGGTCGCGTTCGTGATCACTGCGCTGGCCTGCCTGGTGTGGCGGTTCCCCGGGGGCGCGGCAGGTTACGTCCGGGACGTCAGCGCGTCGGTGTTCACCGCGGCCTACCTGCCCGGATTCGCCGCCTTCGGCACGCTGCTGGTAGTTCCTGCTGACGGTGCGGAGCGGGCATTGTGCCTGATGGTCGCCGCGGTGGCGTCGGACACCGGAGGCTACGCCGCGGGCGCGCTGGGCGGGCGGCACCCGATGGCGCCGTCGATCAGCCCGCGGAAGTCCTGGGAGGGATTCATCGGATCGCTGGTGGCCGGGACCGCCGCCGGTGCCCTGTCGCTGACCTACCTGCTCGGTGGGCAGCCGTGGCAGGGGGTGCTGTTCGGGGCGGCGATCGCGGTCACGGCCACCGGCGGGGATCTGGTCGAATCCCTGATCAAGCGTGACCTCGGAGTCAAGGACATGGGCACCCTGCTGCCGGGCCACGGCGGGTTGATGGACCGGCTCGACTCGCTGCTGCCCTCGGCGGTCGTTGCCTGGCTGTTGCTGAGCCTGTTCGTCCCGGCCGGCGGTTGAGCCCGTGACCGACCCTGGCGTGCTGCCCAGCCCGAACATCTGGAACTGGCCGCAGGCCTACGAGCGGGAGAACCAGGCAGTCGACGCCGACGGGGCGCTGTGGGCGGCGCTGGCCGATCGGATCGACTGGTCCGGTGCGGACGTCGTCGACATCGGCTGCGGCGACGGGTTCCACCTGCCCCGATTCGCCCAGCAGGCCCGCAGCGTGGTCGGCGTGGAGCCGTACCCTCCGCTGGTGGCGCGGGCCCGCCGGCGGGCCCGCGACCTGCCCAACGTCGGGGTCCTGCCCGGTCGCGCCCAACGGCTGCCGTTGCCCGATTCCAGCGCCGATCTGGTGCATGCCCGCATCGCCTACTTCTTCGGCCCGGGCTGCGAACGCGGCCTGGCTGAGGCCCGCCGGGTGCTGCGTCCCGGCGGGACCCTAGCCGTCATCGACCTGGACGCCACCCACGCTCCCTACGGTGAGTGGTTGTGCGCGGCAGCGCCCCGCTACCGGCCGGCGGTGGTCGAGGCGTTCTTCGCCGCCCAGGGCTTCGACTGCCGCCGGGTGGACACGGTGTGGCGCTTCACCGATCGCGGTGACCTGGAGCGCGCGCTGCGCATCGAGTTCACCCCCGAGGTGGCAGCGCGGGCGATCGCGCAGACCCGGGGGCTGACCATCCCGGTGCGCTACCGCCTGCACCTGCGCCGCGAGTCCTGCATGGGACACTTCAACGTGACATGACTGTGCTCCCACTGGTGTTCGAGGCCCCGCGCCGGGGTCTGCCGCCGCGCCACCTCGCCGACCTGGACCGCGACCAGCGCCGCGCTGCGGTGCACGCGCTGGGCGAGCCGGTGTTTCGCGCCGACCAGCTCGCCCGGCATTATTTCGCCCGGCTGACCACCGATCCGGCCGCGATGACCGACCTGCCGGCCGCAGGCCGGGACCGGCTCGTTGCCGCGCTGCTCCCGCAACTGGCCACCGCGGCGCGGCACGTCTCCTGCGACGGCGGCACGACCCGAAAGACGCTGTGGCGTGCGGCGGACGGTGTGCTCACCGAGAGCGTGCTGATGCGCTACCCGGACCGGGCCACGGTGTGTGTCTCCAGCCAGGCCGGCTGCGGGATGGCCTGCCCGTTCTGCGCCACCGGGCAGGGTGGGCTGACCCGCAACCTGTCCACCGCGGAGATCGTCGACCAGGTGCGCGCGGCCGCGGCCGCGATGCGCGGCGGGGAGCTGCCCGGTGGTCCCGGGCGGCTGTCCAATGTCGTGTTCATGGGCATGGGGGAGCCGCTGGCCAACTACCAGCGGGTGGTCACCGCCGTCCGCCGGATCACCGACCCGGTCCCGGACGGCCTGGGCCTGTCCCAGCGCTCGGTGACGGTGTCCACGGTGGGCCTGGTGTCGGCGATCCGGCGGCTGGCCGCCGAAGGGATGCAGGTCACGCTGGCGGTGTCGTTGCACACCCCGGACGACGAGCTGCGCGACACCCTCGTCCCGGTCAACAGCCGCTGGAAGGTGGCCGAGGTGCTCGGCGCGGCGCGGCATTACGCGGACACCACCGGGCGCCGGGTGTCCATCGAGTACGCCCTGATCCGGGACGTCAACGACCAACCGTGGCGGGCCGATCTGCTTGGCCGGCTGCTGGCCGAACGCCTCGGGTCACTGGTGCACGTCAATCTCATCCCGCTCAATCCCACCCCGGGCAGCGCCTGGGACGCCAGCCCGCTACCCGTGCAGCAGGAGTTCCTAGCCCGGGTGCGCGCAGCCGGCGTCCCCTGCACCGTCCGCGACACCCGCGGCCGCGAGATCGCCGCCGCCTGCGGCCAGCTCGCCGCATCCCCGCATTCAGCGGGCTGAGCGGGGTTATCAGGGTGCCAATAACCCCGCTCAGCCCGCTGAATGCCAACAGTCATCTCCGGGGCTTGCTGGTGTGCTGCGAATCGCTGCATAATGAGGGTTATTCAGCCGGTCAAGTAGAAATGTAAACCAACCACCGTTGAGATCGTTGTGGTGAACGTCGAGAGTGGCCGTCGATAGTCGGTGTGCATAATCCGCCAGGTCTTGAAGTTCGCGATCACCTGCTCGATAACATAGCGG
>JBOHFT010000077.1:0-18980 GCA_050699815.1 Pseudonocardiaceae bacterium | reverse complement strand
CCCGAATGGCGACCCGGGCCCCTACCCGCCCTCAGATACCCCGTCGCGCATCCCCCGAAACTGCGCGCCGCGGGTGTCGGCGGGTGCCTGGGCGTCCCGGCGCGGCGCCCAGGCAGATCGAGTGCGGCTTGTCAGGCCCTGGGTCTCGATCTTTGGCTGTTGTCTCCCCCGTCCGACACTCATAACGATGCCGCGACGCGCAGCCAGGCACATGAGGGTTATCCCCTACCGGGACCCTGGTTAAACCCATGACCTCGGCTAGGGTCAGCGACTGTGAGCACCGGCGTGATCGATCCGGACTTCCTTGCCCTGCCGTTGCGGCCGGTGGCCGACGCCGCCCTGCAACGGGCCCGCGAGCTGGGCGCCGAGCACGCCGACGTCCGGATCGAGCGGATCAACTACCAGCTGATACAGCTGCGCGACGGGACGGTCGCGACGGCGCAGGACTCGACCACGGTCGGGCTGGCCGTCCGGGTGATCGTCGAGGGCACCTGGGGGTTCGCCTCGCATCTGGAGCTGACCCCGCAGTCCGCCGTGGCGACCGCGCAGCGGGCCGTCGAGGTGGCCCGCACGCTGCGCCCGCTCAACGCCGAGCGGGTGGAGCTGGCGGCCGAGCCGGTGCACGCCGACGCGGTGTGGGTCGGCGATCACGTGATCGACCCGTTCACGGTGCCGCTGGGTGAGAAGGTGGCGCTGCTGTCGGGGTGGTCGCACCGGCTGCTCGCCGCGGACGGCGTCGAGCACACCGACGTGTCCTTCCAGGCGGCCAAGGAGGCCAAGTTCTACGCCGACTCCGCCGGCACCAGCACCACCCAGCAGCGGGTACGGCTGCACCCCGTGGTCACCGCCACCGCGGTGGACCGGGCGGCCGGCTCGTTCGAGAGCATGCGGACCTGCGCGCCACCGGCTGCCCGGGGCTGGGAGTACCTGACCGGCAGCACCATCTGGGACTGGGACGGCGAACTCGCGCAGATCCCGGAGTGGCTGGCCGAGAAGGTCACGGCGCCCAGCGTGCCAGCCGGGCAGTACGACCTGGTGATCGACCCGACCAACCTGTGGCTGACGATCCACGAGTCGGTCGGGCACGCCACCGAGTACGACCGGGCGATCGGCTACGAGGCAGCCTATGCCGGGTCCTCCTTCGCCACCCCGGACAAGCTCGGCACCCTGCGCTACGGCGCACCGGCCATGCATGTCACCGGCGACCGCACCCAGCCGCACGGGCTGGCCAGCATCGGCTACGACGACGACGGGGTCGCCACCTCGCGGTGGGACCTGGTGGCCGGCGGGACCCTGGTCGGCTACCAGACCGACCGGGTCTTCGCCCGCCGGCTGGGGCTGGAGCGCTCCGCGGGCTGCGCGTTCGCCGACTCGCCGCACCACGTGCCCATCCAGCGGATGGCCAACGTGTCGCTGCAGCCCGACCCCAGCACCGACACCACGACCCCGGAGCTGATCTCCGGGGTGCAGCGCGGCATCTACGTCGTCGGCGACCGCTCCTGGTCGATCGACATGCAGCGCTACAACTTCCAGTTCACTGGGCAGCGCTTCTACCGCATCGAGGGCGGCCGGCTGGCCGGGCAGCTGCGCGACGTCGCCTACCAGGCCACCACCACCGACTTCTGGGGTGCCCTGGACGCGGTGGGTGGCGCCTCGACGTGGTTGCTGGGTGGTGCGCTCAACTGTGGCAAGGCTCAGCCCGGCCAGGTCGCGGCGGTCAGCCACGGATGCCCGTCGGCGCTGTTCCGCGGTGTCACGGTGCTCAATACCCGCGAGGAGTCCGGTCAGTGATCCGTGCCGATGAGCTGACCACGGCCGCCCTGGCCGCATCCCAAGCCGACGGGTGCGTCGTGCTGCTCACCGATGTCAGCGAGGTCAACCTGCGCTGGGCGAACAGCACGATGACCACCAACGGGCACACCACGACCCGCTGGTTCTCGGTGATCTCGGTGGTGGATGGGGCCGGTGGCCCGGCCATCGGTGTGGTCAGCGGCAATGGCGCCGACCTCGGCGAGGTCCGCGCGGTGGTGGCGGCCAGCGAGGACGCTGCCCGCCAGTCCGGGCCGGCCCGGGATGTCGCGCCGCTGGTGGCGGGCCCGGCCGACGGTGACTTCGGCGCCCCGGCGGCGGCCACCGAGATCGGGGTGTTCGCCAGGCTGGCGGACGAGCTGGCCGCGGCGTTCGGCGATTCCCGTAACGAGCTTCGTAACGAGCTGCTGTACGGCTTCGCCACACACCGCCTGGAGACCACCTGGCTGGCGTCCTCAACCGGGCTGCGCCGGCGCTGGGTGCAGCCCACCGGCACCGTGGAGGTCAACGGCAAGGTCGCCGGCGACCTCGCCCGCAGCGCCTGGGCCGGGGCCTACACGGCTGATTTCACCGACCTGGATCTCACCGCGCTCATCGCCGAGGTGCGGCGGCGGCTGGGCTGGTCGCAGCGCCGCCTGGAGCTGCCCGCGGGCCGGTACGAGACCATCCTGCCGCCGTCGGCGGTGGCCGATCTGATGATCGATCTGGTCTGGTCGATGGAGGGCCGCCCGGCGCACGAGGGGCGCTCGCCGTGGTCGCCTGCCGCCGGGTCGGGCTCGCCGACCCGGCGGGGTGAGCGGCTCACCGACCTGCCGCTGACGCTGTCCAGCGATCCGGCCGCGCCGGGCCTGCCGACGGCGCCGTTCCTGGCGACCAGCTCCTCGGGTGACTGGATGAGCGTGTTCGACAACGGCGCCCCGGTGCACCGGGTGGACTGGCTGCGCGACGGCACGGTCAACGCACTGGCCTACCCCCGGGCGGCCGCGGCGGAGCTGGGTGGGGAGTTCACCCCGCCACCGGAGAACCTGATGCTGACCGGTGGGTCGGCGGCGTCGACCGACGACCTGGTGGCCCGCACCGAGCGGGGGCTGCTGCTGACCTGCCTGTGGTACATCCGTGAGGTCGACCCGACCTCGTTGCTGCTCACCGGGCTGACCCGGGACGGGGTGTACCTCATCGAAGGCGGTGAGGTGGTCGGCCAGGTGAACAACTTCCGGTTCAACGAGAGCCCGATCGACCTGCTCCGCCGCACCAGCGAGGTCGGCACGACCGAGGGCACGCTGTGCCGGGAGGGCAAGGACTGGTTCCCCCGCACCTCGATGCCGCCAGTCCGGGTACCCGACTTCAACATGTCCTCGGTGAGCCAGGCCAGCTAGCACCTGTGGTCCGCTCATCGTGAGCGGTCTTGTGAGGCATTTCTCATCCGCCGCTGCGCACTGAGCAGCTTTCCGGCGTTAACCTTGCAGTCATCCTCTCGATGCCTTACCGCCCGTGTTCCGCAGGGGCGGTCCTCGGCGTTCCCGCAGGTAGGAGACATGTGGTGACTGCAGCGACCATCCCGGGTCTGGACAGTGCCCCGACCAGCCACGCACGGTTGCGCCATTGGGTACGCGAGACCGCCGAGCTGACCAGGCCAGACCGGGTCGTCTGGTGTGACGGGTCCGAGCAGGAGTGGGACCGGCTCACCACCCAGCTGGTCGACGCTGGCACGTTCACCCGGCTGGACCGCAAGCCGAACTCGTTCTGGGCGGTATCGGACCCGTCCGACGTGGCCCGGGTGGAAGAGCGCACCTTCATCTGCTCGCGAGCGCAGCAAGACTGCGGGGCCACCAACAACTGGATGCACCCAGACGAGATGAAAGCGGTCATGACCGAGCTGTACCGGGGGTGCATGCGCGGCCGGACGATGTACGTGGTGCCGTTCTGCATGGGCCCGCTGGCGGACCCGAATCCCAAGCTGGGCGTGGAGATCACCGATTCCGCCTACGTGGTGTGCTCGATGAAAATCATGACCCGGATGGGTGACCGGGCGCTGCGCACATTCACCCGGCCCGACGGCACCGACGCGGACTTCGTGCCGTGCCTGCACTCGGTGGGCCACCCGCTGGAACCCGGCACGGCCGATGTGCCCTGGCCGTGCAGCGATACCAAGTACATCAGCCACTTCCCCGAGGAACGGCTGATCTGGAGCTTCGGCTCCGGCTACGGTGGCAACGCGCTGCTGGGCAAGAAGTGCTACTCGCTGCGGATCGCCTCGGCGATGGCCCGCGACGAGGGCTGGCTCGCGGAGCACATGCTGATCCTCAAGCTGACCAGCCCGCAGAACCGAGCCTATTACCTCGCGGCTGCGTTTCCCTCGGGCTGCGGCAAGACCAACATGGCGATGCTCCAGCCGACCATCCCGGGCTGGAAAGCCGAGACGCTGGGGGATGACATCGCCTGGCTGCGCTTCGGCGCCGACGGCCGGCTCTACGCGGTGAACCCCGAGAATGGGTTCTTCGGCGTGGCCCCGGGCACCAGCTGGACGACCAATCCCCACGCCATGCGCACCCTGGAGTCGGGCAATTCGATCTTCACCAATGTCGCGCTCACCGACGACGGCGACATCTGGTGGGAGGGCATGGACGGCAAACCGCCGCACGTCACGTCGTGGACCAGGCAGGACTGGACACCCGCCGACGGCGCTTCCGGGCGGTGCGGCGCGCACCCGAACTCGCGGTACTGCACCCCGATGGCGCAATGCCCGGTGCTCGCCGAGGAGTGGGACGACCCGGCCGGCGTGCCGATCTCGGCGATCCTGTTCGGCGGCCGCCGGGCCGACACCATCCCGCTGGTCAACGAGGCGTTCGACTGGCAGCATGGGGTGTTCCTGGGTGCCACGCTGTCCAGCGAGAAGACCGCCGCGGCGGCCGGGCGGATCGGCGAGGTGCGCCGCGATCCGATGGCGATGCTGCCGTTCATCGGCTACAACGCCGGGGACTACTGCCAGCACTGGATCAACGTCGGCAACGGCGCCGACGCCAGCAAGCTGCCGAGGATCTTCTACGTGAACTGGTTCCGCCGCGGCGCCGACCAGCGCTTCCTGTGGCCGGGTTTCGGGGAGAACAGCCGGGTGCTGAAGTGGGTCATCGAGCGGATCGAGGGCCGGGCCGCGGCGGCCGACACCCCGATCGGCCGGGTGCCCACCGCCGCAGCGCTCGACCTGTCCGGCCTGGCCACCCCACCCGGCGACGTCGCCGCCGCGCTCGCCGTGGACATCGACGAGTGGCGGGCCGAACTCCCCCGCATCACCCAGTGGTTCGCCACGATCGGCACCACCCTCCCCACCACGATGCACGACCAGCTCCACGCGCTGACGCTGCGCCTGCACCGCCCGTGACCGCATTCAGCGGGCTGAGCGGGGTTATTCAGGCTCGTTTTACCCCGCTGAGCCCGCTGAATGCGCATAATGTCGGGATGTCGTCGTTGCGCTGGAGTTGGTGGAACTTGTTGTTGGGGGTTCCGTTGCTGATGTTGGTTACGCCGGTGTATGACCGGGTTGAGCCGCGGGTGTGGGGGTTCCCGTTCTTCTACTGGTACCAGTTCCTGTGGGTGCCGGTCGGGGTGATCTGCACCGCTGTGGTGTACCTGATGACGCGGGGTGACCAGCGATGAACCCGCAGTGGACCGAGATCATCGTCTTCACGCTGCTGTTCGGCCTGGTCACGGTGCTCGGCTTCGTCGCTGTGCGGTGGCGGCGGCCGGCCACCCTGGACCACCTGGACGAATGGGGCCTCGGCGGCCGGAAGTTCGGCTCGTGGATCACCTGGTTTCTCATCGGCGGTGACCTCTACACCGCCTACACCTTCGTCGCCGTCCCGGCGCTGGTGTTCGGGGCCGGTGCGCTGGGCCTGTTCGCGCTGCCCTACACGATCATCGCCTACCCGCTGGTGTTCCTGCCGCTGCTGCGGCTGTGGTCGGTGTCGCGGGTGCACGGGTACGTCACGCCCGCCGACTTCGTGCACGGCCGTTACGGCTCGCCGGGGCTCGCGCTGGTGGTGGCGATCACCGGGATCGTGGCGACCATGCCCTACATCGCGCTGCAGCTGGTCGGGCTGGAAGCGGTGGTGCGCACGATGGGGCTCAACGGCACCGGCATCGTCGGGCACCTGCCGCTGATCGTGGCGTTCGTCATCCTCGCCGTCTTCACCTACAAGTCCGGCTTGCGCGCCCCGGCGCTGATCGCGTTCGTCAAGGACGGGCTGATCTACCTGGTGATCGCCGTGGCGGTGGTGTACCTGCCGGCCAGGCTGGGCGGCTGGGGCACCATTTTCGACGCCGCGAACACCAAGTTCACCGCCTCCCCGGCGACCGCCGACGGGCTGCTGCTCAACGCCAACAACCAGCTGCAATTCGCGACGCTGGCCTTCGGCTCGGCGCTGGCGCTGTTCCTGTACCCGCACTCGGTGACCGGGGTGCTGGCCTCCGGGGGCCGCAACGTGATCAAGCGGAACATGTCGGCGCTGCCGGCGTATTCGCTGCTGCTCGGGCTGATCGCGCTGCTCGGGTTCGCGGCGATCGCCGCGGGGTCCACGCCGATCGTCAACGCGGCCACCGGCCGACCGGACTCCAACACGATCATCCCGGTGCTCTTCGACACCCAGTTCCCGGCCTGGTTCACCGGTGTCGCCTTCGCCACCATCGGGATCGGCGCGCTGGTGCCGGCGGCGATCATGTCCATCGCGGCGGCGAACCTGTGGACCCGCAACATCTACAAGCCCTACCTGAACCCCGGCGCCGACTCCCGGGCCGAGACGCAGCAGGCCAAGCTCGCCTCGCTGGTGGTGAAGCTCGGCGCAGTCGCGTTCATCGTCTTCATCGACCCGCAGTACGCCATCGACCTGCAGCTGATCGGCGGGGTGATCATCCTGCAGACCCTGCCTGCGGTGGCGATCGCGCTCTACACCCGCTGGTTTCACCGCTGGGGCCTGCTCGCGGGATGGGCGGCCGGCCTGGCGTGGGGCCTGTCGATGCTCTACGGCATCCCCAACCCCGCCACCGGCGCGGCGCACTTCGGTGGCTCGGCGCTCCAGCTGGGCTCGCTGTCGCTGCTGGGCTGGGAACCCTTCGTCGGCTCACCGGTCCAGATCTACGCCGGCCTCATCGCCCTGACCGGCAACCTCGTGGTAGCCGCCCTGGTCACCGCCGCGCTCCGGCAAATGCGGGTATTCAACGGCACCGACCAAACCAACCCCCAAGACTACCACGCCGACGAGCACTCCCCCCACCTCAAACCGGTCGCCGGCACCCTCCAGAAAACCACCTCAACCTAACCGCCCGCTCCCCCGTCCCTTCCCGCGTTCTGGATGCAGACTGCTGTTATTCGGGCCCAGATTACGGCAGTCTGCATCCAGAACGCGGTTCGGGATGGCGGGTGGGGCGATCATCGGGCAGGGTTCTGCCATGCCTATTTACTCTCCGACCCTGCGCGGCCGTCGCCTCGGCATGGCTCTGCGCCGGCTGCGCGAGGATGCCGGTCTCGCCTCCAGCGACGTGGCCAGCCGGCTCGGCTGGTCAGCCAGCAAGATCAGCAGAGTGGAGCACGGCCACATGATGGTGCGCCCCGGCGATGTCCGTGAGCTGCTCGCGGTGTATAATGTGACCGGGCCGCAGGCGGAGGCGCTGGTGGCGCTCGCCCGCGAGGCCGGGCAACGCGGCTGGTGGCGCCAGTACAGCGAGGTCTTTCCGGCGTGGTTCGAGGTTTATCTCGGCCTGGAGGCAGAAGCCTCCCGCATCTTCATCTTCGAGCTCGGTGTAGTCCCCGATCTGCTGCAGACCGCGGACTACACCGCCGCCGTGCTCGACGCCAATCCACAACCCCGCACCCCCGACGAGCAGGCCATGGTGGTCAGCCTGTGGCAGAACCGGCAGAACCGGCTCACCGGGGACACCGCGATCACGCTTGACGTCATCATCGCGGAAGGTGCGCTGCGGCAATGCGTTGGAGGCCCCGCGGTGATGCGGGCCCAGCTCGGCCACCTCGCCGACGCCGCGGCGTTGCCCAACGTCGTCATCCGGGTGCTGCCGTTTGACAGCGGTGCCCATCCGGCGATGAGCAGCGGGGCGTTCAGCGTCCTGGAGTTCGCCGATCCCCAGGACCCCCACATCGCGTATACGGCGCAGCTCACCGGCGGCATGTACCTGGAGACGCTGCGCGAGGTCGGCACGTACCGGCTCGCCTACGAGCAGCTACGCACCGCAGCACGAGAACCGCAAGACTCCACAACCCTCATCACCCGCCTACTGCCCCCACCATAACCCTCCCCTTTCCCGCGTTCTGGATGCAGACTGCTGTTATTCGGCGCCCGATAGTGGCAGTCTGCATCCAGAACACGGTTCGTGGACGGAGGTGTGCGGGGCGTGGATTTTTTTGTCAGTCATGCTGGGCGGGATCAGGCGTGGGCGCGGAGTGGGTCGCGTGGCATCTGGTTGAAGCCGGGTACACCGTGGAGCTGGATTGCTGGGACTGGGCGGTGGGCGAGAACTTCGTCACCAAGATGCACCGCGCCATGGATGCCGGGTGGTGGCCCTGTTCTCGCAAGCCTATTTCGAGGACCTGCGGTACACCTCCGAGGAGTGGACGTCGGCGCTGGTCAAGGACGGCGATGGTGAGCGCCGGTTGGTGCCGGTGCAGGTCGAGCCGTGCGCGGTGCCACGGCTGCTGAGTCCGCTGCTGCGCGTCGAGCTGTTCGACGTGGACGAAGCCGAGGCAGCGCGCCGGTTGATCGCAGCAGCGCAGGGTCCCGCACGTCCGGATGGCAAACCGGTGTTTCCCGGCAGTGGGCGGGCGGGGGCGTTGACCGGCCGGGGGGAGGCGGGGCCGCGGTTGCCGGGGATGTTGCCCGCGGTGTGGAACGTCAGCCCGCGCAACCCGGGGTTCGTCGGCCGGGACGCCACGCTCGTGGGTGTCCGGGAGCGGTTGCGGTCCGGTGGGACGGCCGTGGTGCAAGTGCTGCACGGCGTGGGCGGGGTGGGCAAGACCCAAATGGCGATCGAATATGCGTACCGCTACGCGGGCGCCTACGACGTGGTGTGGTGGGTCAGCGCTGAGGAGACCGGCCTGATCGGTGCGCAGTACGCGGCACTCGCAGTCGAGCTCGAGCTGGCCCCGCCGCGGGCGGACACAGCGAGCGCAGTCGGGGCGCTGCGCGCCTATCTGCGCAGCCACGGCCGGTGGCTGCTGGTGCTCGACAATGCCGAGTCGTCTCGTGACCTGCGTGATTGGCTGCCCGCAGGCCCGGGGCACATCGTGATCACGTCCCGGAACCCCGGCTGGGGTGAGCTCGCCGCCCGGGTGGGGGTCGATGTGCTGCCCCGCCCGGAGTCGGTGGAGCTGATCCACGTCTCCCGGCCCGGAGCCGGTGAGGCTGAAGCCGACCGCCTAGCCGAGGCTCTCGGCGACCTGCCGCTGGCCCTGGTCCAGGCGGCGGGGTTCCTCGCCGAGACCGGCATGCCCGCACACAACGACACCGTCGTAATATCACATTCGTGTCGTTGCTATCTTTTGTGCCTGGCGAGCGAGCTCAGCGAAGTCTGGTCTCGATCTGGTCTGCAGGTCCCGGGCCAGGGGAGCTAACCGGGTGCGGGCGACACCGGACCGCAGCGGGAGCACCGCCTCGATCGCCTGGGTGGCCAGGCGGGCCGCGTCGGGCTCACCGGCGAGCAGATGCACCCGGGCCAACGTGATGCCCGCCAGCATCCCCTCACGCCCGTGATGGCCCTGGGCGAAGGTCCGCACGGAGACCGCGGCCATCGGCTCGGCGATGTCGAGTGCGCCCAGGTGCAGATAAACCATGGATGTCGAGAGATCCATGTCTGCACGACCGTGAAGGGAGAGCGGCTCCCAGCCATCCCGGCTGCGAGCCAGCTCCGACCGCACCCGGCGGGCCACCGCCGCCGAGCCCGGATCCGCCAGCTGCGCCTGAGTCAGTGCCGACACCACTATCAGCCCGGAGCGCAGCGGCGCGACGCGCGGATCATCACCCGGTGCGTCGGCCAGGTGCAGCTCGGCCAGCTGGGTCAGCTTCAGGGCATTGTTGGGCTGATCCCGACCAATCAGCATCGACGCGGCATAGCGCAGCGCATACGAGGCCCGGTAGCTGTCCCCGGCCTCGATCGCCAGCTCCACGGCCCGGGTGAAATGCTGGTACGCCAGCACCGGCACGTAACTGTCGTGGCAGCACCACGCAGCGATAACGTGCAGATCAGCGAGCGCAGCCAGCAGGGCCTGGCGAGTGGCGTCTGATGCGTCCGCTGCCAGGCAGCGATCGGCCCAGTCCGCCAGCGAGCAGGCCGGCCCGGCCTGGCCGCCCACGGTCCGGGCAACATCGGCGACAGCTCTGGTCAAGTCCCGGATCGCCTCGACGTCAGTCCGCCCGATCCGCGCGGGGACGGCCAGCGGCTGGCCCGACGGCAAAGCTGGGCGCGACTCCCCCAGCCCGGGGACGGTAGTGCCGAACAGAGCCACGCCCGCGAACGTGACCAGGTGATCGAACTGGCGCCGCAGCACCTCCGCCTCGTCCTCCTCGCCCGGCTCAGAGACCGGGCTGTCTACAGGATAGGCACCGTCGGACAACCCCATCATCTTGTGCGGGATACCAAGGCCGGTGCAGATGCGGTCGAGCACGTCGTACGCCTGCACCCGGCGTCCTTTGATGATCTCTGAGACCTCGCTCTGGCTCTGCCCGGCCAGCGCAGCGATCGTGCGCTGCGGGACACCGGCCTTGTTGAGCAAGCGGTACACCTGGCTGATGTCCCGCGCAGCCAGCGCGGCTCGCATGGCGGGGGCGGTGAAGAGGGCGGGATCCAGCATGAGTGCAGATGGTAGCTCCAGCCGGGCTTCGCCCCATGCCCGAAGGCGTGCACCTGGCTGGCTTGCCCGGGGGCACTGCCCGTGAACTCGGCGCGGCCGACGTTCCCAGTCCTTCCCCATGTCGGTCTCGTCGAGTTCACGGGGCGCGGCACCGGCACACACGCCCGACTAACGTGTTGGCCGGGTCATGATCGGTTCAGCAGCCCGCGGCGATCGGCCTCCGGCATAGCCACCCGTCACATCCCTCAGGTGACTGTCAGATAGTATCCACAGGTTTTTTTCTCGCTGCTTTTTCTCCCGCCGATTGGCGAGCCAGGCGCGCCCGTTGAGGACAAGG
The DNA here is from genome assembly GCA_050699815.1 of Pseudonocardiaceae bacterium. Classification (GTDB taxonomy): domain Bacteria; phylum Actinomycetota; class Actinomycetes; order Mycobacteriales; family Pseudonocardiaceae. The sequence goes on along the minus strand of JBOHFT010000077.1, from coordinate 7,983 downwards.
AAGGTAATAAAGGGAATGAGCGCAAGGCAGCCGGCGGCTGCATAGGCAAGCTGGTAGTGGCTCATGTCGAAGATCGACCATTCGTTACTCACCTCCCTGGCGTTGACACCGAAGTATGCTATAAGAAAGCCGATCGGCGCCAAGAGCAAGCTCATGATGGTGACGGCAATTCCCCAGCGCAGTCGCATCTCTTCCTCGCGCTGTCGTTCCCGGATATCTATGGCGATCAGCTCTGGCCGTCTCAACCCGCTCGCGTAGTTCCATCGCCGCGTACAGTTCCTTGTGGAAGCTCTCGATCCGCAGCGCCGGGATGAGCAAGCCAAGGTCGGCGGAGGTCTCCACGCTGAAGCTGAGATCGAGCTCTAGATTGCCCAGCTCATCAGCGAGGAATTCCAGGTCGCCGCGCCGCTGAGCCCCGAGCCTTTTTTCGTGATTGTCGCTGCGGAACTTGCGTACCCGGCTGTGTGACTTATGCCAGATCTGCCGGAATCGCGCGGTGGTGCCAACCGCCTGCACGACGGTGAGAAAAACGCTATTCTCCACGTATGCCTGCTGGCCGTAGAGGAGGCTCACGTAGGGAGTGACGGCGCAGAGCGTGCGGCCAATTTCGTTGAGGCCGGACGGCTTCCGGTATTCCATGAATTCCGGACGGTGCGGGGGCTCGACCCGGTAGAGAATATCTTTGATTATTTTGTCGCCTGGCGGCGTACCTGCCGTGTGCTCTACGAAGACGATTTGGTGCCGCTCCGGAGGCAGGGTCGTATCGGTGTCGATCTCTGTCGCGCCCACTTTCCTTGCAAGAGCTGCTATATGCCCTTCCAGGGGAAGCGTGCCGACGGTCAGGCGGGCGTATGCGCACTGTTCCAGTAATTTAACTATGGGCAACACGTCGACCTGGAGGAGCTTGCTCTGCACCTTGAAGTCAAGTGCGGCGACCACCTGGTCGGAGGGAAGCACGAAGAGCCATGAACACGCGCTGACAATCTTCACTCGTCCGTCTTCAGAATCACATGGGCATGCCGTGGTGATTTGCTGCACGGTGTCGCTGGCTGTTGGCTGAAAAACTATCGCCGCAGCCGGATTCGGCGATCTGTGAATCGCTTGCGGTAGCTGTTCCTGAAATAATCCATAGAACTCGTCAAGCTGGCCCAGCTCAAGGTGCGGCAGTCCCGGATCCGGCTCCCTGTCCCATCGCCATCTGGTGGCATAGATGCTGATCACGCGAATATGATGTTGATCAGGCGTGGATACATTGATCGGCACAACCGCCCCCCTTCAATGTAGTGTGCTCCCGTCGTCATGTCGGTGCAGGTGGCCGTTGGTGCGGCGGAGTTGGCGCCAGCCCTACCCCTACCGCCCTTCGTCACCCGGCAGCACGGTCCGGGGTGCCACGACTACTTTGTGCCAGCACCGGGGGCAGGTTGTGCTCTGTCCTAGGGATCCCTGGTCCCTAGTGTATGAGGTTTCCACGCTGGCCGCGCCCGAGAAAATTTTTTCGGGCGGAGTGGGGCGGACTCGTGCGGGTTCGGGCGGACCCGGACCGAGTCGGCCGGCCAGTGGGGGATCGCACGATAGGGTGCGCGGCGCATAATTGAACTGTGGACGACTCTGCGGCCGTGCCCGTCCCGGGGGCAGTGACACACCTGTGGAGGTGTGTCCGGAGGGCGCTGGCAGCGAACGGCGATCCGTCACCTCGCCGCATCGAGCGCATGGCATCGGCGGCCGGCCTCGAGCTGGCAGCGAGCACGATCGCGGGTTGGTGTGCGACCTGGTCTGTCGTCCCGGCATGGGAGAAGTTCGAGATCCTGGTCAAGGCGTTAGCTGCCGAACATGACGAGGATTGGCGCTCGCTGCACAGCGTAGCGTTCACGGCCGACCGTAAGCGCAAGAAGGAGCAACGGCAGCGCAACAAAGAGCTGGGCCGCGCTACTGCGCTGGTGCCCTTCACGCCCTTCACGCCCCTCGCCACGGATAAGCAACCTGATCGGCAGCCATCGATGCACGGCCGTGCCCCGGCGGCGATGTCCTGGGTTGTGGTGGCCCCGGCTGACCAGCCCCCAGCCGGGCCGTTCGCGGTGTCGGTGCCACGGCAGCTTCCGGTGGATGTGGCGCATTTCACCGGCCGGGGTGCGGAGCTGGCGACGCTCGATGCCCCCCTGGCCCAGGATGGTGCGGCCCGGCCTGCGGCCATGGTGATCGCCGGAACTGCGGGGGTGGGCAAGACCGCCCTGGTGGTGCGCTGGGCTCATCAGGCCCGTGATCGCTTCCCCGATGGGCAGCTGTTTGTGAACCTGCGCGGATACGATCCTGGCTCACCGATGGCCCCCGAGCAGGCCCTCGAAGAGTTCTTGCGTGCCCTGGATGTGCCTGCTGAGCGGATTCCCGCCGGGTTAGGGGAAAAGGCCGCGCTGTACCGTTCCTTGCTCGACGGACGCCGCGTGCTGATCGTGCTGGACAACGCCAACGCCGCTGAGCAGGTACGGCCGCTGCTGCCTGGCTCCGCCACCTGCTGGGTCGTGGTGACGAGCCGCAGCCGCTTGTCCGGTCTCGTTGCCCGCGACGGTGCCAGCCGGGTCACGGTGGACCTGCTGCCCCCGGCCGAGGCGATCGCGTTACTGCGCGATGTCATCGGGACCGCCCGAGTCACAGCCGAACCCGAAGCGACTGACGAGCTGGCCAGCCGGTGCGCTTACCTGCCGCTGGCATTGCGTATTGCGGCCGAACGTGCCGTCACTCACCCGCACGCCACGCTGGCTGGCCTGGCTGACGAGCTGGCGGTGCTGCACGACCGCCTGGACCTGCTCGCCACCGCTGACGAGGAGGACGAGGCCACCGCGGTGCGTGCGGTGCTCTCGTGGTCCTACCACGCACTATCGCCCGAGACGGCGCGCGGGTTCCGGTTGCTTGGCCTGCACACCGGACCGGACATCAGCGCCCTCGCCGCCGCCGCACTCACCGACACCACCCCCGCTCAGGCCCGACGGCTGCTGGAAACCCTGGTTGGCACGCACCTGATCGAGGAGACCGGGAGAGACCGGTACCGGTTCCACGACCTGCTGCGGGTCTATGCCGCAGAATGCGCCGAGGTGGCGGAAACCGACCACGACCGTGCCGCCGCTGTGCGGCGAGTGCTCACCTGGTATCTCCATACCGGCGATGCCGCCGACCGCATCCTGAACCCGCACCGCCGCCGCGTCCCCCTCGATCATCCGGAGGTAACCTGCGCGCCGCTGGAATTCGCTGCCTATGACCAGGCCCTCGGCTGGTGTGAGGCAGAACAGGCGAATCTTGTGGCGGCCATCCGGCACGCCGCCGAGACCGGCGAGCACGTCATCGCCTGGCAGCTTCCCCTTGCCCTGTGGGGTTTCTTCAACCTGCGCAAGCACTGGGCCGACCTGATCGCCACCCACCGCATTGGCCTCGCTGCCGCTGCGCACCTGCACGATCGGCGAGGCGAAGCCTGGACCTGGGGCACCCTCGGGATGCCTTACCTTGACCTCGGGCAATACGAGGAAGCCGCCGACCACTTCCAGCACGCACTATCCCGCTGCCGGGAAATCGGCGACCAATGGGGTGAGGCTATTGCCCTGGTCGGCCTCGGTGCGGCCTGCTTTTATCCCGGGCAGTACAAGGAAGCTTTCGAGCATTCCCGGTGCGCATTACCCCTCTGCCAGGAAATCGACGATCCATGGAGCCACATTTTTGCCCTGCTCAACATCGGCGGCGCCCATCGGAAGCTTCAGCAGTTCGAAGAAGCCCTCGGCTATTTTCGGCGGGCCCTGGACATCGCCTGCCCCGCGCACGACCGATCGGGCGAAGCCACGGCCCTGCGCAACCTCGGTGCCACCTACCGGGATCTTCAGCGATTCGACGATGCCCTTGCGCACTTCCAGCGAGCCCGCATCACCTACCGCGAGATCAGCGACCGATGGAACGAAGCCCGGACTTTACTGAACATCGGTGATATCCTGCTGAAACTCAACCAGGTGGAGGCGGCAGCCGGGTACTGGCACCAAGCACTGTCGATCTTCGAAGATCTCGATGATTCGGATACGGCAGCGAAGGTTCGTCTCAATCTAGAGATCCTCGATGCCAACGGCCCGGACCAGCGTTCGTAACCCAGCTCGTCGGTGTGGGGCAAGATTCGCCGCTGGCTCTCCCCCCGAGACGCTGGGCGGTGGCGAGGTTGTGCGCCGCTTTCCGGGCACGGGGGTGGTCCTCGCCGAACGCGTGCCGCGCCCGGGCGAGAATGTCCTCGCTGAGCTGCCGGGCTGCCTCGGCCTCGCCCACCGCGAGGAGGGCGGTGGCGAGGGTATTCGCGATATCCATGGTGAGGTGGCTGTCGTCGCCGAGCACCCGCCGCGCCCGGGCGAGGGTGTCTTCGGCGAGGTGCCGCGCCGCCTCGGCCTCACCGAGGGCGAGCAGGTCACCGGCGAGGCCGCCGGCGCTGTACATGGCCCACATATGGTCTTCGCCGAATACTTGCCGCGCCCGGGTGAGGATGTCGGCATGCAGCTGCCGCGCGGCGTCGAACTGGCCGAGCGCGTGCAGGTCGAAGCCAAGGTCGATAGCCGCGAACATGGTATAAAAATGGTCGTTGCCGAGCATCCGTCGCAGGTAAGCGAGGCAGTCCTCGTGCAGCTGCCGGGCCTCCTCGGCCTCGCCCAGCTCACGCAGGTTGCAGGCGAGGTGGTGGACCGAGCGCTGGACGTCGATGTGGTCGTCGCCGAGCACTCGGCGCCGGCGGGCGAGGGTGTCCACGTTGAGCTGCCGGGCCGCCCCGAACGCGCCCCTCACATGATGCAGGTGGATCGCGAGGTGATGCGCGGCGTGCAGGGTGTCGGGGTGGTCGGCACCGAGCACCCGCCGGCACCGGGCGAGAGTGTCCTCGGCGAGCTGGCAGGCGTGGCGGTAGGGGCCGACAACGGCGAGGAGAAGCACGAGGACGTGAGCGGCCTGTAGGGCGTGCCGGTCGTCCGGCCCGCGCTGCGCGCACCAGTGCCGGTGAAGGTGCTCGGCGAGGTCCCGGGCCGGACGGTCCTCACCGCGGTAGTGCAGATACCAGGCCGCGCGGCAGGCCAGGTCCCGCAGGCCGGGGCTGGGGCTGGTGGCCGGGCCGGTGGCCAGCAGGTGCGGCAGGATCCGGGCCCAGCCCGGCCAGGACACCGGGTCCCGCTCGTCCCCGGGATCCGCCGCGACCAGCAGCGCCTGGGCATAGGCGCGATACGCGGCGGTGTCCTCGGCGGCGAGCTGGTCACGCAGCACGGCCTGGGTGAGCCGGTGCAGCTGCAGCCCCTGGTCAACCCGGGCCAGGCCGTAGCTGCCGACCCAGCCGAGACTGCGGTGCGCCGCGACCGGGCTGGCCACGGCGGCGGCCAGCGCCGCCAGCTCCGGTGGCGCGCTGTGGCCGGTGGCGGGGATGGGGCGGGTCAGGATGTCGGCGGGGATGGGTTCGGGGGCGAGGAGCGCACCGATGCGCACCAGTGCGAGCGCGGCCGGGTCGACCTCGGCAAGCCGGTCGGTGGACAGCCGGATCGCTGCGGCGAGCGAGTGCGGGTGGCTCTGCGGTGGGTTCTGGTCGAGCAGTTCCTCCGCCCGGGTCTCCAGCAGCTCCAGGTAGTGCCCGACTGGCATGCCGGTCTCGGCGAGAAACCTGGCCGCCTGGGCCAGCGCCAGCGGCAGGTCACCGAGGGTCCCGGCCAGGCGGCCGACCTCGGCCTCGCCGTAGCCGGGCCGGTGGAGGCAGATCAATTCCACCGATTCCGGCCGCGGCAGCACATCGATCTCCACCTGGGCGGCGAGCTCACCCCAGCCGGGGTTGCGGGAGGTGATCAGGGTGTGTCCCGGTCCGGCAGGCAGCCAGTCCCGCAGGTCAGTGGGTGACTCGGCATTGTCGAGCACCAGCAGCCACCGGCCCTGCCCCCGGAGGCAGGCGCGCAGCGCCCCGACCGCGGAAGCCGTATCGGCCTGCGGCGGGGTCAAGCCGAGCTCGGCTGCCAGCGCCGCGTACTGCTCGCTGATCAGGCTGGTCTCCTCGGCGCTGACCCACCACACCACGTCGTAGGCCCCGGCATGGCGGTACGCGTACTCGATCGCCAGCTGGGTCTTGCCCACCCCGCCCATCCCGTGCAGCGCCTGCACCACCGCCGTCCCACCGGACTGCAGCCGCTCCCGCAGCTGCCCGAGGGTGGCGTCGCGGCCGACGAATCCCGGGTTACGCGGGCCGACGTTCCAGACCGGCGGCAGCACCCCCGGCGGTCGTGGCGCTGCAGGGGCAGCCGGGGCCGACCCCGCCACGGGCACCGCCGAGCTGGGCGGGCGGAAGTCCAGTGCCGGTGCCTGAGCGAGAATGTCACGCTCCAGCCGCTGCAATGCCGCACCCGGGTCAAGGCCCAGCTCCTCAGCCAGCCGCCGGCGGTTATCCCGCAGCAATGCCAGCGCCTCGGCCTGCCGCCCGGCCCGGTACAACGCCACAGCGAGCAGCTCACAGCCATGCTCGCGCAACGGATGAGCCCGCACATGGGCATCGAGCTCGGCGACCGCGCTGTGATGGTCACCCAGCCCCAGCCGCGCCGCACAGCGCCCCTCAACCACCGACAACCGCAGCTCCTCCAGCCGCGCCACCTCCGGTGCTGCCCACGTGGTGTCGCGCACATCGGCATAGGCCGGTCCGCGCCACAGCCCCAGCGCCGCGTCGAACTCACCCAAGGCACGCTCAGGGTCACCGTGACCCAGCGCCTCCCGGCCCGCCGTGGCATGCCCGGCGAACTCATGCACATCGAACTCGACACCATGGCTGTCCAGCAGATAACCCTGGGTGCGGGTATGCAGCACCGCAGCCGGCGCCCGGGGTGCGCGGCCCGGCTCCAGCACCCGCCGCAGATTCGACACATACACCCGCAGCGACGTCATCGCCGAGGCCGGAGGATCCCCCGACCACAAGTCCTCAACCAGAGCATCAACAGCGACCAGCTGGTCCACCCGGCTCAACAACAACCCGAACAGCGCCCGCTGCCGCGGCGGCCCCAAATCAACCAGCCGCCCATCAACCACGGCCTCCACCGCACCCAACGCCCGCCACTGCACACCACACGCCGGCCGATCACCCGCAACCAGCGCCAGCTGGGTCCTGGTCCGGGCTGCTGATCCCCGTGTCTGAGCACCCATAACCCAACCCCGATCGGCGTCCGAAACCCGCCGCGCCAATCCTGCGCCAACCCGCCACCAATCCCCGGCCAAACCCGATGACCGATGGTGGACCTGTGACTACTGCCACCAGGAGCTGCACCCCCGCCGACCGCACCGACCTGCTCCCCCGCACGAGCAACGGCGGTCCGGTGGCCTGGGCCGAAGTCCTGCGCCGGTACAGCGAACTCGTGTCCGCGACAGTACGCTCGTTTGGGATGCAGGACGCCGATGAGCTCGACGCGGTGCAGATGACCTGGCTGCGGCTGGCCGAAAACGCCCACCAGGTGCAGTTCCCTGAGCGGCTGGGTGGGTGGCTGGCTACCACCGCCCGCCGCGAATGCCTGCGCATCCTGCGCCAGGCCAATTCCGCACCACACGTCTTTCTCGCGGCGCCAGATACTGTCGCCGACCACTCGATGGGCCCCGAACAGCGCATCATCGACGCCGACACCACACAGACGTTGTGGAACATCGTCGCGGAGTTGCCACCTCGTCGGCAAACCCTGCTGCAAGCGCTGTTCTACGACCACCCCCGGCCCTACGGCGAGGTCGCCCGCACCGCCGGAATCCCGCAGGGCGCGATCGGGCCCACCCGGGCGCGGGCCCTGCGGCAGCTCCGCGGCAGGCTCAACGACCACGGGCTGGGACCGGACGCCTGGCGATAAGCGATTGCGGCACCCGCTTGAGCCTGCATGACGTCCTGGCCCAGCAGCAGCCATTCAGCGGAGGGAAGTAGCATTCAGCAGGGTCCGGTGACGCCGATCGGGGTTGGGTTATGGGTGCTCAGACACGGGG
>JBOHFT010000076.1:0-19534 GCA_050699815.1 Pseudonocardiaceae bacterium | reverse complement strand
AGCTGGCGCATCGGGAGTGGCGCCGGGGCCTGACGGGTATGGGCGCACTGGCGTACATGGTGTCACCGTGCCGATGTTCCGCCGCGAGGTACACCCCTCTTCTACCTCACCGACCCCGACCCCGACGCGGTGATCGCGCAGTCGCCGGGTTCGTCGTCACCTACGAGACCCTCCGGGCCATCCCGACCTGCTGATCACCCACGGATCACCCCTCGCCTGCTGGCAGGTCGAGCGCTCGGTCGGTCGTGCGCGCGATAATCACCGCTGATCCCCGACCACCGGTGCGTGGTTCGCGGGGTCAGCGGCGGTGGAGTTCTTCCCGGGCGACGCGGCGGGCGATGTCCTCGACCTCGACTGCGGTGAGCCCGGCGGGGCGGTGCTCGTGTACGGCCCGCCGGAGCAGGCGCCGGACCAGTGCGGAGGTAGGGATGTGCTCAGCGGCGGCCTGCCGGCGCAGCTGCTCGTCGAGTTCTCGGTCGATGCGCAGGTGCAGCGGCGTGTCCAGGGCGCTGGCCTTCTCGGCGACTTCGGCTTCGGCGGCCTCGGCCTCTTCCTGGGCGACCTCGGCGAGGATCGCTTCGTGCCGGGCCCTGCGTTCGGTCCGGGCCTCCTCGGTGATGTCGGTCATCAGTGAGCCTCCTTGCCTTCGAGGTATTCGCGGAGGTCGGTCCCGCGCGTCTGCCACGCGGTGACACCGGACCAGTCCTGCGGGTCGACGATCACGGTGAGGACGAATCCAGCGCGCGGCGAGTAGCCGATGACCCGGATGTATCCCACCCGGCTCTTCGGGTCCGGATCGTGCACCACCCGGTGTGGATCGGCGGCCGCTTCGAGCGTCCAGCCCGGTTCGATGTTGTCCGCGCCGGGGTAGCGGGCAGAGCGACTGCGGATGTGCGCCGCATCCTCGTCGTCCCACCACAGCTCACCCATCACGTCCCCATTGTAGCGCGTTGTACTACATCGGATAACCCGACAGCCGCGGCGAAGACGACCGAGCCGGAACCTGTCGACGTAGCCGCGGCAGCGGGGGACCGCCGTCGTGGAGGCCGACCGCTTTCGTAGACACCGTGACTCTGGCAGGCAAGCCCAGTACCGACATCCCGACCGGTACCGAGCGCAACATCCGCAAGAAGGCGGGGATCTGATGGAGGCGGGAGTGAGCACGTACGCGATCATCATCGAGCGCGGCGACACCGGCAGCTACGGCGCCTACAGTCCAGACCTCCCCGGCTGCGTGGCAGTCGCCGACGATCTCGACGAGTGCGCACAGCTCATGCGTGAGGCGATCGGGTTCCACCTCGAAGGTCTACGCGAGGACGGCCTGCCTGTCCCTCAGCCCGGCACAGTAGCGGCGACCACGTTCACCACCGCCGCCTGAGCCGAGCAGATCGGCGGGATGGCACCACGGGTAGCCGCTGGAGCAAGTCGTTCTGGGATGACCTAGTCGTGATCACCAAGACCGATGGCAGCCTCCGCAAGGCGGACGTGCGGTACCTGGAGGCGCGATTGGTCAAACTGGCGAAGCAGTCCCCGCTTGCGACGCGACGTGCTGATCCTTCGCCCCACTATGGTGGAACACCGTCCAGGGTGTCAGATGCCGGAGGTGCAGGGGATGACTGAGCCAACCATCGGCAAGCGCATCCGCGAGCTGCGCCGACCCACCTACACGCAGGTCGATCTGGCGGCAGCGGCCGACGTCTCTGTCGACGTGATCCGCAAGCTGGAGCAGGGACGTCGGCAGACCGCCTCGATCGCCACGCTGGCGCGCGTCGCTCGCGCGCTGCATGTCGACATCGCCGAACTGCTGGGCCGTTCCCGCCCGGCTCCCTCCGTCGGCGAGGGCTGGGAGCGAGTAGGGGCGATCCGGGACGCGCTGACCAGCGTGGACGACCTTCTGGGTGAACTGGACGACGCCGACGCGCCCGATCTGACCGAGCTGGGCCGCGCCGTGACCTACGCCTGGGGTGCCTTCTGGTCCGGGAAGTATGGACTGCTGGCGGCAATGCTGCCCCGGCTGCTGACCGAGGCTCAGGCCGCGACGCACGCGGCCGCTGCGGCCGGTCCCGGTCGCGCGGCCGATCTCGCCGCGCAGATCCACCAGATCACCGCCAGCACGCTGCTCCGGCTCGGCGCGGCCGATCTCGGCCACGTTGCGGCCCGAGAGGCGCTGTGTCTGGCCGCCGCCGCGCCGGACCCGCTGCGGGTCGCGTCCGCGCGCTACACACTGGGCCACGTGCTTATCCGCCAAGGCCGATTCGTCGACGCCGAGCGGGTATCCGTGGCCACCGCCGAGCAGGTGCAGCCCGCGAGGGAAGCCAGCATGGCGCGACTATCCGTCTACGGGGGTGTGCTGCTACGTGGAGCCACTGCTGCGGCCCGGCAGGGCCGGGCCGGCGCGGCCACTGACCTGCTCGGAGAAGCGGCCGCGGTAGCGCAGCGCACCGGTGTGGACCGGACCGACTATGACGTGGTGTTCGGGCCTTCTAATTTCGTGATGCAGTCCACGGATTGCTCCGTGGTCGCCGAGGACTACGCGCGAGCAGCAGCGGTGGCGCGGGAGATGCCCCGGACTTCGGCGCTGCCGCTGGTGTCCCGCTCTCGGCACTTGGCCGATGTCGCGCACGCGCAGCTGCGGCTTGGCCACACGCAGGCCGCGGAGTCGGCGTTGCTGATGATGGAGCGGGCCGCGCCGGAGTGGACCGCGCACCATAGGCTGCCGCGGTTGCTCGTTGGCGAGCTGATGACCCTGGGCCGCCCGTCGACACGGTTGCGCGAACTAGCACACCGCCTGAGCGCCACGAGGGCACCGCAACCGTCGTGAGCCGCCCGTAGCATCGGATCGGCGCCTGCTGGTAGGGCTGGGCGCCCGACCGCGAGAGAGCCGCTGTGACCGAGGGTGATCTCGTGAACATTGATTATCCCGAGGAATCCCCGGTGAACGGCAGCACCCCCGCAGAGACCTTCCGCGCCACGTTTCCGGGCTGCACCCCGGAAGGCGAGCTCAGCACGGTGATCGTGACGCGGCAGGGACTGGGCTCCAATGGACGGGTGTGGCTGACCTTCAACGGAGCGATCAGGACCACCGTTGTCATGACCGATGGTGAGACTGGGCAGTTGGTCGAGCTGCTCGACAGCGCGACGGCTCTCGGCAGAGCAAGACGAGGGCGGCTTCATGACCAGTGACGTGCTGACTGTAGACGTCTGATGCTCGCCAGGCGGCCGGCCGCGGGGGACTATCGCACCGTGAGTGCCCACGCCGAGGGGGAGCGGATCGCGCGACTGCTCGGGCTGGAGCGGCTGCCGGGGGAGGGCGGCCTGTTCCGCCGGACCTACGTCGACGCGTACAGCTCGGTGATCTACTTCATGCTGCTCACCCCGGACTTCTCGGCATTGCACGCGCTCGATGGCGTGGAGACCTACCACTGGTACGCCGGATCACCGCTGCAGCTGCTGCTGCTGCACCCGGGCGGTCAGGTCGGGCAGCCGGTCCTCGGACCGGACCTTGCCGTGGGCGCAAGGCCGCAGGTTGTTGTGCCCACGGGGGTGTGGCAGGGCTCCAGTCCACTCGGTGAGTGGACTCTGGCGGGTACCACCATGGCCCCGGCCTTCGACTGGTCGGCCTTCCGCCTCGGCCGACGCGCCGAGCTGCTCGCGGGCTGGCCGCACGCGGCACCCCAGATTCGTGCCCTGACCAGGAGCTGACCACTGCTACCACGTCGGGTGCGCCGAGACTCCGCCGTCTACCACGAGATCGTGTCCGGTGATCCACCCGGCCATCGGGGAGGCCAGGAACACGCAGGCGTTGCCGACGTCGGCCGGTCGGCCGAGCCGCCCGAGCGGCGCCGCCCTCCGGAATCGCGCGACACCGTCCGGCCAGTCGGCGTCCAGGCCCTCGCGCCAGATCAGCCCGGGGGACACACTGTTGACCCGGATGCCGTACCGGCCGTACTCCAACGCCGCCACCCGCGCAAAGTGGATCACTGCGGCCTTCGACGCGCAGTAGTGCGCGTGCGACCATCCGGTCTGCGTGCCCTCAATGGACGCGATCAGGATGATCGCCCCGCCGCCGCCCCGCTCGCGCATCGCCGATGCGGCGGCTTGGACCGTCGCGAAGCTCCCGGTCAGGTTGGTGTCGATGACCTCGCGCCACTGTGGCACCGACATCGTCGCGAGCTCGGCTACCGGCTGCACCCCGGCGTTCGCCACCACGGTGTCCAGCCGGCCGAACGTCTCGACGGCCGCGGCCATCAGGCCCGTGCCGCCGTCGGGGTCGGTGACGTTGCACTGGGCCGACAGCGCCTGCCCGCCTCCGGCGATGATGTCCGCGGCCACTTCGGCGGCCGGCTCGGCGCTGCTGCGGTAGTGCACGACGACCGCCGCACCGGCCGCCGCGAACGCGCGGGCGATACCGCCGCCGAGGCCGCCGCTCGCGCCGGTGACCACGGCCACGGTCCCGCTCAGGTCCATTACTCGGTGCGGGCGAACCGGGCCACCGCGGCAGCCAGGAGCATGACACTGGCGGCGATCACGAGGACGACCTGCAGCCCGACCGGCATCTGCCAGTGGTTCCAGAAGATGCCCGGGTCGAGGGTCGCCCGCGTGGCCGGGTCGACCTGCAGCTGGTCGAAGACCACCGAGCGCATCGGCTCGACGGCGTAGGTCATCGGATTGAGGTGCGTGAGCACGGTGAGCCAGGTGGGAAGCCCGGACAGCGGGAACAGCGTGCCGGACAGGAACATCAGCGGCATGACGATCAGCTGGAGCATCGGCGTCGCGGACTGCACCTGCTTGATCCGGGCGGCGAGCACCAGGCCAAGAGCGGTGACCATGAACGCCATCAGGAACATCAGGCCGACCAGGGCCAGCATCATCACCGGCGAGTAGGGGACGCCGACGAGGCCGGCCAGGGCCAGCAGGATCATGCTCTGCAGGGTGGCCACTGTCGCTCCGCCGACGCATTTGCCGGTCAGGATGGCAGTGGTGCTCACCGGCGCTACGAGCATCTCGCGCAGGAAGCCGAACTCGCGGTCCCAGACCATCGAGATCCCGGAGAACGCGGCGGTGAACAGGACGGAGGTCGCCAGCACACCGGGGAACAGGAAGGTCTTGAAGTCGACCGATCCGTTGCCGGCGCTGACGATCGAGGAGAGCCCGGCACCGAGGACGAACAGGAACAGTACTGGCTGCACCAGCATGGACACCAGGCGCGCCCGGTCCTTGGCGAAGCGGATCATCTCGCGCTGCCAGATGGCGAACGCGGCTCTCGCCTCATGGCGCAGGCTCACCGTCGGCACCCGCACCGACGCAACGGTCACTGCGGCCATCCCGCTCACCGCCACCGCGCCAGCGCGACCATCGGGTTCATCCCGCTGCCGCCCGACTTCTCCGCGTCGCGGATCGTGGTGCCGGTGTGCGCGAGGAACACGTCATCCAGGGTGGGACGGTTCACCGTCACCGACCGGATGGGCACGCCGAGCCCGGCGAGCAGCCGGGGTACGAAAGATGCGCCGTCGTACACCGCGAAGCTGACCATTCCCTCATGCACCGCCGCGTCGAGGTCGAAGTGTTCGCGCAGCGCCTCGATCGCGGTGCGGTCATCCTCGGTGGTGATCTGCACCCGGTCCTTGCCCACGGCCGCCTTGAGCCGCTCGGGTGTGTCGAGCGCCACGATCCGGCCCTCGTTCATGATCGCGATCCGGTCACAGTGCTCGGCTTCGTCCATGTAATGGGTGGTCACGAACACGGTGATCTCCTCGCTGCGGTGCAGGTCACGGAGGTACTCCCAGATTGTTGCCCGGGTCTGCGGGTCTAGGCCGATCGTCGGCTCGTCGAGGAACAGCACCTTCGGCGAGTGCAGCAGCCCGCGGGCGATCTCCAGCCGGCGGCGCATCCCTCCGGAGTAGGTCTGGACGGCGTCGCGGCGCCGCTCCCAGAGGCCGACCATCCGCAGCACCTCCTCCCGGCGCGCCGTGGCGCCCGAGCGGTCCACGCCGTAGAGCTCGCCGTGGAAGCGCAGGTTCTGCTCGCCGGTCAGGTAGGTGTCCAGCGTCGGCTCCTGGAACACCAGCCCGATGTGCCGCCGTACCGCGTCGCGCTCGGTCGTGACATCCCAGCCCGCCACCCTTGCCATGCCGCTGGTCGCCTTGACGAGAGTGCAGAGGATCTTGATCGTGGTCGACTTGCCGGCCCCGTTGGGGCCCAGGAAGCCGAACGTCTCGCCGGGCGCGACATCAAGGTCGATACCGCGCACAGCCTCGACCGCTGCGTAGCGCTTGACCAGCCCGCGCACGTGGACCGCAGGTGGCGGCCCGGCCACGGGGTGGCTGCCGGCAGCCGCCAGGTGCACCTCACTCATTCGTGACCACCTTGTCTCAAACGCCGTTAGAGACGCTACTCTAACGGCGTTTGAGAAGGCAACCGTAAGACAATGGGGGCCGCGTGATGGCGATCACCCAGGGTGAGGTGGTGCGGACCGCCGTGCGCCTGCTCGATGACGTCGGACTCGAGGGGCTGACGCTGCGCCGGTTGGGCTGCGAGCTGGGTGTCTCGGCCCCGACGCTCTACTGGCACGTGCGGGACAAGCGGGCCCTGCTCGACCTGGTCGCCGAGGCGATCGTGGCCGAGCAGCGGCCCCCGATCCGGCCGGTGCACGGCCAGCCGTGGTGGGAGTGGCTCACTGACAGCGCCTGGGCGCAGTACCGCGCGCTGGTGGGCCATCGCGACGCCGCCCTGGTGGTGGCCGGCAACCGGCCGACGGAAGGCTCACTGCTCGTGATCGAGCAGGCCATCGGCAGCCTCGTCGAGGTCGGCTTCCCGCCGCGGGAGGCACTCGAGTCGATCCTCACCGTCGGCCATTTCGTCCTCGGGTCGGCGCTGGAACACCAGGCCGAGGCCGCCCGGGGCGCGGCCACCGGGACGGGCGCCGCGCTGGCCGTCCAGCTGCGCGACGCCGACGACCTGCCCAACCTGGCCGCGGCGGCTCGCACCGGACCCCCACCGGATCCCGACTCCACGTTCCGGCACGGCCTGGCCCTGATCATGGCGGGGCTACGCGCGCGGCACGCCGAGCTGACCGGAGAATTGGCGAGATGAGTGGGGTCCTCGCCCAGGCGGCAGCGCCGGACCTGTTCCACGCCCGGATGCAGATGGCGCTGTCGTTGGGCTGGCACATCGTAGTGGCCTGCTTCGGGGTGGGATTCCCGGCGATGGTGCTGTTCGCCGAATGGCGCTCGCATCGCAACGCCGACCAGGACATGGCGGCGCTGGCGCGCACCTGGGCCAAGGCGATGGGCGTGTTGTTCGCGGTGGGTGCGGTGTCGGGGACGATCCTGTCTTTCGAGATGGGGATGCTCTGGCCGGGGCTGATGGAGCGGTTCGGCCAGATCTACGGGTTCCCGTTCACCCTGGAGGCGTTCGCCTTCTTCATCGAGGCGATCTTCCTGGGGGTGTACCTGTACGGGTGGAACCGGTTGCCGCCGCGGCTGCATATGCTGACCGGCCTGCCGGTGATCGCCTCCGGGGTGGCCGGGGCGTTCTTCGTGGTGGCGGCCAACGGGTGGATGAACACCCCGACCGGCTTCGAGATCCGCGACGGCCGGATCGTAAACGCCGACCCGTGGGCGGCGATGTTCAACCCCTCCACCGCCGCGCAGTCCGTGCACATGATCCTCGCCGCGGTCATGGTGACCGGTTTCTGTGTCGCGTCGGTGTACGCGGTGGGGATGCTGCGGGGTCGCGGCGGTCGCTATCACCGGATGGGCCTGCTGGTGCCGCTGACCGTTGCTGCGATCACCGCGCCGATTCAGATCGGGGTCGGTGACTGGATGGCCAACGTGGTGGCCAAGCACCAGCCGGCGAAGCTGGCCGCGATGGAGGGGCTCTACCAGTCCGGTACCGGTGTGCCGCTGTCGTTGGGCGGGATCTACGTCGACGACAAGCTCATCGGCGCGATCGAGATCCCCTACGGGCTGTCGTTGCTCATCCACCGTGACCCCAACGGCTTCGTGGCCGGCCTGGACCGGGTGCCGCCGGAACTGCGCCCGCCGGTGAACGTCACGCACCTGTCCTACAACGTGATGGTCGCCATCGGGTCCGCGCTGCTGGGGCTGGCGGCCTGGCTGGCCTGGGCGTGGTGGCGGCGCCGCGATATCCCGCGGACCCCCTGGTTTCTGCGTGCCGTCGCGCTGTCCGGGCTGGCGGCGGTCGTGGCGCTGGAAGCCGGGTGGGTGGCCACCGAGGTAGGCAGGCAGCCCTGGATTGTCTATGAGATCCAGTTGACCCGCGACGCGGTCAGCACCGCACCTGGCCTGCGCTTTGGCTTCTACCTCGTGCTCGCCGTGTACCTCGTGCTCACCGTCATGACGGTATACGTGCTGCGCCGTCTCGCCGGTGCACCGTCCCAGACGTCGATCGCCCCTCAAGAGGCGGCAGTATGACCGCGGCCGAGGCGGTGCTGGTCATCATGTGGGTGGGCCTCACGGCCTACGCCCTGTTCGGCGGCGCCGACTTCGGTGGCGGTTTCTGGGATCTGCTGGCCGGGGGCACCGAGCGGGGACGTGCTCCGCGGCGGCTCATCGAACACTCCATCGGCCCGGTCTGGGAGGCCAACCACGTCTGGCTGATCTTCGTGCTGGTGGTGCTGTGGACCAGCTTCCCGCCGGCGTTCGCGGCGATCGCCTCCACCCTCTACATCCCCCTCACGCTGGCTGCGCTGGGCATGATCGCCCGCGGGTCGGCGTTCGCCTTCCGCCACTCGGTCGACCAACTCGCATTGCAGCGGCTGTTCGGGGCGTCGTTCGCATTCTCGTCGGTGACGACACCGTTCTTCCTCGGCACCATCGCCGGCGCAGTCGCCTCGGGACGGGTCCCCCCGGGCATCGCCGCCGGCGATGTCATCACCAGCTGGCTCAATCCCACCTCGATTCTCGGCGGCGTGATCGCCATCGGGGCGTGCACCTTCCTCGCCGCGGTGTACCTGTGTGCCGACGCCGAGCGCCAACGCTACCCGGTGTTGGTCGAGTACTTCCGTACTCGCGCCATCGTCACCGCCGTTCTCATTGGAGTCATCGCGCTGGTCGGCATCGCCGTGCTCCGCGCCGACGCACCGCAACTGTTCAACGGCCTCATCTCGCGCGGTCTCCCGCTCATCCTGGCCTCCGCGGCGGCCGGGATCGGGTCGATCCTGCTGCTGGTCCGCAGACGCCCCGGCCTGGCCCGGGTGGCCGCTGCCCTCGCCGTCACCACCGTCATCTGGGGCTGGGCCGCCGCCCAGTATCCCTACCTCCTGCAACCCGCGCTCACCGTGCAAGCCGCCGCCGCGCCCGAGACCACGCTGCGCGCGATGTTGATCAGCCTCGTGGTCGGCGCGGCCCTGGTCGTCCCCTCGCTCGTCTTCCTTGTCACCCTGTTCCAGCGCAGCCACTCCGAAACAAGCCAGACGGTGAAACACTGAAGGTGATTACGCAAGCTGAGGCGCATTGTTCGGCACCGCAGGCTGCGACCGGACAACACTCGGCGACGCCGAATCATGAAGGATGCCGGCGGACTCGGCGTGGCGGCTTGCCTGCTGGTCGAGTCGCCCGGCCGGCACGCTGCATCGAGAGGCACTCACCGCTCCAGGCACCACTGCGGTCGCTAGGGGAGCGAACTGCGCTGCCGCCCGGGCCTGGGCCATCCATGCGATGGCGGGAGCGGATTCCAGCACCAGGAACGCGGCCACCACGACGAGGTAGGGCATCCCATGTACGAGACCCAGCACACCGAGGACGATGCCGCCGACTCCGCGCAGGGCGTGGCCGGTGGCCCACACCAGGCCGGGGTCGGACCGGGTCATCCAGCGACCGGCGACGAAGTACAGGCCGATACCGACCAGCCCGGACACCGCCAGCATCGTCGAGATCTGCACCTCGATCAGGGTCATGCTGCTGCCCATCAGCTGGGCGACGACAGGGACGCCGAACAGCGACAGCAGCACCATCTTCCACGACACTACGGTGCGCGACGGCTCGCTCGCCGCACTGGGATCAACCTCTGGATGGCGGATCCGGCCGGCTGCACCGCGACTGGTCGTCCACACCACTAAGCCAAGCAGGACCATCACGAACCCGCCGACCCGGAACTGGGTGTGGAATGGCAGTTCCGCCGTCGCCATCACACCGAGTAGCAGCCCTCCCACGATCTTGCCCAGGTCCAGGTTGAGCTGCAGCCAGGTCAACTGCCGGGCCTGGATGTCCGCGGGCAGATCGGTGCCCAGGATGAAAGTGGGAGCTGCGACTGCCACCGCCGCCGCGCCGATGCCCATCACAGCGATGGCAAGCACGATCGACAATGAGTCACCGTTGGACAGCGCCAGCCCCAGGAGCCCGACGGATATCCCCAGGATGCCCAGCACCTGCACCATCCGGTGCGCCCGGTGCCGCCCCGCGAGCCGCCCGATCGACGGACCCAGCAGCGCGAACAGCCCGGCCATCGACATCGCCACCCAGACATCGGTGGCGGTCCCCCCTGCCGAGAGCACGTAAGACGGCAGCAGCACGGGCAGGAAGCAGGTGAACGCCAAGCCCAGCGCGAGGTGGGAAGTCATCCACCATTCGAACGGCCGGGGCCGACCACCGACGGTGACAGCTTGCTCGACCATGCTGTGAACATTACCCCGAAAGGAGTCGCCGAGTGGGCGCTGCGTCATTGTTGCCGACATTGCATCACCCCACCGGTGCCGAGGCAGTGCGGTTCGGGCAGCGTTCGGTGACTCATCGGGAGCTGCGTGTGGTGACTGCGGCGTTGGTGCCCCGGCTGTCTCACACCCGGCGGGTCGCGATCTGGGCCCAGCCGGAGCTGGAGACCTGCGTGGCGCTGGTGGCAGCGCTGGCGGCCGGCGTTGCCGCGGTGCCGATCAATCCCAAACTGGGCACCCGCGAGCTGCAGCACGTCGTCTCCGACGCGACGCCTGACCTGGTGCTCACCGCCCCGGGAGCCACCCTGCCGGCGGCGCTGCGAGCCCTGCCGCGGCTCGACGTCGACCTGCGGGCGGGGGACGGGTTGGTGCCGCCCGAACCGGATCCTGAATCACCAGCGCTGATCGTCTACACCTCTGGCACCACCGGCCCACCCAAGGGCGTGGTGCTGCCGCGGCGCGCGCTCGCCGCCGACGTCGACGCGCTCGCCGCCGCCTGGGGGTGGACCGACCAGGACGTCCTGGTGCACGGGCTGCCCTTGTTTCATGTGCATGGCCTGGTGCTCGGCGTGCTCGGGCCGCTGCGGCTCGGGGGCGCGCTGCACCATCTGGGCTCGTTCTCGGTCGACGGGGTGGCCCGGGAATTGGGCGATCGGGCGACGATGCTGTTCGGGGTGCCCACGATGTACCACCGGCTGGCCGCGGCGGCCGAGCAGGATCCCGGCATCGCCGCGGCGCTGGGCAGGGCGCGGCTCCTCGTCTCAGGCTCGGCTGCGCTGCCCGTCTCTGACCACCAGCGAATCGCCGCGGCCACCGGTCAGCACGTGGTGCAGCGGTACGGGATGACCGAGTCGCTGATCACCTGCGCGGTTCGGGCCGACGGGCACCGCCGGCCGGGCACCGTCGGGCCACCACTGGACGGGGTGGCACTGCGGCTGGTGGACGACCACGGCGGGATCGTCGAGGCATCCGACGACGAGACCATCGGTGAGATCGAGGTCGCCGGCCCGACGCTGTTCCTGGGCTACCTTAACCGGCCTGACGCTACCGCCGAGGCGATGCCCGGCGGCTGGTTTCGCACCGGCGACGTCGCCACCCGCGGTCCGGACGGGTACCTGCGGCTGGTCGGCCGCCGCGCCACGGACCTGATCACAAGTGGCGGATACAAGATCGGTGCGGGGGAGATCGAAAACGCCCTCCTGGAGCATCCGGGCGTCGCCGAGGCGGCGATCACCGGGGAGCCGGATCCCGACCTCGGGGAACGGGTGGTGGCCTGGGTGGTCGCGGCCGGCGACCCGCCGCCCACCGCGCAGGAACTCACCGAGCACGTCGCACAGCTGCTCGCCCCGCACAAGCGCCCCCGGACCGTGCACTACCTCCCCGCCCTCCCCCGCACCGAGCTGGGCAAAGTCCGCAAGAGCGAGCTTGTGCCGCGTTCTGGAGACAGACTGCAGTAATTCCGGGCCTGATTACTGCAGTCTGTCTCCAGAACGCGGGCGTGCGGGGCACTAGTAGGGTGTGCGCTTCGGTCCGGACGGCTGGGGGTTGGGGTGGGTGCAGGGCGGGCGGTCGGATTGCTGCTCGGTGTCGCTGCCGATGCGGTGTTCGGCGATCCGCGGCGCCGACACCCGGTGGCAGCCTTCGGGCAGCTCGCCGCGGCCGCCGAACGCGCCTGCTACGCCGAACACCGGTTCGCCGGGCTGATCTACACCGGCGCCCTGGTCGGTGGCGCGGCAGCGGTCGGCGGCGTGCTGGAACGGGCCGGGCGCGGGCGGACCGCCGTGCAGGTGGCAGGCACCGCGCTGGCCACCTGGATCGCGCTGGGTGGGGCTTCGCTGGCCGAGGAAGGCGCCGCGATGGCCCGGGCGCTGGACGCCGGGGATCTCGACGCCGCCCGGGCGCGGCTGCCGCACCTGTGCGGCCGTGACCCGGACGATCTCGATCTGGCCGGCCTGGCCAGGGCGAGTGTGGAGTCGATCGCCGAGAACACCTCCGATGCGGTCGTCGCCCCGCTGGTCTGGGGTGCGGTGGCCGGGGTGCCCGGACTCCTGGCCTACCGCGCGGTCAACACCCTGGACGCGATGGTCGGGTACCGCTCGCCGCGCTACTACCGGTTCGGCTGGGCCGCGGCGCGGCTGGATGATCTGGCCAACCTGCTGCCGTCCCGAGCCGCTGCCGTGCTGACCGCACTGTGCGCGCCGGTGGTGGGCGGTTCGGCCCGCGGGGCGTGGCGGGCCTGGCGGCGCGACGCGGCAGCGCATCCCAGCCCCAACGCCGGGCAGGTCGAGGCGGCGTTCGCGGGTGCGCTGGAGGTACGGCTGGGTGGGCGCACGGTCTACCCGCACGGCATCGAGCAGCGCCCGGTGCTGGGCCACGGCCGCACCCCCGACGCCGGCGACCTCACCCGGGGAGTCGAGCTGTCCCGGGTTGTCGGGCTGGCGGCCGCGGCGCTGTGCGCGGTGGCCGCCGCGGTGGGTCAGCGGTCGTCACGGTCGGCGAGCATGGCCATCGGTGGATCGTGTGGGTCGTCGGCATCCGTGGCCCACTCGCGGCGTTGCCCGGTCGCTTCCCGCCAGGCGAAGTAGGCCAGCCCCAGCGGGGCCATCGCGCCGAAGGCGAGCCACTGCAGCGCGTAGGCGAAAGACGGCCCGGAATCCAGCTTCGGCAGCGGCAGCGCGGACAGCACCCCGGGGGAGCCGTCGCGCAGCTGCACGTAACCCGGCTCGAGCTGCACCCCGGTGGCGGCGCCCACCGTGCGGGTATTCACCGCATACACCTGCCGGTGACCGTCCTGGGCCACGACCTCGCCGCCATGGGGGTCCGGCTCGTCGGCGCGCAGCCGGCCGGTCACGCTCACCTCGCCAGCTGGCACGGGGGGATACCCGGGAACCCGCACGCCCTCAGCTGGGCGTAGATAGCCGCGGTCCACCAGCACGGTCGATCCGTCGGCCAGCCGAAGCGGGACCACCACCTCGTAGGCCGGCTCGCCCTGCACGGTGCGCAGCCGGACGACCAGCTCGGCGCCGGGCAGGTAGTGCCCGGTGAGCTGGACCTGCCGCCATTCGGTTCCCCGGCTCGGCGCGACGTGCGCGGCGAGCACGCTGCGCAGTGGCTGCGGCGCAGTGCGCAAGGAGCTCGCAATGGCGGCGTTGCGCTCCGCACGCTGCTCCGCGCGGTGGAACTGCCACGGTGCGAGCACGCTGAACGCCGCAACGGTGAAGCAGACCACCGCCGCCGTCAGCGCCACCCAGCCGGGGCGCAGCAGCAACCGCCACCGCATGTCACCACGGTAACGGGTGCTCACCCAGCGCCGCCCGCGCGGCGGCGGCCGCGCTCGCGCCGTAGCCACCGCCGAACAGGACCGCGTGCACCAGCAGCGGGAACATCTGGTGCAGGGGGACACGCTGCTGCCAGCCGGGCGCCAGCGGGGTGACGTCCTGGTAGCCGGCGAGCAACCGGTCCAGGTGTGGGCTGCCGAACAGCGCGAGCATCGCCAGGTCGGTTTCCCGGTGCCCGCCGTGCGCGGCCGGGTCGAGTAGCCACCCCCGCCCGTCGGCGTCGGCGTGGACGTTGCCCGACCACAGGTCGCCATGCAGCCGGGCCGGTGGCTCGGCCGGTCCGGCCAGCTCATCGACCCGCTCGCAGGCCTGGTGCACGGCGCGGACGTCGGCCGGGTCGATCGCGCCGAGGTCCGCGGCGCTGCGCAGGTAGGGCAACACCCGGTGCTCGGCGTACCACTGCGGCCACTGCGCCCCGATGACGTTGGCCATCGGGGCGGAACCGATCCACGCCTGCTGCGGTCCCTCCGGGGGCGCAGCACCGAAGGCCGCAGCGCCCGCGGTGTGCAGCGCAGCGAGCTGACTCCCGAGCCGCTCGGCCGCGGCGCCGTCCAACCGGCCGGCCGGCACGTATTCGGTGACCAGCCACTGCCCGTCATGGCCGTGCACGTGGGGCACCGGCGGGCCGCCGGGTACCCGCAGCCAGCGCAGCCCGGCCGCCTCGGCGATGGCCTGTCCAGGTTTGCCCCGCTTGGCCACCACGGTGCGCCCGTCGTCCAACTCGATCACCCAGATGCGGCCGCGGGGCGCCGCGGCTCGCACCGGTTGCCCGGTGATCGCGGCGACGGCGTCGCCGGCTGCAGTCATAATTGGCCGCGCACCCACGTCAGCAAACCGGGTACCGCCGCGTGCACCATGCCGGGCACGGTGTCGAAGCGGTGCCTGCCACCGAGGTACGGGTCGGGCACGTCGAGGTCCTCTCCTGCGGCCGGGTCGAACGATCGCAACACCACCACTCGCTCGGGCTCGGCGACCAGCCGACGCAGTGCCTCCGCGAAGACGATCTCGGCTATCGGGGGCCGACAGATGTTCCCAGTGCAGGCAAAGCAGACATTTAGCCACCTGCGACCGGGGTCGCTGCCACTCACGCCGCCTAGTCTGACCGACGATCACTGATGAAAGCGGCAAAGTTCCACCATCTAGTGGTTGTGGTCAGTCTAGTGGTTGTGCCTCACGGCGGCGCGAATGCGGCCAGCAGCTCCGACGACCACTCGACACGCCGACCCTGGACCGACACGGCGCCCGCGACGACGCCGTGAACGATGCCAGGGATGCCGAGCCGGACGGTCGCGTGGTCCGAGCCGGGCTCCCGGCGGCGGGTCTCCCATCCGTCGTAGAGCTTTCCCCGGTAGCCGGATTCGGTCCGGGGCTGCACCGGTCCCGGCATCACGAGCGCAGCCCGGTCGGCGAAGAAGTCGTCGCTGGCGTCGACCACCGCGCCGCCAAGGCGCCGGGACGCGAGGTCGGGCAGCCGCACGAACTCCGCGTCCAGGTCCGGCCCGTCGAGCCGCGTCATGAGCCCCTCCTCAGCAGCCGCCCCATCGGTGGCCCCGCGACATTCATTCTCCGCCCCCGCAGCCAAGTTTGCGCACGACCCCGCACAGCGCCCGATCGACCGGGTCGTCTACGCGGCCGACCGGCATGACGCTGCCCGGGGCGGCTTCGATGACCTCGAGATCTTCGAGTTATTCGCCCGCGACCCCAGCACCTGGCGGGTCCGCGTGGATCCGATCACCATGCCGAACGGGGCGCAGCCCTTCGACACCTGGCTGGCCACGGCGGATCGGGTGGTGTACTGACGGTGGACCTGCTTCCCCGCGACCGTGTGCGGGTGCGCACCGCGCTGGCCGTGCCGCGGACCGGCCACCCGGTAGTCAGGCGCTGGCCAGAGGCTGGATCTGCCCAAGGGTGGGCGTGAGCCGGTCGCGTTCGACTTCCAGGTCGTGGCGGCTTTGGAGGTTCAGCCAGAATCGCTCGGTGGTCCCGAAATACCGCGCAAGTCGCAGGGCCGTGTCGGCGCTGATTCGTCGCTTGCCGTGCACGATCTCGTTGATGCGGCGCGGCGGGACGCCGATAGCCAGAGCCAGCCAGTGCTGGGTGACGCCGAGCGGCTCCAGGTACTCCTGTAACAGCACCTCGCCGGGGTGGATCGGAGACATGATCGGGGTGGCGTTCACGGATCCTCCTCAGTGGTAGTCAACGATCTCGACGTCCTCGGGGCAGGGTGTCCCGTGTGACCGGTGACCTTGGCAGAGATCGCAGTCTGCGGCACAGCACTGATCGATCTCAACCGCCGATCACCGGGCATACCAGTTGGCCGAGGTCGCCGCGGCTGACCTGGGCAGCCCGGCGGCGTGAGACACCCGCTAGCGTGCCGTTCCGATGGACCAGCTGCTGCGCCACCATGGCGACGTCGATGCCGCACCGGGGTTGCTCGATTTCGCGGTGAACGTGCGCGGCGACGGGCCTCCGGCATGGTTGCGGGAGCGGCTGGCCGCCGCACTGGACCGGCTCGGCCGCTACCCCTCCGCTGACCAGGACATCGCCGCTCGCGCCGCGGTAGCCGCCCGGCACGGCCGTGACCCTGCCGAGGTGCTGGTACTCGGCGGAGTGGCGGAGGGATTCGCCCTGCTGCCCGCACTGGCGCCCCGGTCAGCCGCGGTGGTGCACCCGTCGTTCACCGAACCCGAGGTGGCGTTGCGCAGGGCCAACATTCCCGTCATCAGGGTGCCGACCGACGCTGCGCACCGGCTGCAGCCCGGACGGGTTCCGGCCGACGCGGACCTCGTGGTGCTTGGCAATCCCACCAACCCGACCGCGATGCTGCATCCGGCCGAGACGGTGCGAGCGCTGGCCCGGCCGGGACGGGTGCTTGTGGTGGACGAGGCTTTCGCCGACGCGGAGCCAGGTGAACCCCAATCGCTGGCAGCCGACGGCGACACTCCCGGCCTGCTGGTGCTGCGCAGTCTCACCAAGACCTGGGCCCTGCCCGGGCTGCGGGTCGGCTACGCGCTGGGCGCGCCCGATCTGCTTGCCCGGTTGGCCGGGCCGCGCCCGCCGTGGCCGGTCGGCACGCTGGTGCTGGAAGCCGTGCAAGCCTGCAGTGCACCGGCGGCGGTTGCCGAGGCCGCTGCCGCGGCGGCGCAGACTGTGCGGCACCGGGAGTGGATGGCCCACCGGCTGGCCGCTCTGCCCGGCGTCACCGTCCACCAACCAGCCGCGGCACCGTTCCTGCTGCTGCGCGTGCCACACGGTCAGCGGGTCCGGGCCGCGCTGGCCGACGCCGGCATCGCGGTCCGGCGCGCCGACACCTTCCCCGGCCTCACCCCCGACCACCTGCGTGTCGCGGTCCGACCCCCCGAGATCGCCACCCTGCTCGTAGCCGCCCTTTCGCGCGTTCTGGATGCAGACTGCGCCAAAGGAGGCCCCAAATACCGCAGTCTGCATCCAGAACGCGGGCAGAGTGAACTCGGCGGTACGGTCGATGCTCGCGTTCGTACTGCCGCACCGATCCCTGGACGATCGGCTCGGCGCAACCAGCTGGGAGGCCCCGCGGTGAACGCTGATCCCGCCGCGCAACGCCGGCTGCTCGAACTGGCCGGGGTGGACGCCGAGCTGGCCCGCGTCGTCCACCGGCGCCGGTCGCTGCCCGAGCTGGCCGAGGTCGAGCAGGTCGAGAAGGAGTTGCTGGCTGGCCGGGACTCACTGGTCGCAGCGGAAACGGCGGCGTCAGACCTGGATCGCGAGATCCGCAAGCTGGAGGCCGAGATCGATCAGGTGCGAGCCAGGGAGGACCGGGATCGTGGTCTGCTCGACTCCGGGTCGATCAGCTCCGGCAAGCAGCTGGAGGACCTGCAACACGAGTTGGCCACCCTGCATCGCCGCCAGACGGTCCTGGAGGACGACCTGCTGGAGGTGATGGAGCGGCGCGAGGCCACCGGTGCCGACGTCGACCGCGGCCGCGCCGCGCTGGCCGACATCGAGCAGCGGCGCCTCGATGCCGCTGGCCGCCGGGACGAGGCGCTGGCGGACCTGGAGTCCACTGAGGAGCACCGGCAGCAGGAGCGCCGCACCCTGGTCGGCGCGCTGCCCGCGGACCTGGTCGCGCTCTATGAGCGGATCCGGGCTCAGCGGGGGACTGGCGCCGCACTGCTGCGCGAGCGCCGCTGCGGCGCCTGCCGACTGGAGCTGGACCGCACCGCGATCGGCCGCCTGCGGGATGCGGCCCCCGACGAGGTGCTGCGCTGCGAGGAGTGCGGCGTCCTCCTGGTCCGGGGGGAGGCCGGGCTGTGACCCGCCGGGTCATCATCGAGGCCGACGGTGGCTCACGCGGGAATCCGGGACCGGCCGGGTACGGGGCGGTGATCCGAGACGCCGACACCGGGGAGCTGCTCGCCGAGGTCTCTGCGGGGCTGGGTACCGCCACCAACAACGTCGCCGAGTATTCGGGTCTCATCGCTGGGCTGCGCGCCGCGGTCGAACAGGGCGCCCACGCCGCTGAAGCGCGGATGGACTCCAAGCTGGTCGTGGAGCAGATGAGCGGCCGCTGGCAGGTCAAGCAACCACACCTGCGGCCGCTGGTCAGCGAGGCGGCCGGGCTGGCCCGCCAGGTCGGTGACGTCACGTACACCTGGGTGCCGCGGGCCCGCAACGCCCATGCCGACCGGCTGGCCAACGAGGCGATGGACGCCCAGGCCAGCATCACCCCCAAGCCCGCGGCACAGACCGCGCCGCCGTCGCACTGGACCGGCGCCACCGGCCCTCCGACCCGGCTGCTGATGCTGCGGCACGCCCAGACCGAGCACTCCGCGCAGCGCCGCTACTCCGGGCGTGGGGATCTGCCGCTGACCGAGCTGGGGGAACGGCAGGCCGCCGCTGCCGCCGCGCGGCTGTCCACGATGGACGGTGCCACTGCGGTGGTCAGCTCGCCGATGCTGCGGGCCCGGCAGACCGCCAAGCCGGTGGCCGACGGGCTGGGCGTGCCGCTGACCGTCCACGACGGACTGATCGAGACTGATTTCGGGGCCTGGGAGGGGCTGACCTTCGCCGAGGCCCGGGAGCGGGACCCGGACCTGCACGCCCGGTGGATCACCGACACCTCGGTGGCCGCGCCGGGCGGCGAGAGCATGGACGCGGTGCACCGCAGGGTGTGCCGGGTGCGTGACCAGCTGATCGCCGAGCACGGCGACGCCACGTTGATCGTCGTCACCCACGTCACGCCGATCAAGGCTTTGCTGCGGATGGCCCTGGACGCCGGGCCGTCGCTGCTGCACCGGCTGCATCTGGATCTCGCAGCACTGTCGGTGGCGGAGTTCTACCCTGACGGTCCCGCCTCGGTCCGGCTGGTCAACGACACCTCCCACCTCCCAACGATCTATGCTGATGGGGCGGACGAGCTGGCCGGGCGGTCGCGTCGGGCTCGGTGACGGGCCCGCCGAGGAAAGTCCGGACTCCTCAGGGCAGGGTGGTTGCTAACGGCAACCCGGGGTGACCCGCGGGACAGTGCCACAGAAAACAGACCGCC
>JBOHFT010000075.1:0-19712 GCA_050699815.1 Pseudonocardiaceae bacterium | reverse complement strand
ACCTCGGGCAGGCCACGCCAGTCGTGGTAGGTGATCGGCACGGCGACCCGGCGGTGCACCACCTGCAGTGGCTCCTCGACGCCGTCCCACACCACGGCGCTGCGCAAGGCCGGCGTGCGGTCGACCACCCGCTGCCAGGCCGCACCCAGCGCACGCGGGTCGGACACACCGTCGAGCAGCAACCGGGCCTGGCCGAGGTAGGCGCCCGGGTCGACCAGGCTGTGGAACAGGATGCCGACCTGCAAGGGCGTCAGCGGGTGGATGTCTTCCACCGACCGCCCGTCACCGGCCAGGCGGTCCACCCCGGCCTGGTCGAGCTGCGCCAGCGGGAAGTCCGATGGGGTGCGCCCGCCGGCGCCGGGCTGGGCGCAGTGCTCGACGATCTCCCCCAGCGCCTGGATCATCTCCTCGGCCAGGGCCCGAATCGTGGCCTCTTCGTGCACCTGCTCGCAGTAGTGCCAGGTCAGCGCCAGATCCCCGGCCGCCACCAGGCCTGTGACGTCCACCAGATGCGGGGCCGGCGCGTCGGGCGCCAGATCCGCGCCGAGGCTGCCGCCCCGGACCTGGAACAACCCGTCCGCGGCCGCAGCCGCGTCCCACTGGCCGTGGTAGTTGAACGAGATCTGCGGCGGCGGGTCCGCCTGCAGCACGCTGTCCGGGCTCAGGTAACGCAGCGCCCCGTAGCTGAGCCCCCGGTGCGGCACGGCACGCAGCTGTTCCTTGACGGACTTGACGATCTCGCCCCAGCCCGCCGCCGCTGGGACGGCCAGCGCGACCGGGAACTGGGTGGTGAACCAGCCGACGGTGCGGGACAGGTCCACCCCGTCGAGGATCTCCTCGCGGCCGTGGCCCTCCAGGGCGATGAGCACCCGCTCGCGCCCGGTCCACCTCGACAGCACCCGACCCAGGGCGCTGAGCAGCACGTCGTTGATCTGGGTCCGGTAGACGGCCGGCACCTGGTGCAGCAGGGCGTCGGTCCGCGCCCGGCCCAGGCGCACGGTGACCTGGCGGGTGGAGCCGGCGGTGTGCACCCCGGCCCGGTCGACCGGCAGCTCGGCCTGCGCGCCGCGGGACACCTGCGTCCAGTACTCCAGGGCCCCGTCCAGCGCCCCGGACCGGACGTGGCCGGCTAGCCGGTGCGCCCAGGTGACCGTGGCGGTGCCGGGTGCTGGCAGCGTCACCTCGGAACCGGCGAGGGCCTGGCGGTAGGCCGTGTCGAGGTCGTCGAGCAGGATGCGCCACGAGACGCTGTCGACGGCGAGGTGGTGGACGGTGAGGAACAGCAGCGGCCGGTCTACCCGTGAGTGGCGATACAAGTCATAGCTCGTATCGCCACTCACGGCACGGGGTCCGCGGCTGAACAGCACTGCCCTGATCATCCGGCCGGCCTCGAGGTCGAGGGCCGATCGTGCTGCGGCGGCCGACGCCACCATCGCGGCCTGCTGCTGCGCCGGCGCCAGCCCGGACAGGTCGTGGCACTCCAACACCCCACCCGCAAGCACCCCGCTCGCGGCGGCGGGCCCGGTCTGCTGCCACCACTGGCCGTCGCGGCACGCAAACCGCATCCGCAGCGCGTCGTGGCGGGCCACGACCGCGTCGACGGCAGTCCGCAGTGCGTTCTCGTCGATGTCCCCGGCCAGGTCCACCACCGTGGACATGGTGAAGTGCCACAGTGCTTCATGCGGCCACAGGGCCCCGTACGTGCTGAAGAACCAGTGCTGGACGGGGGCCAGCGGGGCCGGGCCGTCGACGGGGGGGAGCTGCTCGACGGGCGTGTCGAGGGCGCCGACCAGCGGGGCCAGCGCCGCGATGGTCTGGTGCAGGAAGATGTCCTGGGAGGACAGCCGCAGCCCGGCCTGGCGGGCGCGGGACACCACCTGGATGCTCAGGATGGAGTCCCCGCCGAGCTCGAAGAAGTTGTCGTGCAGCCCGATGCGCTGCGCCCCCGTCACGTGCGCCCAGATGTCGGCGAGCTGGCGCTCGGTGGCGGTGCGCGGGGCGACGTAACCGGAACTCAGTGCGGGCCGGTGGTCGGGGGCCGGCAGGGCCCGCCGGTCGATCTTCCCGCTGGGGGTCAGGGGCAGCGCGGGCAGCACCGTCACCGCCGAGGGCAGCATGTAGTCGGGCAGCACCCGGCCGGCGAACTCCCGCAGCGCCTCGATCGCCGGGGCACCGGCCGGGCCGGCCGCAACCAGGTAGGCCAGCAGGGAGGGACGCCCGTCGGGGCTGACCGAACGCACCACCGCCTGGGCGATGTCGGGGTGGGTGAGCAGGGCCGACTCCACCTCGCCCAGCTCGATGCGATACCCGCGGATCTTGACTTGCTCGTCGGCCCGGCCGAGGAACTCCAGCTGCCCGGCCGCGGTCCAGCGCACCAGGTCCCCGCTGCGATACAGCCGCGCACCGGGGGCACCGAAGGGGTTGGCGACGAACCGGGCGGCGGTCAGGCCCGGCTGGCCCAGGTAGCCGCGGGCCAGCCCGGCACCGGTGATGAACAGCTCCCCGGTCACCCCCACCGGCACCGGCTGCAGCATCTGGCCGAGCACGTAGACCTGGGTGTTGGCGATCGGGGTCCCGATCGGCACCGGCCCCTCGGCGGTCAGCGGCCGGCTCCAGGCCGTCACCACGGTGGACTCGGTGGGCCCGTAGGCGTTGATCATCGTGCGGTCCGGGGCCCAGCGCGCCACCAGCTCGGCGGGGCAGGCCTCGCCGCCCACGATCAGGCACCGCAACGCCGGCGCTGCCGACGGTGGCAGGGTGGCCAGCGCCGCCGGGGGGATCAGGGCATGGCTGATGCGCTGGCCGTCGAGCACGCCGGCCAGCTGCTCGGCCAGCAGCCGGCCCGGTGGGGGCACCACCAGCGCCGCCCCGGCCGGCAGCGCCAGGCACAACTCCAGCACCGAGGCGTCGAAGCTCGGGGAGGAGAACTGCAGCACCCGGTCTCCCGGCGCCACCCCGAAGTGCTCGGTCTGGGCGGCGGCGAAACCGGCCAGCCCGGTGTGGGTCACCACCACCGCCTTGGGCCGCCCGCTGGACCCCGAGGTGTAGATCACGTACGCCGGGTGGGCCAGCAGCAACGGCCCGGTGCGGTGCTCGTCGGCCACCGCGGTGGCGTCGGCCGCGGCCAGCTCGGCAGCCAGGCCCGGGCCGTCCAGCACCATCATCTCGGCGCCGGGCCGCAGCCGGCCCGCATACTCGGCACAGGTCAGCACGACCACCGGGGCGGCGTCGGCGAGCATGAACTCGATCCGCTCACCGGGATAGTCCGGGTCGACAGGCACGTATGCCGCCCCCGCGGTGACGACCGCGAGCTGGGCCACCACGATGTCCACCGAGCGGGGCAACACCAGCGCCACGATCCGCTCCGGGCCCGCCCCCCGGGCGATCAGCACCCGCGCCAGGCGGTTCACCCGCGCCGCCAGCTGCGCATAGCTCAGCATCCCGGCCTCGGAGATCACCGCCGGTGCCTGCGGGGTCCGGGCCACCGCGGCGGCGAACACCTCCGGCAGCGTCACCGCCGGCACCGCGCGGCCGGTGTCGTTCCACTCGGCCAGGACCCGGTCGCGCTCGTGGGCCGGCAGCATCGGCAGCCGCCCCACCTGCTGGCCGGGGTCGGCCGCCACGCCGGCCAGCAGCACGGACAGCTGCTCCACCAGCCGCCCGGCGGTCCCGTGATCGAACAGGTCGGTGTTGTAGGTCAGCGCCCCCCGCAGCTCGCCGGCCACCACCTGGAACTCGCAGGTGAGGTCGAAGTTGGCGGTGTGCCCCGCGAGGTCCACGGTCTCGGCGTGCAGCTCGGCGAACACCGGCGGGGCCTGCTGCTCGCCGTGCAGCAGCACCATGACGTCGAACAGCGGGTTGCGGCTGGCGTCGCGCTCGGCGTGCACCGCGTCGACGAGCCGCTCGAAGGGCACCTCCTGGTGGGCGAAGGCGTCCAGCACGGTCTGGCGGACGGTGCGCAGCAGCGCGGTGAAGGTCTGCGCCGCCTCGACCGGGGTGCGCAGCACCAGGGTGTTGACGAAGAACCCGACCAGCCGCTCCAGCTCCTGGCGGTTGCGGCCGGGGACGACCGTGCCCACCGCGATGTCGTCCTGGCCGGACCAGCGGGCCAGCAGCACCTGGCAGGCGGCCACCAGCACGGTGTACAGGGTCGTGTCCTGCGCGCGGGCGAGCTCACCGAGCCGGGCGGCGACCTGGGCCGGCACCACGAACTCCGCCACCGCGCCCGCGCAGCTGCGCACCTGCGGCCGCGGCCGGTCGGTCGGCAGCTCCAGCGGGGAGATCCCGGCCAGCTGCCGGGCCCAGTACTCGATCTCACCGTCGCGCACCGGCCGGTTGCGCTGCCAGCTGGCGAAGTCGGCGTACTGCACCGGCAGCGCGGGCAGCTCCGCCTGCCGGCCCTGCCTGGCGGCGGTGTACAGCGCGCCCAGCTCCTCGACCAGCACACCCATCGAGGCGCCGTCGGTGACGATGTGGTGCACGGTGAGCAGCAGCACGTGGTCGCCGTCGGCGAGGTGGACCAGCAGCGCCCGCAGCAGCGGCCCCCGCCGCAGGTCGAAGGGGCGGCCGTAGTCCGCGGCGAGCACCGCGTCCAGCGCAGCGTCCGTCGAGGCGTCCGTCGGGGCGGTGGCGCCGGCCAGCTCGACCACCGGCACCGCCAGGTCGCGCGCCCCAGCCTCGTGCACGACCTGCGTTGCCGTGCCGTCCACCTCGTCGAAGGTGGTCCGCAACGACTCGTGCCGGGCCACCAGTTCCCGCAGTGCCGCGGTCAACGCCGGCACCTGGAGGGGACCCCGCAGGCGCAGCGCGAGCCCGCTGTTGTAGTCCGCGCCGCCGGGCTGGAACTCGTTGAGGAACCACAGCCGCTGCTGGGCGAAGGACAGCGGTAACGGCCCGGTCCGGTCGGCGGGAGGGATCGGGTCGGACTGGATCGCCTGGCCAGCCAGGCGGCGGCGCAGCGCTTCCTGGAGATGAGCGGGCAGGGCAGCGATCCGGTCACTCGTGGACGGCATAATGCGTCTTCTCACTTTCCGTTGGAGTTGCCGTCACCAAAGGCAACACGTTCGAGTTCGCGCAGGATTGCGTCTTCGACTAGCTCTGCCAGCGCGGCGACGCTGCGCGCGGTCAGGACGTCTCGCGGGGTCAGGGTGACGTCGAACGCCGCCCTGATCCGGGTGATGACGAGCAGGCTGCGCAGCGAGTCGCCGCCGAGCTCGAAGAAGTTGTCCTCGACGCCGACCTGGTCCACGGCGAGCACGCTGGCCCAGATCTGGGCCAGCACGCGTTCGGTGTCGGTGCGGGGTGCGGTGTAGCCAGCTGCCGGGACGGCCGCGGTGGGCGCGGGCAGGGCGTTGCGGTCGAGCTTGCCGTGCGGGGTCAGCGGCCATTCGTCCAGCGCGAGCACCGCCGAGGGCACCAGGTAGCCGGGCAGCGAGCCGGTGAGCAGCTCGTGCAGCTCACCGGGCGCTGGTACCCGGCCCGCCGCCGAGACGGTGTAGCCGACCAGCCGGGTGACCCCGGACCCGTCCTGGCGCGCGATCACCACGGCCTCGTCCACATCGGGGTGCCGGCGCAGCACGGCCTCGATCTCACCGGGCTCGACGCGGAATCCACGGATCTTGACCTGCTCGTCGCCGCGCCCCAGGAACTCCAGCTCGCCGCCGTCCCGCCAGCGCACCAGGTCCCCGCTGCGATACAGCCGGCTGCCCGGGGGGCCGAAGGGGTTGGCCACGAACCGCGCCGCGGTCAGCCCGGGACGGTGCAGGTAGCCTCGGGCCAGCCCGCGCCCGGCGAGGTAAAGCTCACCGGGAGCACCCAGCGGGACCGGCCGCAGCTCCCCGTCGAGCACGTAGGCCCGGGTGCCGGCGATCGGCGCCCCGATCGGCGGGACCCCTCCCGGGATCAGGGCCTGGCTCCAGGTCGCGACGACGGTGGACTCGGTCGGCCCGTAGGCGTTGATCATCC
Source organism: Pseudonocardiaceae bacterium (assembly GCA_050699815.1). Classification (GTDB taxonomy): domain Bacteria; phylum Actinomycetota; class Actinomycetes; order Mycobacteriales; family Pseudonocardiaceae. The sequence continues at coordinate 13,748 of JBOHFT010000075.1, read as the reverse complement.
GCCGGCCGGGTGCCCACCGGGTCACCAGCTCCGCGGTGCAGGCTTCCCCGCCCACGATCACGGTGCGGAATTCCGGCAGCCCGGTGGCCGCGATCTGCTCGGGCACGGTGGCCAGCGCGACGGGCGGGATCAGCGCGTGGGTCACCCGGTGCTGGGCGAGCACCTGGGCCAGCTGCTCGCCCAGCAGCGGCCCCGGTGGGGGCACCACCAGCGCAGCCCCGGCGGGCAGGGACAGGCACAGCTCGAGCACCGAGGCGTCGAAGCTGGGCGAGGAGAACTGCAGCACCCGGTCCCCGGGGCCGGCCTGGAAGTGCTCGGCCGCCGCGGCGGCGAAACCGGCCAGCCCGGCGTGGGAGACCACCACACCCTTGGGCTGCCCGGTGGAGCCGGAGGTGTAGATGACGTAGGCCGGATGCTGCACCGACAGCGGGGCTGCGCGGTCGGCGTCGGCCGGGGCCCGGTCGGTCATCGCCGCCATCGCGGCCGCCGTGGCCGGGTCGTCGAGCACCAGCACAGTGGCGGCCGCGGGCAGCCCGGCCGCCACCTCGGCCACGGTCAGCACCAGCACCGGGCGGGCGTCGGCGAGCATGAACGCGATCCGCTCGGTGGGGTAGGCCGGGTCGACCGGCAGGAACGCCGCGCCCGCCAAAGTGGCGGCCAGCTGCGCCACGATGATCTCCACCGAGCGGGGCAGCGCCAGCGCCACGATCCGCTCGGGGCCCGCGCCGTGCGCGATCAGCAGCCGGGCCAGCCGGTTGGCCCGCGCGTCCAGTTCGGCGAAGCTGACCGCGCCATCCGCATAGACCACCGCGGGGGCATCCGGCGTCCGCGCGACCGCGGCCGCCACCAGCTCCGGCAACGTGGCAGCCGGCCCGTCGGAGTCGGTGTCGTTCCACTGCACCAGCAGCTGGGACCGCTGCGCCTCGGTCAGGATGTCGATGTCGCGCAGGCGCGCGTCGGGATCGGCGGCCAGCGCGGTCAGCGCGGTCCGGAAATGGGCGGCCATGGCCTCGATCGTGGCGGTGGCGAATGCGCCCGGGTCGTAGCCGAGCTCGACGGACAGCCGCCGGCCCGGCGACACCACGACGGTCAGCGGGTAGTTGGTGGTCTCGGCAGCGTCGAGGTCCCGGAGGGTGAGGCCGTGCGCGGCGGCGGCCTCGTCGTTGATCGGGTAGTTCTCGAACACCACGATGCTGTCGAACAGCTGCTCCCCGGCGGGCAGCTCGCTGACGGTCTGGACCTGGGCCAGCGACACGAACCCGAACCGCCGCGACTCGGCCTGGGTGGCCTGCAGCTCCTGCAGCCACCCGGCCACCCTGGCTGCCCCGTTCACCTCAGCACGCACCGGCAGGGTGTTGATGAAGATGCCGGTGATGTCGTCCACCCCGGGCAGATCAGCCGGCCTGCCCGACACCGTCGCGCCGAAACACACGTCGTGCGCCCCGCTGTAGCGCGACAGCAGCAACGCCCACGCCCCCTGCACGACGGCGTTGAGCGTGAGGTGGTGGCGTTTGGCGAACCCGGCCAGTGCGGCGGTGTCCTGCTCGGTCAGCTGCGCGGGCAGCCACTGCGACGAGCTGCTGCGGTACGCCTGGGCCGGCGACTGCCGGTAGGGCAGCGGAGTCCGGCTCTGCAAGCCGGCCAGCGCGCGCCGCCAGTACTGCGTGGCCTGCGCCTGATCCTGCGCACCGAGCCACTGCAGGTAGTCCCGGAAGGGCCGCCGGCTGGGCAGCCTGAGGTCGGTGTCACCGCGCCGCAGCGCGGCGTGGCAGGCGAAGACGTCGGACAGCACCTGGAACACGCTCCAGCCGTCCAGCAGCACATGGTGGAAGGTCCACACCACCTGCACCTCGGTGCCGGACAGCTGGGCCAGCTGCACCCGCAGCAACGGGGCGGTGGTCAGGTCGAAACCCGCGGCGCGGTCACCGGCGAGCAGCCGCTGCACGTCGCGGGCCCGGTCCTCGGTGGGCAGCCCCCGCCAGTCGTGGTAGGTGAGGGGCACCTTGAGGCCGCGGTGCACCACTTGCAGCGGCTCGTCGACCCCGTCCCAGACCACACTGCTGCGCAGCACTGGTGTCCGGTCCAGCACCTGCTGCCACGCCGCGCCGAGCACCTGCGGGTCGGGCACCCCGTCCAGGACCAGCGTGAACTGCTCGAAGTAGAGCCCCTGTTCACTGGGGGACAGCGCGTGGAACACCATGCCGGCCTGCATCGGGGTGAGCGGGTAGATGTCCTCGACGGTGCGGCCGTGGCCGACGATGCGGTCCACGCCGGCCTGATCAAGGCGGGCCAGCGGGAAATCCGCGGGGGTGCGCCCGCCCGCGTCCGGCCCGGCGCAGTGCTCGACGACCTCCCGCAGGGCCTCGGTCATCTCCTCGGCCAGCCGCGCCACGGTCGCGTCCTCGTGCAGCTCCCGGGAGTAGTACCAGGTCAGCTCCAGGCACTTGTGCTCGACCCGGCCCACGACGTCGAGCACGTGCGCCCGGGCCGCTGCCGGGCTGACATCGGACTCCAGGCCACCCCACATCTGGTGATAGAGCCCGTGGCCGGCCGCGGTATCCCCCCCGTCAACGTTCCAGTCGAACTGGCCCAGGTAGTTGAAGCTCACCTGCGGTGGCGCCACGCCGGCCAGCCCCGCGCCGGCCTCGGTCAGGTACCGCAGCACTCCATACCCCAGCCCCCGGCCGGGCACCGCACGCAACTGCTCCTTGACCGACTTCAGCGTCTGGCCCCAATCCCGCTGGCCCCCCTCCCGCTGGCCGGCCAGCTCCAGCGCGACCGGGAACATCGTGGTGAACCACCCCACCGTGCGGGACAGATCCACCCCCTCGAACAGCTCCTCCCGGCCGTGACCCTCCAGGTCCACCAGCACCCGCGCCCGCCCGGTCCACCCGGCCAGCACCGTGCCCAGCGCGGCCAGCAGCACGTCGTTGACCTGCGTGCGGTAGGCACCTGGCACGTCGGCCAGCAGCGCCCTGGTCTGTTCCGGATCCAGCCGCACCGTCACCGACCCCGTCGAGGCGGCCGTGTTGCGGCCCCGGGTGCGGGTGCCCCGCATGACACCGGCCTCCACCGGATTGGCCCGGTCCACCGGCAGCGCCGGGCCCGGGTCACCGAGGACCTCAGCCCAGTGGGCGAGTTCCCCGTCCCACCCGCCGGCGGCGGCGTGCTCGGTCAGCCGCAGCGCCCAGTCCTGGAATGAGGTCGTCCGCGGCCCCAGATCCACCGGCTCGCCCCGCACCGCCTGCCGGTAGGCGGTGTCCAGGTCCTCCAGCAGGATCCGCCACGACACCCCGTCGACCACCAGGTGGTGCACCGCGAGGAACAGCACCGGCCGCCGGCCGGCCCCCAGATCGAACAGCACCGCCCGCAGCAACGGGCCACCAGCCAGGTCGAAGCCCGCCTGCACCTGTTCGACGACCCGCTCCAGGGCCGCGTCCCGGTCGTCCACCCCGGACAGATCGAACCGGGCCAGCGCCTGCGCCGCCTCGGGTGGCGCATTGTCCTGGCACCACTGGTTGTCCTGGCGCTCGAACCGCATCCGCAGCCCGTCGTGCTGCACCACCAGCGCCTCGAGCGCGCCGCGCAGGCACTGCTCGTCCAGCTCCCCGGTCAGCTCCACCCGCATCGACTGGCTGAACCGCTCCGGCGCCACCGTCTGGGCCTGGAAGAACCACTGCTGGATCGGGGTCAGCGGCACCGCACCACGCACCGGCCCCCGCTCGGCCGGCTCCGCCACCACCACGGTCGCATTCGCCGCCAGCAACCCCACCGTCTGATACGCGAACAGATCCCTCGGCATCAGCATCAGGCCGGCCCGGCGCGCCCGGGACACCACCTGAATAATCAGGATCGAATCCCCGCCGAGGGCGAAGAAGTTGTCCTCGACCCCGACCCGCTCGACCCCCAGCACCTCGCCCCAGATCTGGGCCAGCACACATTCCGCGGCGGTCGTCGGCGCCGAATAACCGGCTTCCCGGACCGCGCTGAAATCCGGGGCCGGCAACGCCCGCCGGTCCAGCTTCCCGCTGCGGGTCAGGGGCAGCTGGTCGAGCAGCACGAATGTTGCGGGCACCATGTAGTCCGGTAACGAGGCGGCGGCCAGCGCGCGCAATTCACCCACGTCCGGCTGGCCGCCATCGGCCCCGACCAGGTAACCGACCAGCCGTTTCGGCCCGGCCTGATCACCACCGGCCTGATCACCACCGGCCTGACCCCCCCGGGCGACGACCACCGCCGCGGCCACCGCGGGATGCCGGCGCAGCACGGCCTCGATCTCACCGGGCTCGATCCGGAACCCACGGATCTTGACCTGCTCGTCGGCCCGGCCCACGAACTCCAGCTCACCGCCAGCGCCCCACCGGACCAGGTCACCACTGCGGTACAACCGGGAACCCGCCGGGCCGAATGGATTCGCCACGAACCGCTGGGCGGTCAGCCCCGCCCGGTTGAGGTATCCCCGGGCCAGCCCGGCCCCGGTGATAGCCAGCTCCCCCGCCACCCCGGCTGGCACCGGACGCAATTCCGCATCAAGCACATACACCCGGGTGTTCCAGATCGGGCGGCCAATCGGGGGCACGCCCCCGGGGACCAGCGGATCACTCCAGGTCGCCACCACCGTCGACTCCGTCGGGCCATATGAATTGATCATCCGGCGGCCCGGCGCCCACCGCGCCACCAGCTCCGCCGGGCACACATCCCCGCCCACGACCACCGTCCGGAAATCCGCCAGCCCGTGCTCGGCGGCTCCCTCGGGCACGGTCGCCAGCGCGGCTGGCGGGATCAGCGCGTGGGTGACCCGCCGGGTGGTGAGCACGTCGGCCAGCTGCTCACCCAGCAGCGGGCCCGGCGGTGGCACCACCAGCGCCGCCCCGGCCGGCAGCGACATGCACAATTCCAGCACCGACGCGTCGAAACTCGGCGAGGCGAACTGCAGCACCCGATCCCCCGCCGTGACCGCGTACCGGTCCGCCTCCGCGGCAGCGAAACTGGCCAGGCCCGTGTGGGAGACCACCACGCCCTTGGGCCGCCCGGTCGATCCCGAGGTGTAGATGACATACGCCGGATGAGCCAGCAACAACGGCGAGATCCGGTCCGCGTCGGTCACCGCGTGATCCGGCATCCGGTCGCACTCGGCCAGCACCGCCGGATCGTCCAGCACCGCCACGGGGCGGGCATCGGCCAGCATGAATGCGATCCGCTCGGCCGGGTATTCCGGATCCACCGGCAGGAACGCCGCACCCGCCTTCACGACCGCCAATTGCGCCACCACGAGATCCAGCGATCGCGGCAGCACCAGCGCCACGATCCGTTCCGGCCCCGCACCCCGCGCGATCAGCAGCCGGGCCAGCTGATTCGCCCGGGCGTCCAGCTCCGCGAAACTCACCACACCACCGTCAAGCAGGACAGCGGGTGAATCCGGGGTGCGTGCCACTTGGGCCTCGACCAGCTCCGGCAACGTCGCCGGCACCACCACCCGGCCGGTGTCATTCCACGTGGTGAGCAGGCGCACCCACTCGTCGTCGGTCACGATGCCGATCCGGCCGAGGAGGGCAGCCGGATCCTCCATGACGAGTTCCAGCACCCGGACCAAACGGGCGGCCATCCCCTCGACGGTGCCGGCGTCGAACAGGGCCTGGTCGTAACCGAGCTCGACGCACAGCCGCCGGCCCGGGGTCACCACCACGATCAGCGGGTAGTTGGTGGTCTCGATGGCCTGCATCTGCTGGATCCGGATGCCGTGCGCGGCGGTGGCCTCGCTGTCGAAGGGGTAGTTCTCGAAGACGACGACGCTGTCGAACAGGGTGACCCCGGCGGGGAGCTCACTGAAGGTCTGCACCTGGGCCAGCGAGACGAAGTCGAACCGCCGCGACTCCGCCTGCGCGGCCTGCAGTTCCTGCAGCCACGGCAGCAGACCCCGGCTGCTGTCCACTGTCAATCGGGCCGGCACCGTGTTGATGAACACACCGACCATGGATTCGACGCCGGCCAGCTCGGCGGGGCGGCCCGAGACGGTGGTGCCGAACACCACGTCGCGCTGCCCGCTGTAGCGCGACAGCAGCAGCGCCCAGGCGCCCTGCAGCACCGTGTTGAGCGTCAGCCCATGGCGCTGGGACAGCTCCCGCAGCCGGTCGGACTGCTCATCGGGCAGCTCGATCCGGATGGTGCCAGCGGACTCGGTCCGGTGGGCTTCGGTGGGCGGCCGGTCGTAGGGCAAGGCGGTGGGAGCCGTGACGCCCGCGAGCGACTGCCGCCAGTGCCGCTGCGCGGCCTGCGCATCCTGGGCGCTGAGCCACTCCAGGTAGTCCCGGAAGGGCCGCCGCGCCACCGGCGGGACCTCGCGTCCCGCAACGATGGCCGCGTACTGCCCGCAGACCTCGGCGAACACCGCAGCCGCGCTCCACCCGTCGAGCAGGACGTGGTGGAAGCTCCAGATCAGCAGGACCTCGTCGGCGGGCAGGGTAGCGATCGCCAGGCGCATCAGGGGTGCGGTGGTGAGGTCGACGCCGTGGGCGCGGTCGCGGCGCAGCAGGTGCTGCAGGTGCTCGCGGCGGTGGGTTTCCGGTGTCCGGGTCCAGTCGTGGTAGGTCACGGGGAGCGTGACGTCGCGGTGGACGATCTGGAGTGGCTCGTCGAGGTTGTGCCAGTGGATGCTGCTGCGCAGGATGGGGGTGGTGTCGACGACGCGCTGCCAGGCGGTGCCCAGTGCTCGGGGGTCGGTGATTCCGGATAGCTGGAGCTGGACCTGGTTGAAATAGGCGCCGGAGGTGGTGTCGAGCAGCCCGTGGAAGACCATGCCGGCCTGCATGGGGGCCAGCGGGTAGATGTCCTCGATGCCACGGCCGTGGCCGGCGAGGTCGTCGACTGCTGCCTGGTCGAGCTGCGCCAGCGGGAAGTCTGAGGGGCTGCATCCCCCGGCGCCGGGTTGCGCGCAGTGCGTGATGATCTCTTGCAGGGCCGCGACCAGCTGCTCGGCCAGGGCCTGGATGGTGGTGTCGTGGTGCGTTCCCGGGGCGTAGTACCAGGTGAATTCCAGGCGCCCGTGCTGGGTGGCGCCGACGACGTCGAGCAGGTGGGCGCGGGTGGTGCCGGGGGCGGCCGCGCCGTCGAGCCCGCCACGGATCGCGGCGAACAGGCCGCCGGGGGTGGTCGGCCAGTCGAACTGGCCCAGGTAGTTGAAGCTGATCTGGGGCCTGGGATCGCTGCCGCCGCCGGTCTCAGTGAGATAGCGCAGGGCGCCGTAGCCCAGCCCACGGCGGGGGATGGCGCGCAGGTGCTCCTTGACCGCGGTGAGCCGGGCTCCCCAGTCCGGGCCGGGGGTGACGGGCAGTGCTACCGGGAAGAGGGTGGTGAACCAGCCCACGGTGCGGGACAGGTCCACGTCGCCGAACAGGTCCTCGCGGCCGTGGCCTTCCAGGTCCACCAGGATCTGCTGGTGGCCGGTCCAGCCGGCCAGCACGTGGCTCAGCGCGGCCAGCAGCACGTCGTTGACCTGGGTGCGGTACACCTCGGGCACCTGCTGCAGCAGCGCCGTGGTCTGCTCGGCGTCCAGGCCCACCCGCAGCGAGCGCATCGCACCCACCGTGTTGGGCCCGGGCCCGTCGGTGGGCAGGCCCGTCTCGGCGCCGTGGCCTACCTGGGCCCAGTAGTCCCGTTCCTGGTCGAAGCCCCCCGCGGCGGCATGCTCAGCCAGCCGCTGCGCCCACTGCCGAAACGACGTGGTCTTGGCCCCCAGCGCGGCCCGCTGCCCGGCCACCGCCTGGGCATACGCCGTGGCCACGTCCGCCAGCAGGATCCGCCACGACACCCCGTCGACCACCAGGTGGTGCACCGCCAGCACCAGCACCGGCCGGTGGCCGGCCCCCGGCTGGGCCAGCACCGCCGCCAGCAGCAGCCCCCGGCTGACGTCGACACCGCGGTGCGCCTGCGCGGTGAGCTCGGCCAGCGCCGCGGGCAGCTGCCCAGCAGGCACCTGGGACAGATCCCGGTGCGCCAGCAGGTGCCCCGGTGCCACCGGGGTGTTGTCCTGGGCCCACTGGGGCTGGGGAACTCCCTCGGGGCCCGCGGGGCGCTCGGTGCGCGCAAAGCGCATCCGCAGCGCGTCGTGGTGGGCCACCACCGCCGCCAGCGCGGCGTCCAGCGCGGTGGGGTCGGCATCAGCGGCCAGCTCGATGGTCAGGGACTGGCCGAAGTGCTCCGGGGTGGTGGGGTGGGTGGCGAAAAACCAGTGCTGGATCGGGGTCAGCGGCACTGCCCCGGTCACCTGGCCCTGCTCAGCGGTCACCGGCGCCGCGGTGGTGACACTGAGGGCCAGCGCGGCCACCGTGGGCGCCCGGAACACATCCCGGGGGGTCAGGTTGCACCCCGCCGCGCGGGCCCGGGAGACCAGCTGGATGCTCAGGATCGAGTCCCCGCCCAGGGCGAAGAAGTTGTCGTGGACCCCGACCCGGTCCACCCCCAGCAGCTGCGCCCAGATCCGGGCCAGGGTCTGCTCCACCGGGCTGCGCGGCGCCACATAACCGGCGTCCTCCGGCGCCCAGTCCGGGGCGGGCAGCGCGCGCCGGTCTGGTTTGCCGTTGGGGTCCAGCGGCAGCGCCGCCACCGTCGCGAACACCGAGGGCACCATGTACTCCGGCAACGTCCGGTTCAGGAACTCCCGCAGGCCGGCCGCGCTGGGCGCCCCCGGGCCCCGCACCACCAGATAGGCCACCAGCCGTTTGCGCCCGGCGTCATCGGCCCGCGCCACCACCACCGCCTGGGCCACCTGCTCGTGGCGGGCCAGGGCGGCCTCGATCTCCCCCAGCTCGACCCGGAACCCGCGGATCTTGACCTGCTCGTCGGTGCGCCCGACGAACACCAGCTCCCCCTCGGGACTCCAGCGCACCAGATCCCCACTGCGGTACATCCGGGAACCCGGCAGCCCGAATGGATTGGCCACAAACCGGGCCGCGGTCAGCCCCGGCTGATCCCAGTACCCCCGGGCCAGCCCCGCCCCGGCGATGTGCAGTTCCCCGGCCATCCCCACCGGCACGACCCGCCCCCGGTCATCGAGGACATACACCGCCATGTTGTCCAGCGGCCGCCCGATCGGCACCACATCAGGCACCGACGCCACCGACGTCATGGGTCGCTGGGTGGCATACGTGGTGGTCTCTGTGGGGCCGTACACATCCACCACCGTCAGCCCCGGGCAGGCCCGCAACACCGCCCGCAGGGCGGCGGCCGGCACGACGTCCCCGCCGGTCCACACCTCCTGCAGCCCGGCGAAACATTCTGGCGCTTCCTGGGCCAGCACCCGGAACAGCCCGATCGTGGCGAACAATCCCGTCACCCGATGCCGCGCCACCGTGGCGGCCAGCACCTCGGCGGTAAGATCACCCGGCGGGGCCAGCACCGCCTGGCCCCCCGTGAGCAACGGCACCCACAACTCATAGGTCGAGGCGTCGAAAGCCAGCGGGGAATGCACCAGCACCCGCTCATGCGCCCCCTGAGCGAAACACCGGTCAGCCGCGAACGCCACCACATCCCGGTGCCGGGCCGCCACGCCCTTCGGCACCCCGGTGGAACCCGACGTGAATTCCAGGTAGACGAGATTGTCCGGGCTCAGCGCCACCACCGGCGGATCCCCGCACTCCGTATTCAGCGACTCATCACCATCCACCACGACCAGTGGCCCGTCATGCACCGACCGGGCCACCGCCGCCCAGGCCCGGTCAGTCACCAGCACCCCCACACCAGCCTGCGCTAACACCAACCGCAACCGCTCCGCCGGCGCCCGCAAATCCAGCGGCACATATACCCCACCGGCTTTCACCACCCCCACTACCGCCACCACCAATCCCGCCGAGCGCTCCACCAGCACCCCAACCCGGTCCTCCACCCCCACTCCCAGCCCCACCAGCCGATTCGCCAATTGATTCGCCGACACCGCCAGCTCCCCATACGGCAGCTGCACATCCCCGGCCACCACCGCCACCGCATCCGGTGCCGACGCCACCTGCCGGGTAAAGACATCCGCGACAGTGCCCACCGGCACCACCGACGCCGTGTCATTCCACGCCAGCACTAACCGATCCCGCTCAGCCGCAGGCAGCAGCGGAAGCTGAGATACCTTTCGCTCGGCATTGTGGGCGATCTCGGATAGCAGGTGCACCAGCTGACCAGCCATCCGCTCGACGGTGGCCAGGTCGAACAGCGCGGGGTCGAATCCCCACGTCACCGATAGCTGCGCGCCCGGCTGGACCACGACATTCAGCGGGTAGTTGGTGGTCTCGACGGCCTGGATCTCCTGGATCCGGATGCCGTGCGCGGTGGCGGCTGCGCTGCCGAAGGGGTAGTTCTCGAATACCACGATGCTGTCGAAGAGCGTGGCCCCGGCGGGCAGGTCACTGAATTCCTGTATCTGGGCCAGCGGGAAGACGTCATGCCGCCGGGCCTCGGTCTGCTCGGCCTGCAGTTCCCGAAGCCAGCAGAGAACGTCTTTCTCCTGGTCGAGGTGCACCCGGGTGGGAATGGTGTTGATGAACATGCCGACCATGGATTCGACGCCGGCCAGTTCGGCGGGCCGTCCGGAGACGGTGGTGCCGAACACCACGTCGTGCTGGCGGCTGTAGCCCGACAGCAGCAGCGCCCACGCGCCCTGCAGCACCGTGTTCACCGTCAGCCCGTGGCGCCGGGCAGCTCCGCGGAGCTCGCTGGACTGCTCGTCCGACAGCGTGACCTGGACCGTCGCGCTGGACTCGGTCTGGTGGGCTTCGATGGGCGGGCGGTCGTAGGGCAGCGCGGTGGGCTCGGACAGCCCGGCCAGCGCCCGGCGCCAGTACTGCTCGGGCTCGCGCCGGTCGGCCGCGCGCAGCCACTCCAGGTAGTCCCGGAAGGGCCGCCGCGCCACCGGCGGGGGTTCCCGGCCGCTGACGATGGCCGCGTACTGGTCGCAGACCTCGCTGAACACCGCAGCGGCGCTCCAGCCATCCAGCAGGACGTGGTGGAAGCTCCAGATCAGCAGGATCTCGCCGGGGGAAAGGGTGGCGATCGCCAGCCGCAGCAACGGCGCGGTGGCAAGGTCGACGCCCTGGGCGCGGTCGTGGTCGAGGAGGTGCTGCAGCTGGTGCCGCCATGAGGTCTCGGGCAGTGCTGTCCAGTCGTGGTAGTCCACCGGCACGGTGACGTTGCGGGCGACGATCTGGAGTGGCTCGTCGAGGTCTTGCCAGTGCACACTGCTGCGCAGGATGGGGGTGCTGTCGACGACGCGCTGCCAGGCGGTGCCCAGCGCGTGGGGGTCGGTGATTCCGGACAGCCGCAGTTGGACCTGGTTGAAGTAGGCGCCGGAGGTGGTGTCGAGCAGCCCGTGGAAGACCATGCCGGCCTGCAGGGGGGTGAGCGGGTAGATGTCGTCGATACCGCGGCCGTCGCCGGCAAAACGGTCCACTGCTGCCTGGTCAAGCTGAGCCAGCGGGAAGTCCGCGGGACTGCATCCCCCGGCGCCGGGCTGCGCGCAATGTGTGATGATTTCCTGCAGGGCCTGGACGAATTGCTCGGCCAGGGCCCGTATCGTGGTTTCGCGGTGTGTGCCCGGGGCATAGAACCAGGTGAATTCCAGGTGCCCGTCCTGGATTGCGCCGACGATGTCCAGGAGGTGGGCGCGGGTGATGCCGGGGGCGGTGGCCGCGGCAAGCCCACCGCGCATGGCGGTGAACAGGCCGTCTGAGGCGGTGGGCCAGTCGAACTGGCCCAGGTAGTTGAAGCTGATTCGCGGCTGGGGGGTGTCCGGGATGCGGCCGCCCGTCAGGTAGCGCAGGGCGCCGTAGCCCAGCCCGCGGCTGGGGATGGCGCGGAGCTGTTCCTTGATTGTGGTGAGCCGGGTGCCCCAGTCCCCGTCTGGCGCCGCAGGCAGGGCCACCGGGAACATCGTGGTGAACCATCCCACGGTCCGGGATAGGTCGATCTGGTCGAACAGTTCCTCGCGGCCGTGGCCCTCCAGGTCGATCAGGATCTGCTGCTGGCCGGTCCAGCGGCCCAGCACCTGGCTGAGCGCGGTCAGCAGCACGTCGTTGATCTGGGTTCGGTACACCGGGGGGACCTGGTGGCGCAGCGCGGTGGTGTGCTCGCGGTCCAGGCTCACGCGCAGGCAGCGCATGGCGCCCACGGTGTTGGGTGCAAGGGGGTGGTGGTCACCGGGGTCGGCGGGCAGCTGCGGGCTGGCTGCCTGGCCTACCTGGGTCCAGTAGTCCAGTTCATGGTCGAATCCGCCGGTGGTGGCGTGGTCGGCCAGCCGCCGCGCCCACTGCCGAAACGAGGTGGTCTTGGCGGCCAGGTGGGCGCTGGGGTCACCCTGTGCCGCGCGGTAGGCGGTGGCCAGGTCCTGCAGCAGGATCCGCCAGGACACCCCGTCGACCACCAGGTGGTGCACCGCGACGAGCAGCACCGGCGGCCGGCGGGCGCCCAGGCCGAACAGCACCGCCCGCAGCAAGGGGCCACGGGCCAGGTCGAAGCTTGCGTGCACCTGGCCGGCGACCTCGTCCATCGCCGCGCGCTGATCCGCGATGTCCACGTCGGACAGATCGTGCCGGTGCAGCAGCTGGGCCGGCTGGGGCGCTGCGTTGTCCTGGCGCCACTGGTTGTCGTGGTGGTGTTCGAATCGCATCCGCAGCGCGTCGTGGTGGGCCACCACGATGGCGAGCGCGGTGGCCAGTGCGGTGGGGTCGGTGTCCGCGGCCAGCTCCAGGGTCAGTGACTGGTCGAAATGCTGTGCGGTGTCGGGCTGGGCGGCGTCGATCTGGGTGTGCAGAAACCAGTGCTGGATCGGGGTCAGCGGGACGGCCCCGGTGACGGGTCCCTGCTCGGCAGTGACTGGTGCCGCGGTGGTGGCACCAGCGGCCACGGCGGCCAGGGCGGCGACGGTGGGGTGGCGGAACACATCCCGGGGGGCCAGGCTCCAGCCGGCCGCGCGGGCCCGGGACACCAGCTGGATGCTCAGGATCGAGTCCCCGCCCAGGGCGAAGAAGTTGTCGGTGATCCCGACCCGGTCCACGCCGAGCACCTCGGCCCAGATCCGGGCCAGGGTCTGCTCCAGGACGCTGCGCGGGGCCAGGTAGCCGCTGTCGTCTGGTTGCCAGTCCGGGGTGGGCAGGCTGCGGCGATCCAGCTTGCCGTTGGCGTCCAGCGGCAGTGCCGTCACGGTCACGAACGCCGAGGGCACCATGTAGTCGGGCAGGGTTGCGCTCAAGAACTCCCGCAGCGCCGCGGCGCTGGGCTCGGCCGGTCCCCGCGGGACCAGGTAAGCCACTAGGCGTTTGCGTTCGGTGTGGTCGGTGCGGACCACCGCGACCGCCTCGGCGACCTGTTCGTGGCGGGCCAGGGCGGCTTCCACTTCGCCCAGCTCGATGCGGAATCCGCGGATTTTGACCTGCTCGTCGGTGCGCCCGACGAACTCCAGCTCGCCGTGCGGGGTCCAGCGCACCAGGTCCCCGCTGCGGTACAGCCGGGAGCTCGGGGGCCCGAACGGGTTGGCCACAAACCGCTGCGCGGTCAGCCCCGGCTGGCCCCAGTAGCCCCGGGCCAGGCCGGCCCCGGCGATGTGGAGCTGGCCGGCCATCCCGACCGGCACTAACTGCCCCTGCCCGTCGAGGACATAGACGGTCATGTTGTCCAGCGGCCGCCCGATGGGCACGACATCAGGCACCGACTCCACCGACGCCATGGGTCGCTGGGTGGCATACGTGGTGGTCTCGGTGGGGCCGTACACATTC
>JBOHFT010000074.1:0-19797 GCA_050699815.1 Pseudonocardiaceae bacterium | reverse complement strand
GCTACCGGCACCTCATAGCCCCGCTGAGCCCGCTGAATGCGGAACAGAGCTCATCGCCGGCCACAGCGACGCCACCACGCGCTCCGGCCAGTCTGGCGGTACCTCGCTGGACGCCAGGTAGTGGGCGTACAGGCTGCCGATCAACATGCTGGTCACCGCGTCGACATCCAGCGTGGGCCGCAGCGTGCCCGCGCGGATGCCCCGGCCGAGCGTGCCGGCGAGGCGACGGCGCCGGGGCAGCAGGAGCCGCTGCCGGAACCGGGCGATCAGGCTGGGCGTGAGGTGCTCCTCGGCGAGCACGGTCCCCACGAAGGACAGCCCGTGCGGCCGGGTCACCGCCGTCTGGAAGTGTCGCAGTTCGGCGATCAGGTCGGCGCGGATGTTGTCGGTGACAGGCAGCGGGTCGTCAACGGTCATGCCGACAATGGCGCTGGTCGCGAGGTTCTCCTTGCCGGCGAAGCGCAGGTACACCGACGGTCGGGTGGTCCCCGCCGCCCTCGCCACCGCGTCGATGGACAGTCCGTGGTACCCACGTTCGGCAAGGAGCTGACGAGTCGCCGCGAGGATCCGCTCGTCCAGTTCCGGGTCCCGCGGTCGCCCCCCAAGGTTCCTGCTCGACGTCATGCGCAAGGGTAGCGGGTATCTTTACACTGCTGCATAGGAAGGTAGCGACACGACGGTATCGAGCAGCGGACGGAGAAATCGTGGAGAACGCGTTCGGCCTGAGCATTCCCCGCACCCTCGGCGAGGCGTGCGATCCCCGCCGGATGGCGCTGGTGGTCTACGACATGCAGGTCGGCGTCGTCAGCCAGATCAGGGGCGCCGAGGAGATCGTCGGCAAGGTCACCCGGGTGATCGACGCCGCCCGCGCGGGTGGATTCCGGATCTTCTACCTCCGGCACATGTCGGTGCCGAAGGAGATCGCCGGGGTCGCGCAGTTGCGCACCGCGATGGCGTGGCAGCGGGTGGACCACGTCGCGCAGGTGACGCCGGTGTTCCGGCGGGACTCCCCGGAGTTCGCCTTGGTGCCGGAACTCTCCCCGAGCTCGATCGAAATGATCTTCGACAAGATCAGCATGTCCGCGTTCGTCGGCACCCCGCTCGATATCGTGCTGCGGGACTGCGGCGTGGACACCTTCGCCATCGTGGGAGTCGCGATGGAGGTAGGGATCGAACCGACCGTGCGCCACGCGGCGGACCTGGGCTACCTGCCGGTGGTGGTGGCGGATGCCTGTGGTGCGGGGAACGAGGCCGCCGCGCAGCGCTCCCTGGAGGGTCTCGCGTTCGCCGGCGATTCGCTGCAGACCGACGTCGCAACCATCTGCCCCGCGCTACTGGCTGGCCGGCGCCACACCGTCGGCCAGTAGCGAAAGGGTTGATCTCGCCCGCGTGCCCGTCCTCGGTCAGCGCCGCGACCGCGACGTCCGCGAGGTCATCGGCGTCGATGAACGGCTGCGGTGTGTTCCCGGCCGGGAACGCGACCTCGCCGCTGCGCACCGGTTCCAGCAGGATGCCCTCGCTGAAGTGCGGATCCTGGGGGCAGCGTTCGGGTCTCCAATGTCCGGGGAGTACGCCAGGTACACCGACCCCACGTCCTGCAGCGCAGGTGCCCAGGTGGCCTGATCCGCCCAGTCGAACGGCGGCTCGCCGGAGCGGGAACTGATCCGGATCGGTCGGCCGCGTGGATCCACCGTGGTCGATTCGGGTTCAGGACCGGGCGCCGCTCACTTTGGTGGCGATGATGCGGGGCGAGGCATGGGTGGTTCCCGGCATCGGCGACGTGCGAGCGCTGCGCCCCGGGGACGTCGCGATCATGCGTGGCCCTGATCCGTACACCGTCGCCGACGACCCGGCCACGCCACCCCAGGTGATCATCCACCCCGGGCAGCACTGCACCACCGCAGCGGGCGATCGGTTGCTTGACCTGCTGCTCGTCGCTGTCCTGCGCGCCTGGTTCGCCCGCCCGGAGGCCGGCGCCCCGGCCTGGTACCGGGCCAACGGCGACCCGGTGGTGGGCCGTGCCCTGCGGATGTTGCACAACAACCCGGCCCACCCCTGGACGCTGGCCGCGGCGACTGGCGTCTCCCGCGCCGCGCTGGCTCGCCGCTTCACCGATCTGGTTGGCGAACCGCCCATGACGTTCCTCACCGGCTGGCGGCTGGCCCTGGCCGCGGACCTGCTCCGCGACTCCGACGCCACCATCGGCGCCGTCGCCCGGCAGGTCGGCTACGGCAGCTCCTTCGCGCTGAGCACCGCCTTCACCCGCGTCCGCGGCATCAGCCCCCAACAACATCGACTCGGCGGCGAGGCGGGCCGGTAGTACGGGCGGTCGGTCCCCGGACACGCCGGATGGGGATCTATTGGGGAATCTGCGGTCAACGCTAGAGAGCCGGATACGGTCCGAGGATGGATCCGGTGCGCAACCCGTTCGCCCCCGGCGCCGGCCAGCGGCCACCCGAGCTGACCGGGCGGGACCGCGAGCTGAGTGCCTTCGAGGTGGTGTTAGAGCGAGTGGCCCGCGGCCGCCCGGAACGCTCCCTGGTGCTGACGGGCCTGCGCGGGGTGGGCAAGACGGTGCTGCTCGGCGAGCTCCGGTCGATGGCGCTGCGCCGCGGCTGGGGGGCCGGCAAGATCGAGGCCCGGCCCGACGGCGGGCTGCGCCGCCCGCTGTCGGCCGCGCTGCACCGCGCGGTGCGCGATCTGGCGTTGCGCCACCGGGCCCCGGACCGGGTCGAGGAGGTGCTCGGGGTGCTCAAGGCCTTCGCCCTGCGCGCCGCACCTAGCGACGCGAAGCTGCGGGACCGCTGGCAGCCCGGCATCGACGCGCCGGCCGTCGCCGGCCGCGCCGACTCCGGGGATATCGAGATCGACCTGGTGGAGCTGTTCACCGAGGTCGCCGAGCTGGCCGCCGACGTCGGCACCGGGGTGGCGCTGCTGATCGACGAGATGCAGGACATCGCACCCGGCGACGTCTCCGCGCTGTGCGCCGCGTGCCACGAGCTGTCCCAGTCCGGGGCGCCGCTGGTGGTGGTCGGTGCCGGGCTGCCGCACCTGCCCGCGGTGCTCAGCGCGTCGAAGTCCTATTCCGAACGGCTGTTCCGCTACCTGCGGATCGACCGGCTGGACCGCGCCGACGCCGACCGTGCCGTGGTCGCGCCGATCGGGCGGGAGCACGCCGCGATCACCCCCGACGCGCTGGACATGCTGTTCGAGACTTCCGGCGGCTACCCCTATTTCGTGCAGGCCTACGGCAAGGCCGCGTGGGATGCCGCCCCGGCGTCGCCGATCGGGATCCTCGACGTCCAGGTGGCCGCGCCCGAGGCCGAGGGCGAGCTCGCCGTCGGGTTCTTCGGGTCCCGGTTCGAGCGGGCCACCCCGGCTGAGCGGGAGTACCTGCAGTCGATGGCCGAGCTCACCGGTGGCCGCGACGAGCCGGTGGGCACCACCCAGGTGGCCGATCAGCTCGGGCGCCGGGCCTCGTCGCTGTCCCCGGCGCGGGACAGCCTGCTCAAGAAGGGCCTCGTCTACTCCGGGGAGCGCGGGCAGATCGCGTTCACCGTCCCGCACTTCGGGCGTTTCCTGCTCGGCCGGCCGAGTACCCCGAACGAGTGAACCACCAGGGTGTTGGGAGAAGCTTGTAACAGTGCCAGCGCGCAGAGCGATGACACTGTTAGCCCCGTGATGCTGTTGGACCCCCGACCCGGCAGCCTCACGGGGCTTCCGCTGTCACTGGATTTTCGCTGGAGGCGGGCTGAACTGAGCAACGCAAACGAGGGCTACTACCCTGTCGCCGTGTCCGACAGCAAGCTCGAAATCCAGATGCTGCACGACCGCGTGATGGTGCGCCTCGTCGGTGAGGACGGCGAGCGCCGCAGCAGCGGTGGAATCCTCATCCCGGCGACGGCACAGATGGCCAAGCGGCTGTCCTGGGGCGAGGTGTACGGGGTCGGCAGCCACGTCCGCACCGTCCAGGTGGGTGACCGGGTGCTGTTCAACCCCGAGGACCAATTCGAGTTCGAGGTGCGCGGGCGCACGTACCTGGTAGTGCGGGAGCGTGATCTGCAGGCTATCGCCAGCGAGCGCACCGAGCATGGAACCGGCCTCTACCTGTGACGTCACCATGAGTAGAGACCGGCTCGCCGACGGGAGCTACGACCCCGATCCGCCCACCGTCGAAGGTCCAGCGCCGTTGCCCCCATGGACCCAATGGGACCAAGCTCAGGGGGCTGACCAGGGGAAACGCGGACGGGCGCGGCGCCGTGGGGGGATCGCCGCGGCGGCGGTGCTCGGACTGCTCGCGCTGGCCTACGGGATCGATCTGGCGATGTCCCGCGACGCCGTGCCACGCGGCGTCACCGTTGCGGGAGTCCAGGTCGGCGGGATGCAGCGCAGCGTGGCCGAGCAGCGGCTCCGCGAGCGGCTTGAGCCACGGCTGAACCATCCCGTCGCGCTGCAGGCCGGTGACGTCTCCACCACCCTCGACCCGGTGCGGGCCGGTCTCACCCTGGACTGGCCCGGCACGCTCGACCAGGCGGGCGCGCAGCCACTCAACCCCTGGACCCGCCTGGCCTCGACGTGGCGGACCCACGAGGTGGGCGTGGCGACCACGGGTAACCGGGTTGCCCTCACCGCGGCGCTGGAGGGGCTGCGCACCCAGACCGACCGGCAGCCAGTCGAGGGCACCATCCGCTTCGACCGCGCCCGGCCGGCCGCGGTCGAGCCACGACCTGGCCAGCGGCTGGACGTGCCCGCTGCCGCCGATCTGGTGCTCGCCGGTTGGATCCGCGGCGGTGCGGTGGACGTCCCCGTGGCCACGCTGCCGGTGAGCACCACTGCCGACGGGATCCGCGCGGCGCTGCGTGACGTCGTCGAGCCCGCGGTGTCCGCACCGGTCACGGTCACCGGGGACGGCGCTGATGCCGTGCTCAAGCCGGAGGTCATCGCGGCAGCGCTGCGGTTCGTCCCGGACCGCCGGGGTGGCCTGACCACCACCATCGACCATCCCACGGTGATCGCCGCGTTGGATGTGCAGCTCACCTCGACCCAGCGACCCGGCAAGGATGCCCAGATCCTGATCCAGGGCGGCGTGCCGGTGGTGCTGCCCTCGGTCGATGGTCGCGGCATCGACTGGGCCGCCAGCCTGATGCCGCTATTCGACGTGCTGCACAGCCCCGGATCTGGACGCACCCTTGCGGTCAGCTACGTCACCCTGGCCCCGGAGCTGAGCACCGAGCAGGCCACCGCGCTCGGCATCACCACCCAGATCAGCACCTTCACCACCGGCGGGTTCGCCACCGACTCCGGGCGCAACATCCGCCGCGTCGCCGAGCAGGTCAACGGCGCGCTCGTGCAGCCAGGCAAGACGTTCAGCCTCAACGGCCACACCGGCCCGCGCAACGCCGCCGCCGGGTACGGGGAGGCCGGCATCATCGACCACGGCCGTCCCGGCCGGGGCATCGGCGGCGGCATCTCCCAGTTCGCCACCACGATCTACAACGCCTCGTACTTCGCGGGCATGACCGACGTCGAGCACAAGGAGCACAGCTACTACATCAGCCGCTACCCCGCGGCCCGCGAGGCGACCGTGTTCGAGGGCGCCATCGACGTCAGGTTCCGCAACGACACCCCCACCGGCATCCTCGTCCAGACGGCCTGGACGCCGTCCTCGATCACGGTGACGTTCTGGGGCACCAAGCACGTCGACGTCGAGTCGATCACCGGGCCACGGACCGATTTCACCGACCCGAAAACCCAGACCATCTACGGTCAGCCCTGCACCAGCAGCCGCGGCTCCCGCGGCTTCACCGTCACCGACACCCGCGTGACCCGCGACGCCACCACTCACGCCGAGACCAGCCGCCGCACCCGCACAGTCACCTACGACCCCGTCCCCCACGTCATCTGCGCCTGACTTCCGCATTCAGCAGGCTCAGCGGGGCTATCAGGCACCGAATAACCCCGCTGAGCCTGCTGAATGCGGTACGGGTGGGGGTTTAGAAGGCGGCTTCGGGGACGTCCATCAACGAGTTGTCCGTTGCTTCGACGATGGTGCGGCGGGCGGTGAGCTCGGGGAGGATGTTGCGGGCGAAGAAGGCGGCCGCGGCGACCTTGCCCTGGTAGAACGCCTGGTCCGGTGCGGTCAGCGGGCCGCCCAGCGCGGTCAGGGCCACCTCGGCCTGGCGCAGCAGCAGCCAGCCGATCAGCACGTCACCGGTGCTCATCAGCAACCGCACGGCCTGCTGGCCGACCTTGTAGAGGTTGCGCGGGTCCACCTGCGCCGACGTCAGGAAGCCGGTCATGTTCACGAGCATCGCCTGCAGGTCACCCAGCGCGGTCGCCAGCAACGCCCGCTCCTCCTTGAGCCGGCCATTGCCGCCGTCGGCATCCAGGAACATCTGGATCTCGTTGCTCAGGTGCCCGATCGCCTGGCTCCGGTCCCGGACAATCTTGCGGAAGAAGAAGTCCTGCGCCTGGATGGCCGTGGTGCCCTCGTACAGACTGTCGATCTTGGCGTCGCGGATGTACTGCTCGATCGGGTAGTCCTGCAGGAAGCCGGACCCGCCCAGGGTCTGCAGCGACAGGGTGAGCATCTCGTAGGCCCGCTCGGAGCCGACGCCCTTGACGACGGGCAGCAGCAGATCGTTGACCCGCCCGGCCATCCCGTCATCGTCCCTGCCCAGCTCCACGGTGTCCTGGTAGGTCGCGGTGTAGAGGTACAGCGCGCGCAGGCCCTCGGCGTATGCCTTCTGCAGCATCAGCATCCGGCGGACGTCGGGGTGGTGGGTGATCGTCACCCGCGGCGCTGCCTTGTCGTGCATCTGCGTGATGTCGGCGCCCTGCACGCGCTGCTTGGCGTATTCCAGCGCGTTGAGGTAGCCGGTGGACAGCGTCGCGATCGCCTTGGTGCCGACCATCATCCGGGCGTACTCGATCACCTGGAACATCTGCGCGATGCCGTCGTGCACGTCGCCGAGCAGCCAGCCGACCGCGGGTGTGCCGTGCGCGCCGAAGGTGAGCTCGCAGGTGGTGGACACCTTGATGCCCATCTTGTGCTCGACGCCGGTGACGAAGACGCCGTTACGTTCGCCCAGTTCACCGGTCTCGGTGTCGAAGTGGTACTTCGGGACCAAGAACAGCGACAGGCCCTTGGTGCCGGGTATCGGGTCGACCCCAGGCTGCTGCGGCCGGGCGAGCACCATGTGCATGATGTTCTTGGTCAGATCGTGCTCGGCTGAGGTGATGAAGCGCTTCACACCCTCGATGTGCCATGAGCCGTCGGGCTGCGGGATGGCCTTGGTGCGCCCGGCGCCTACGTCGGACCCCGCATCGGGCTCGGTGAGCACCATGGTGGAGCTCCAGCCGCGGTCGATCATGAATTGGGCCCAGCGCCGCTGCTCCGCGGTGCCCTCGTCGTGCACGACGCGGGCCATGCTCGGCCCGCCCATGTAGATGAACGCCGCCGGGTTCGCGCCCAGCATCAGCTCCGACCCGGCCCAGCGCAGCGAGGGCGGCGCACCATAGCCGCCCAGCTCGGCGGGCAGGTCCAGCCGGTACCACTCGCCGTCCCACAGCGCCCGGAAGGACTTCTTGAACGCCGCGGGGAGCTCGACGGTGTGCGCGTCGGGGTCGAACACCGGCGGGTTGCGGTCGGACTCGGCGAAGGACTCCGACAGCGGCCCGCGAGCCAGCCGGTCCAGCTCGCCGAGCACGTCGTGCGCGGTCTCGAGGTCCATCTCCGCGAACGGGCCGACGCCCAGCACATCCTGCACCCGGAAGACCTCGAAGAGGGTGAACTCCAGGTCGCGCAGGTTGCTCTTGTAGTGACCCATGTCCTCGCTCCGCAGCAGTCGTGGCACCCGACCTACTCGCCGGTAGCAACAGGATATTACCGGCCGGTAACTCGGGCAAGTGTCACTCGCTGCCAGGTGAGTGGGCTCACTTCCGGGCGGTGTGGGGTCTGCCGCGGCGGCGGTGCAGCTGATCAGCGGGGTCTGGCGTACAGGTTCTGGCGTATAGCAGAGAGCCCCGTCGCAGGTCGGGGGGCTGCGCGAGGCTCTCTAGCCTGTTTGTCGTCATCGGGGGCGGCAGTGTTACGCCCCGATCGGGGGACATGGGCGCTGCATCGTGTCGGCCGCATTGTGTAGGCCGCATTGTGTAGGCAGGCACCGGGCCAGCTGGAACTCACCGCCCCCCGCATCCACCGCTGCCCCAGCAACCGGATCTCCGCAAGGCACACCGCTGGCGCCGACTCGCCGCACGCAACTTCCAGTACTGAGGACCGTGTCCATTGAGGACTGTCTCGCCTCCGGTGTCCAGTCACTGCGTGATGGTTGTGCTCCGACCGCTAGCGAAACGCTCTTCGACGGGGATGTAGTCGAGGTCGTAGCCAAAGGCGCGGGGCCCCACCAGCGCAAGGCCCTGGCTGGTCCGCCACCTGAAGTCGCAGGGTGCAGCGATCACTGTCACGCGGAGGCCGTAACGCAGTTCCTCGGTGGTGATGGGCCCGCCGGTTTCGGCGTCGAGGACGATGATCAGGTCCGGCACCGAGGCGGCAACCTGGCCGTCGCGAACCGCAACGAGGTGCTCGTTTTGGAAGCGGATCGCGAGCGCGGAGCCGGTGTCGGGGCCGGTGCCCGCTATTCGGGCCTCGCCTTTGGCGAAGCCGGTCTCGGTGCGCCGCCCGACGTCGCTGATCTTGCCGTCGAAGAGGCGGTAGCCGCCCAGCCGGCGCAGGATTGCGGCGATCGGGTCGCCGTGTGCGGCTCGCGTCTGGCGGATCAGCCGCCCGAGCTGTTCGGACCAGTGGTTGTCGACGGTGTCGATAATGGCGGTGTTGCCCTTCTCGTCAGCCAGCGCCATCGGGGTCGCCGAGACGCCGTACAAGGTGGCGGTCACCATCTGGATCTCGGGGAACGCCCGCCCCATGCCATCGGCGTCAACGACCGGGATGCGCAGCGTGGCGCCCACCCTGAGCGGGACCGTCGAGTTCGACCCGCCCGCTTCGATCGAGACGGTATGGGTGATCGGCCGCCCGAGGTAGGATTGCAGCGCCTGCAGCGCGCGGACGTGCTCGTCGCCACGGGGCAGTTTCTCGATCCCGACGGTCGGTGCGCCCATCCCCGCGGTGGCCACGACAAGCGCGTCGTCAGGCACCTCA
The DNA here is from genome assembly GCA_050699815.1 of Pseudonocardiaceae bacterium. Lineage (GTDB taxonomy): Bacteria > Actinomycetota > Actinomycetes > Mycobacteriales > Pseudonocardiaceae. The sequence goes on along the minus strand of JBOHFT010000074.1, from coordinate 10,640 downwards.
TCCACCGTGACGAGCTCCACCGGCCTGTGCTCGCGGATGACCTGCTTGGTGAGCAAAGCGCCAAGGTAGGGATTGCCGCCACCGCCCGTGCCGAGCACGGCAGCGCCGACGGCCAGGTCATCGAGCTGGCCCTCACCGACGTGGCGCACCGTCATCTCCGCCAAGCTCGAGGTCCCCGACCGCCTTGACCCGGACCCGGGTCGCGTTGCCTGGCAGGTAGGTCAGCGGCACGTCCTCGACATCGACAACCTGCACACTGGCCCGAATCGCGCCTGCCGCGACAGCCCGGTCGGCCGCTTCCTGCTTCGCCTGCTCCAGCACCTGATCGCGGGACTGGTGCTGCAGGGAGAAGATGCGGTCGACCTCGCCGCCGACCTGCGCGATCGCCGCGCCGATCGCGTTCGCGACCGCGAAGTGGTCGGGCTTGATCAGCTCAGACGCACCGGGCAGACACTCGCCGAGCAGGACGCTGCCACCGCCGACCACGACCACCGAGACCGGATCCGCCGTCATCTTCATCCGGTCAAGCGCCTCGACGATTGCCTGCTCGATCAGGTCAAGGCCCCGCCGGACAAGGTCGGGGTCAAGCCCGGCAACCCTCCCAGGATCGCCGATCACTGCCAGGCCCCCAGCCACCGCCAGATCAGTGGCCGTCACGGTGTCACCTCCGAAGACGAGCGCCCGGCTCGTCAGCTCGTAGCCGACGCTGTCCGGCCCGATGGTCAACTTGGCCCCCTCCCGCACCAGGCTGCCTCCTCCCAGCCCACACGAGTACACGTCAGGCATCCGGAAGTTGGCCCACAGGCAAAGGTGGCGACCGGATAGCGCGCAGCGGCCTCGACGCTCATGAGTGTCCCGTCATTTTGACTCAACCAGACCGGTGCAGTGATCCTGAGCTGAGCCAGCGCGGCGCGCAAGGCATCGACGATCCGGGCCGCGAGGTCACGAAGGCAGGCATTGATGATCGTGGCGTTCTCGCGCTCGAGCAGCCCAACCCGGCCGATCTCATGCGACCGGCTGATCGCGACGCCGGGCAACTCCGCGGCGAGGATCTCCGCCGCCTGCTGCTCGCACTCGTCGTTGACCGGAGAGAACACCGAGCAGATCGCGATCGAGCGCAGCCCTTTCGAGGTGATGTCGGCGGCGACTCGCCGCAGCTCGCCAGCATCCAGCGGCGAGAGCTCGCGCCCGTCGAACTCGTGGCCGCCATGGCACAGATAGACGTGCCCACCCAGCGGCCCGCGCAGTCCTGTTGAAACCTGCTGAGGTCGGGTGAGCTTGGGCGGCGCTAACCCTCCCTGCGGCAGGAGCACACTGGTGGGCACTTCGACTGTGGAGGTCAGCATTGTGCGGCACCTGCGGATGGGCCGGCGACGCAGTGTCCGGGAGACCTCATGATCCTGGACTGGGCGGCCGAGGAGTTGGTGCTAACCGAACCGCTGCGGACCTCGCAGGCGACGATGGCGGGTCGGGCCGCGGTGTGCGTTCGGCTATCGCATCAGGGTGTCGATGGCTTCGGCGAGGTCGTGACCAGCGTCCGCCAGGGCCTGGATGTCGCGGGGATCGACCGTCGGCTCCGGGAGCTCGTGCCATGGGTGCGGAGGTTCGACGACCCTGCGGAGCTGCTCGCGACGCTGCCGCAGCTCCGCGCCCGCCTCGCCGATGCCCTCGCGGTGGCCGCGGCGGTGGACGCTGCGGTCCATGACCTGATCGCAACCCGCGACGGTGTCGCGGTCTACGAGCTGCTCGCCGCCCCGCAGTGGCCTGCGATCCCGACCGCCTACACGATCGGCATCGTCGAGCCTCTCGCGGCTGCCCGGGTGGCTGCGGATCTGGTTGCAGCTGGTTTCTCCGTCATCAAGGTCAAGTTGGGGGCGGCGGACAGCGCTGAGGACATCGCCCGGGTGAGCGCCGTGCGGGCTGCGGCACCTGATGTGCGGTTGTTGGTGGACCCCAACGGCGCCTGGAGCGCCGGGCTCGCGGTCGAGGTGCTCGGCGCACTCGCACGGTGTGATATCGACGCGGTCGAGCAGCCGGTGGCGGCGGGCAACCCGCAGGACCTGGTCCACGTGTCGCAGCGGACGGGGCTGCCGGTCATCGCCGACGAGGACGCGGCAACGCTGGCCGATGTGTGTGCCCTTCCCGCCGGAGTCGCGGGCATCAACATCAAACTTGCCGAATGCGGGGGTCTCGCCGCCGCGCTGGAGCTCGTTGCCGCCGCCGGGGCCGCCGGGATGGACGTCATGCTGGGGTGCCTGGTCGCCAGCTCGCTGGGCATCGCGCCGGCCGCGCACCTCAGCGGTCTGGCGCGATGGGTCGACCTGGACGGTCACCTGCTGCTGGCCGAGGATCCTTGGGAGGGGCTCGGCGGCCGCGACGGCGTGCTGCGGTGCCCGGATCGGTGCGGGCTCGGCGTCGTGCGGCGGCAGCGTGGCGGGAACCAAGGCTCAAGCATAGAATAGTAGGCATGAAACAATAGGAATGCGTCTGCAGTCCAAGACCAGGCCAAGACCTTGCGTGCCGGGCTCTCGGGGGCTACCGTTCACCTGTCCATTTCGTCATTTTAATCGCAATCATCCGATTGCGTGCTGCCCTGGAGACGACACGGTGAAGACTCTGCGGACGGGCTCGTCCACGCTCATACCGCGATTGCCCGGCCGGTGGGGCGTGCTCGCCATCGGAGTCCTGCTGGTGTCGGCGACCGCGTGCAGTGGCGCCGGTGGCGGTAACCGGGGTGTTGAGGGCCCGGTTTCCGGCGGCGGAACACTGCGGATCGCACTCGGCCAGGCGGAAGCGGATCTGAATATCTTCGATTTCAAGACGCATTCCTTCAATGTGCTCGACCAGCTGTACGAGCCGCTCGTCAGGTACGGCCCGAACGGGACGTTGCAGCCCGCTCTGGCGGAGCGCTGGGACGTGAGCGAAGACGGCTTGACCTCGACCTTCCACCTCCGCGGCGGGGTGCTGTTCTCGGACGGGACGCCGTTCACGGCGGAGGTCGCGAAAGCTGACATGCAACGCTGGATCGGCAATCCCGACAACAGTTTCATCGGTATCGCGACGAATACCGAGTCGATCGACACGCCGGACGAGCGCACTCTCGTGCTGCGGTTGAAGCAGCCGTACTACCCTGCGCTGCAGGAGCTCAGCTTCGTGCGGCCGGTGCGGTTTCCCAGCCCCACGGCGTTCGACGCCTCCGGCACGTTCGTCAAACCCGTCGGCACCGGACCGTACAAGCTGGAGTCGATGTCCACGACCGAGATCGTGCTGGTGCGCAACGACAGCTACTGGGGTGGGCGGCCGAATCTCGACAAGGTGATCTTCAAGGTGATCCCGGACTCGCAGGCCCGGCTCGCGGCACTCAAGGCCGGTGAGGTGGACATGATCGGCGGCGACTACCTCGCGCCGCTCGCGCCGGAAGAGGCCGTGCAATTGAAGGACCAGTCGCAGATCACGCTGCTGTCGCAGCCGGCCGAGACGAACCTGTTGCTCACCTTCAATCTGGTCAGCGGCAACCCGGCGCTCAGCGACCCTCAGGTGCGTGAGGCAATCAACTACGCGTTGCCCCGGCAGGCCTATGCGGCCACGTTGTTCAACGGTCTCGCCAGGCCAGCACACCAGGTGTTCCCACCGGACATCCCCTATGCTCCGAAGGCCGACTCCCAGCCGCTGGAATTCAACACGGATAAGGCTTCCGGCTTGCTGAGCGACGCCGGCTACACCGGTTCGGGAACGCGGTCCAAGGGCGGCACGAGGCTGTCCTTCCGGCTGATCCTCGACCCCGACCTGCTGCCGCAGGCCAAAGCGCTCAGCGAGGCCGTGCAGGCGGACCTGGCGAAGGTCGGCATAGACATCCAGATCGACACGCTTGACTCAACTGCGTACGCCGATGCGTCCACGAAGCGTGACTTCGACCTGAAGTTCTACCCGACTTACGGGCCGCCCTATGACCCGTTCGGCCTGCTCAACAATAACTTCCGCACGGACCAGAAGATCAACCTGTACAGCTCGCCCGAGCTGGACCAGCGGATCGCGGCTGCGCTCTCCGCAACGAGCGACCCCGAACGCGCCGCGGCCTACGACGAGGTGTGGACCAAGCTGAATGAGAACTGGGCGGTGGCGCCACTGGTTGAGCTGCCGAGGGTGTGGGCAATCCGGACGACCGTCAAGGGATTCGTCCTCGGCCCGACCGAGTACGACCTACCGCTGACCGGGGTCGGGGTCACCAACTGAGCGGCTGCCCTGGCATGACGCAGACCATGCCGGCCGTCCGGGGCCGTTGGCTGGAGCTGGCCACCAGCGTCCTCGGGCGGCTCGTCGAGATGTCCGCGATCATCCTGGTGATCTCGATGGTCAGCTTCGGCTTGCTTAGCTTCACCAAAGGCGATGTGGCGACCGCCGCGGTGCAGGCGAAGGGTATCGCCGTGACCCCCGAACGGGTCGCGGCGGAGCGCCACCGGCTGGGCCTGGACCTCCCGGTCGCGCAGCGGTACCTCAACACGCTCGGCCGGGCGTCGCACGGTGACCTCGGGGTCTCGGTGCGAACCGGGCGTGAGGTCACCGGCGAGATTGCCGAACGGCTCGGCCCCACCATCACGCTGGCGGCGGCGGGCGCACTGGTGACCGCGGTGGTGGGCCTGTTGTTCGGGCTCGTCGAGACGGTTGCCCAGGGCCGGGCCGTTCCCGCGCTGCTGCGCGGTGTCTCCCTGGTGTTCGTCTCGCTGCCCGGCTTCGCACTGGCTTTCCTGCTGGTCGCACTGTTCTCGGTGGAGCTCGGGTGGTTTCCCACCCAGGGCATGAGCGGTGGGTTAGGCGCGCTCGTGCTGCCGGCGCTGGTACTCGGGTTGCCGGCGGGGGCCGCCCTCGGCCGGGTGCTCTCCACCCGGTTACAGGAGTTGCTGAGCGAGCAGTTCCTGGTGACCGCGCGGGCGCAGGGCTACCCGCGTGCGGGGTCCATCCTGCGCTGGGCACTGCCGAACGCGGCGGTCACGTCGCTCGTCGTCGGCGGGAACATCCTCGCGGTGCTCGTCACCAGCACGATCGTGGTGGAGCAGGTCTTCGGCTGGCCGGGGATCGGCTCCTATCTCCTCGACTCGCTGCGCTTTCGTGACTGGTATCCGTTGCAGGCGAGCGTGTTGCTGCTCTCGGCGCTGTCCATCGCCGTGCGTGGGCTCAGCCTCGCCCTCGCGGCGGCGGTGGATCCGCGGGCCAGGGTCGCGCGATGAGCCGTCGCCGGGTGCCGCGTCGGCGTCGCTCCGCGTGGCGATCCGGGCCGGCCGCGGTGATCGTGCTGTTCGCCGCGGCCGGATTGTTCGGGCCGGCGTTGACGAACGGGCGCGAGCGGGCCACTGACCTGGGTAACGCCCTCGCCGGCCCCTCCGCGCACGCGCTGCTGGGCACCGACCAGCTCGGGCGCGACGAGCTGAGCCGGGTGCTCGCCGGCGCGCGTGGCTCGGTGATCGCGGTCGGCGTCGCGCTGCTGGCCTGCCTGCTCGTCGGCGGGGTACTCGGCGTCCTCGCCGGCTGGCATGGCGGGATCGTGGATCGGTTGCTGCTGCGGCTGGTGGACGTGGTCACCGGGGTGCCGACGCTGCTGCTCGGGCTGGTGCTCGCCGCCGCGCTCGGCGGCAGCTCGTGGAATGTCGCCGTCGCGCTCGCAGCCACCCAGTGGCCGCCTTACGTCAGGGTGATCCGCACCGAGACCCGGCTGCGTCGCGACGACCCGAGCAACCAGGCGCTGCTGCTGCTCGGCGCGGGGCCGGTGCGGATTCTGACCCGGCACGTTGCTCCCGCGTTGTCCGGCCCGATCGCGGTGTTGCTGGGGATCACCGCGGCTGAGGTCCTCCTCAGCGTGGCGACGTTGAGCTATCTGGGTCTCGGTGCGCGGCCACCGGTCCCGGAATGGGGCTCAATGCTCGTCGAGTCCGGACCGTACCTGTCCTCAGCGCCGTGGCTGTTCCTCGCCCCGGCCGTCGCTGTCACCGCGGTGGCACTGTCCGCCACCCTGCTCGCGGGCTACGCCAGCTCATGGTTCACCCACGGCATCAGCCGGCCCCACCCGCCAGGCCCGGCCCGCACCCGAGTGGCCAAGTCCACGGTGGTCTTCCCGCCGATGCCGCCGGACGAGGTGTGTGTGCAGATCAGGGAGCTGACTGTGGACATTCTCGGTGACGAGGACACCCGGGTGGTCGACAGCGTGAGTCTGTCCGTTGACAAGGGGCAGACCCTGGCGATCGCCGGGCCCAGCGGCTCCGGCAAGACGATGGCGATGCTCGGCGTCCTCGGGCTCTTCCCGCCGGCGGTGTCCGCCGCGGTGGGCGGCTCGGTCCGGCTGAACGGCCACGAACTGGTCGGGCTGGGCGAGAAGCGGCTGCGGGCGTTCCGCGGCCGGATCGCCGCCTACGTGCCGCAGGACACTGGCAGCGCGCTGAACCCGTTGCGCCGGGTCGGCGCCCAGATCGCCGGCGTGGCGCGTCGGCATCTCGGCCTCGATCGGGCGGCTGCGGCCAGCCGCGCCGCGGAGCTGCTCACCCAGGTCGGGATCGATGATCCGGCCAGGGTCGCCCACCAGCGCCCCGGTGAGCTGTCCGGCGGGATGCGACAGCGCGTGCTGCTGGCCATGGCGCTGGCCGGCCAGCCCGATCTGCTGATCGCCGACGAGCCGACCAGCTCGCTCGACGTGACCACGGCCGTGCAGATAGTCGAGCTGCTCGGCCAGCTGCAGCGCCGGCTCGGCATGGCGATGATCATTATCACGCACGAGCTCGGTGTCGCGGTGCGCCTGGCATCGCGGATCGCGGTGTTCGACCACGGCCGGGCGGTCGAGGTCGCCGACGTTAACGACCTGCTCGCGGGGCCGACCCACCCGGTCAGCAGGCAGCTGATCACTGCCGCAGGCCTATCCGGGCCGCCGCCCGTCGACCGCCCGCGGCCGCCGCGACGCCCGCCCGCTGCCAGGCCACTGCTCGAGGTACGGGATCTCCAGGTCACCTTTCCCGGCCGGGGCCGCCGATCCGCAGTGACCGCGCTCACTGGCATCAACCTACGGCTGCGCACCAGCGAGGTGGTCGGCGTGGTCGGCAGCTCCGGTTCCGGGAAGTCCACTCTGGCCAGAGCCCTCGCCGGGATCGAGCCCCACACCAGCGGGACCGTGCTACTCGGTGGCCGGCCGGTGGATCCGCGGCAGCGAAGGGTGCAGCTGGTCTTCCAGGACCCGTCCGCGGCACTGGACCGCCGCCAGACAGTCGCCGATGCGCTCGCCGAGGCGCTGCGCCTGTCCGGTGTCAGGCACGGCGCGGTCGCGCGGCGCGGCGCGGCGCTGCTGCGCCTGGTCAGGTTGACTCCCGAGCACGGGCAGCGGCGGCCATGGCAGCTCTCCGGCGGTGAACGCCAGCGCGCGGTGATCGCTCGTTGCCTGGCCGGTGATCCCGACCTGCTGGTACTGGACGAGCCGGTCAGCGCGCTCGACTCGGTGCACCGCATCGAGATCACCGACGTGTTGCGAGCGTTGCGGGACGGCGGTCTGGCGATGGTGCTGATCTCGCACGACCTCGGTGTGGTCGAGCAGCTCGCCGACCGGGTGGTCGTGATGTCCGAGGGCCGGATCGTCGATGAGCTCAAGCCCGGCGCGCGCGTCGATGAGCGGAGCCACCGGGTCACTCTCGAGCTCGCCGATGCCCGCGAGTACTTCCGCATGAACCGTCCACTCAGCGGATGGCGACGAACAACCGACGGTCGTTGATCTGGCGCAGCGTGCCGAGCTCGCTGAACCCCGCGTCCCGGAACGCCTGCTGGAACTGGGGAAGGTGGTATCCCGGTCCCCGTGGTCGCAGGCCGAACCGCTGCTCCCGCTCGGCGACCAGCTCATGGAACAGCGGCTCGGCCCCGATCGCGTCCCACCAGGCGGTGAAGTCCTCGAAGCCCTCCGCATCGATGACCGCGTCCTGCGTCGCCTTCTGGAGCTCGCTCGTGGCCGCGGCGATGCGGGGCGACGCCGGATCGACCAGCACGTCGTAGTTGAGGAACACCCCACCCGGGCGCATGATCGTGGCCAGCCCGTTCGCCAGTTGTGGCAGGTCCTCCGTCTCCAGCCAGTGCAGCGCGGTGGCGGAGACGACCGCGTCGAACGTCTCGTCCCGTAGTTCCCGGTCCCAGCCCGGGAAACGCAGGTCCGCCTCCACCCATCGGACTTTGCCGCCGAGCGTGCGCCGGCCGAGTTCCATCATCAGCGGGTCGAGGTCGAGCGCGACCACCTCAGCACCCGGGAAGCGCGACAATGCTCGGTCCGCGAGCGAGCCGACCCCACAGGCCAGGTCGAGCAGTCGGCCCGGTGCAGCCCCCAGCCGCTCGAGGAAGTTCAGCATCAGAGCGAACGCCTCCTCACGGTCGGGCAGGTAGCCCTCCTGCTGCCGGTCCCAGCGGCGCACCCACGAAGCGGCGTCCACCCCGGAGAAGTCCGGATCGGACGCCGTGCTGTCGACCGGCTGGGCTACCGGCGGTTCGTGGGCGAAGACCAGCTCCAGCCCGCAGATGGCGGCTTCGGCCGATGCCCGAGCGCCAAGGCCATCGTGGTCGATGGTCACGACGTGACCCAGGTAGCAGGCGTTGTCGATCGGTTCCGCCACCTCGGAGCCCACCACGGGTTCCAGGTGGTAGCGCACGACGTTCTCGTCGCGTGCCAACGCATCGGCCCCGCGAAGGTCCGCGAGGTACCCACCACGCTCCGGTACCAGAAACTTGATCGCCGCACTGCGCACACCGGTGTCCGCCGGTGTCAGATCGGGCCGCTCGCCGAGTGCCAGCGCGATGGTGGCGGCGATCATGTCGATCCCGGTGACGTGCTGGACGAGCTCGATGATGTAGTTGCCCGCCATCCGCGGATTGATCTCGATCAGCCGGGGGCCGCGTGGGGTGAGCTTGACCTCGGTGTGGGACATCCCGTGGTCATGACCGACAGCCGCGAGCACCCGACGGGTGAAGTCCACAATGGTCTCCGCTGTGGGGTGGTCAAGATCGGCCGGGAACATGTGACCGTCCTCGATGAAATGCGGCCACCCCGTGACGCTCTTGTCGGTGATGCCGATCACCGTGATCTCGCCACCGGCCGCGCACGCCTCGACGCTGAACTCGGTACCGGTCAGGTACTCCTCCAGCAGGTACAGCTGCTCACGTGGCTGATCGCGGAAGTTACGCGGGAAGGCTTCCTGGTCCGCATAGGCGTCCGCCAGCTCCTGCTCGCTGGCGACCACCCGGACGTATGCGCTCGACGCGAGATCGGTCGGCTTGATCACGAGCGGGTAGCCGATCTCCGCCGCGGCCAGCCGGGTCTGCTCCCACGAGCTGGTGACCCGGTAGCCCGGGTTGGGAATGCCCGCCTGGTCCAACCGCTCGCGCACCACGTTCTTGCGCCGCTCGTCGACCGCGGTGGTCGGGAAGCAACTCGGTAATCCGAGTGCGTGCGCGACGTGCGTGACCGTCTCGATGTAGTAGTCGCACACGGTCAGCACCCCGTCGAACCGAAGCACCCGACGCAGCTGGTGCAGTTGCGCGATCAGGGTGTCGACGTCGTTGGTCTCCAACGTCAGCACGTTGTCCGCGTGGGTCAACACCGGGTGGGTCAGCGCGGTGGTGGCCCCGTCGAGGTAGTGCTTCCGGTTGCGCGTGACGAAGGTGTAGCGATGCCCGGCCCTGGCGAGCGCCTCCGGCAGCATCCGACCGGTGCCGTCGACCCAGCTTTCGATCATCAGCAAATGCGCCATCGCCACATCTCCCTGCGCTATGCCGGCGTACTGCCGGATCGACGAACAAGCTGGGTGAGCCCGAGGGCCACGAGGGTGAGGCTGCCCAGCACCAGGCCGGTGCCCGGGTAACCGGCCAGCCAGAGGCCGACGCCGCCGAGCGACGCGCCGACAAAGGTGCCGGCGCTCATCGCCGCCGAGGTGAGGCTGAAGGCCGAGCCGCGCAGGCCGCCGCAACGCCGCACCAGCAGGCTGATGATGCACGCAGCCACCGCGGCATGACTGGCCCCGAGCAGCGCGGTCAGCGCCAGCGCGAGCGCCAGCACGGGGACGAGATAAAAGCTCACCATGCACACCAGCGCCACCAGCAGGGCGACCAGCAGGAGGTGCTCCGTCCTGACCTTCGGCACAGCCGTGTTGCTGAACCGACCGGTGAGCAGGTTGCCGAGAAAGAAAAAGGTGCCGCTGAGCGTCCACACGAGCGCGAACGGGCCAGGCGGGATCTGAAAGTAGCTGTCGTAGACGGCGGCGAGGTAGGATAGATAGCCCATAAATGCCGCCGTGTGCAGCAGCGCGATCAGCAGCAGCGGCACCGCGCCGGGAACGGCAGCGAGCGCCGTGAACGATGCGAGATAACCCAGCCGGGCACTCTTGTCGGGCTCGGCTGCGCTGGCGTGTCGGCCGCTACGAAAGACGACGGGGGCGAGGATCAGCGCGATGACCGTGACAGCCATCAGGTCGCCCCGCCAGCCCCACCACAGTGCGGGAAGCGCCACCAGGGGAGCGACCAGCATGGCCGTCATCGACTGGGTCGCGGTGACCAGCGTCGCCGCCCGGCCGGCCGCAGCGCCCGTGCCGAAGCGATCCGCCGCTGCGGCGACCAGCGAGGGGTTCAGCACCGCC
>JBOHFT010000073.1:0-20141 GCA_050699815.1 Pseudonocardiaceae bacterium | reverse complement strand
GACGAGAAGAAGCTCAAGATCATGGCCCGGGACCATAGAAACACCACACGGCTCAGCGCAAAACGGAAACCCCAGGACACGAGCCCGCTAGATCGGGAATCGCCACACGACAACTAAGCAGAGAGAATCTTCCGGAACTCCTCCAGGGTGAGGTGTTGCTGCCGCAGCAGCTGCTCCAGCCGTGTCCGGGGCGCTTGCTCGATCATCCTGACTCGTTCCCCTCTGATCGGTCGGCTCACCGTAGGCCCCTCTGGGCCACAAAGGCGACATGCGGAGCGCAGACGGCAAGAGAAGGCAACAGCCCGGCAGCCAGTACGGCGTGCCCCCATCGGCGCGACCCCGGCGAAGGTGGTGACCTCACGGCGGCGGAAACGTCGTGCTGCCACAGGAGAGGATGAATGTGCATCGCTGATCGCCAGCCCGTTCCAGGGCAGTTACGTGGTCTTGAGGCCGGGTCTGCCCGGCGCTCTGCAGATCTCCAGCGCCGCCGTTTCGTGGTCATCTCCGGCACCACGTTGACCGCGTTCGCCCATGACTGGCTGCTCGACCCGGCGCGCGTCGCCGCGTCCATGCAGGGCAAGCGAGCAGACCACGCCGTGGTCGACGATCTCGAAAGGGTCGCCGAGGCGCGGCGGCGCCTCGATGATGCGCTCGGTGGCACCACCGTGTTCCGTGCGGTCCGGGAGGATCTGCTCCTGGTCACGGAGATCCTGGACAATGCGCGCTACACCGAGGAGGTCGGCCAGCGGCTGCACGCGGTGGCCGCGGAGTTCGCCAGGCTCGCCGGGACGCTGGCCTACCACAACAACAACCCGGCGTTGGCGCAGCGCTACCTCCTGGCCGGGCTGCGCGCCGCGCACAGCAGCGGTGACCGGGCAGTCGGCGCGAACATCCTGAGCTGGATGAACGTGCAGGCCCGGGACCGCGACCCGCGTGACGCGGTCCGGCTGGCCGAGTCCGCACTGGTCGGGGCGAAGGACCTGACCCCGGCGGTGGGCTCCTGGGTCCAGGCCCGGCTGGCCAGCTCGGCCGCCTACGCCGGGGATGCGATCAACGCGGATCGGGCCCTGGGCCGGATGTTCGAGCTCAAGGCGGCCGTCGATCCGGCTACTGAGCCGGCCTGGATCTACTGGTGGTTCGACGCTGAGGCGCACTACAATGCTGGGCAGTCCGCGCTGGCGCTCGGCAATCCCCGCCAGGCCGAGACCCATTTCCGTAGCGCCCTCGCGCAGCTCGATCCGGCATTTCCTCGTGATCGCGCGAATTTCCTCACGAGGCTTGCGTTGGCTCGGGTGCACCTCGGCGAGTTGGACGGTGCCTGCCGAGCTGCGGCCGAGGCGGGTGGACTGCTGCGGCAGCTCGACTGCCAGCATCATTTGACCCGGCTGGGTGAGTTCCGCAAAGCGATTCAACCGTACTCCGCCACCGCGCAGGTCAAGGATTTCGACGCCACGTTCGGTGACCTGATCCGCACCGCATCGGCCTGATCCGCACTCGACCCGCCAGCGGGACACGGGTCTTAAGGTTCATCGAAGGGACATCGAATGGAACCGTCACCTGCTCACCCTGCCGCACCGGATCCGCTTTTCCCTGGCGGCGCGACACTACCGCTGTGCGAGGTCGGCGGGGTTCGCGGAGGCGGTGGGTGGCCCGGTCGCGTGCAAAATGCTATCGTCGCTGGTGCTCAGCGAGTGCGGCGTGCCGCATATGACCTACACCACACCGATCGACGCCCGCGCAATCGACTCGGCCGCACTGGCCACTACAGCCCACCTCATTCAGGAATGGGTGCCCAAAAAATACGAAGCCCGGGTGACGATGGTCGGCCAGCGGGCGTTCGCGGTGGCTATACGCGCGGGTTCGGAGCGCGGTCGCGTCGACTGGCGTTCGGATTACGGATCGTTGGAGTACTGCAGGATCGACCCGCCGCCGGTAGTCGTAGCCGCCGCCGTGCGATTCTTGCAACGCCTCGAGCTCACCTTCGGTGCGTTTGATTTCGTCATCACCCCGAACGATGAATGGGTCATGTTGGAATGCAATCCGGCTGGCCAGTGGTTGTGGCTCCAGGACGAGGTCGGGGTGGAGATCGCGGCGGGCATCGCCGAACTCCTGATGTGCGGCAGGTGCCGATGACGGCGTGGAAAGCCAAGGCTGCCGTCCCGGCCATCCCGCCCGCCTGGATCCCCCAGATCGTGGACGGCGGGACGATCCTGGCCGACGTCCGGGGCGAGGTGTCCGGCGCCTTGATCCTGCTGCGCAAGACCTCCCCGGAAACCGTGACGGGACGCGTCCTGACCCGTCCTGGTTCCTTCATGTGGCTGCGCGCCCGCATCGACAACCCGCTGCGCACCGGCGGGCGGTACACCACCGTCTTCAGCCTGGACGGTGCGGAGTCCCGCGCCACCGACGTGGATCCAGCACTCGTCGACGACCGGGACTTTCGCTTCGTGCTGCAACGCTACGTCCCGGGACTTCAGTCGATCACCTGGACGCGCCGTGACGACACCGCGATGGTGGCCCTGCGGGCGGACGATGCGTCGTGGGCTGAGGTCGTGGCCGCCGAAGCCCAGCCAGGGCGGTATCCGATCACTCAGGGCGGCCCTGGCCGGATCTGGGACGAGGTGGAACGGGCGGCGTCGGTGTGGAGCTCGCTTGGCCGGCCAGCCCGGCAGCGATTCGGTGTGACGGCCACTGTTGACGGACAGCACCGTTACTGGCTCGACAGCCCGGACGGCCACCACCTTGATGCGCCCTGGCGCTAGCGCTGGTCTGCCACGGCACCGGGGTGGCACACTTCTCGGTCGTGGGTTTCGCGCAGATCGACGGGTGGCCGGAGGAGAGAGGTCTTCCCTGGCCCATGGGACTGGTCCTGGAGGGCTGCGATGCTCGGTGACCGCCGGAAGGCGCGGGGCGAGTTCCGTGACACCGTCAGTGCGCTCGCCGAGGCGGCGCTCGCCGGTGACTCAGCGGCGGCGGAAGCGGCCATCGCCCGGCTCGGTGAGCTGTTGCCCGCAATTCGGCGCCACCATCCGGTGCTCGATGACGCGGTGCCGCTGGTCGGGTATGCCGCCGGGCAGCTGCTGGCTGAGCGGGAGACGGCGCTGCGTGCCGCGCTGGCGGTGTTCCGGTCCCTCCTGGCGGCCACCCCGTTCGTGGCGGAACTGCAGGCAACGCTGCTCATGGTGGTGAGTGAGAACCTGCTCCGCGCCTCCCGGAAGACCCGTGAGCGGTATCTGGTTGATGAAGCGGTCGCACTGGGTGAGTCTGCGGTGGCGACAGCCGAGCCCGGCAGCCAGCTGCGAGGTTACCTGTCGTCGATCCTCGGTGAGGCTTACCAGGTTCGCTTCCGGGGCCTGGGTGACCCCGCTGACCTGGACCGGGCAATCGACTCCTACCGGATGGCCGCGGATCTCATCAGCACCGGCACGGGCACGGGCACGGGCACGGCACCGAAGCTCCCCACCGGTGACGTGCCCGCACAATGCCTGGACGGGTTGGGCGCCTGCCTGTCCCTGAAGTTCGAGCAGACCGCCGACCTGCAGGTTCTCGATGACGCCGCTGCCGCGCACCGCAGGGTGCTGCAGGCCATTCCCGGTGATGACCTCAACCGGCCGGGGCACCTCAGCAAACTGGGTGCCGTGCTGCACCGGCGGTACCGGGCAACCGGTTGCGCCGACGCGCTGGCCGAGGCCGTCGCGTTGTCCGCCGAGGCGGTGTCCACCGGTGCACCCGACTCGACCGGGTACGCGTCCTGGCTGAACACCCATGCCGTGTTCCTGCTGGAGCGCTACGCACTTACCGAGGATCGCAGCGATCTGGAGCGGTCCGTCACGGTGCTGCGCCACGCTGCGCGAGCCGAGTCGGCCGGCTCGGCCAGCCAGGCGATGTATCACTCCACGCTCGGTACCGCGCTGATCACTCAGTACCACCTCAGCACGGACCCGGCGGTGCTCGCCGAGGCAGTCTCGGTGCACCGGCGAGCCGTCGCCGCCACCCCCGCCGGCCACCCGGCCCGGCCTGCACGGCTGGCCCGCCTCGGCGACGCTCTCCAGGAAACGTTCACCCGCAGCGAAGATCGCACCACTCTGGACGAGGCAATCGGCACCTATCGGGAGGCGCTGAGCGCAGCACCGTCGCTCGACTCCAGCAGCGCGCTGGCACTGGGCAATCTCGGAGTCGCGCTCGGGCAGCGATACGGAATTGCCGATGGTGGCATCGAGGATGTCAACGAGGCCATCATCCTGCTCCGGCAAGCAGTCGCCTTACTGGCTGAGGACCACCCGAACCGGGCCGCCGCGGTGGCCAATCTCGACCGGCTGCTGGAGCTCCGCTCCCAATCAGACCACTGAGCCACTGGGCGGCCGGGCAGCTGAGCCTGCTCAGGTGGCCTCGCTGTCTTCGGCGGCTGCGGCTGCGTCCGGGTTCACCCACACCAGCCGGGGCGTGATGTGACGTCCCCACGCGAAGCAGCACAACACGTCATGCGGCGCTGACAGGTGGCGGTGGCAGCTCACCGAGACGTTGCGCCAGCTCCGGGATCAGGCCGGCCTGACGATCGAGCAGGCCGTCGAGCGGTTGCGCGCGGGCGGCGGCACGTGGTCGCGCTCGAAGCTGGGCCGGATCGAGACCCGCGAGCAGGGCGTGAAACCCCGGGAGGCCGGGCAACTGCTCGATCTCTACCAGGTCACCGACCCGAGCCTGCGCGGATGGCTGCTCGACCTCGCCGCGACGGCGCCCGAGCGCGGGCACTGGCGGGCGATCCGCCGGGAAGTGGTCGAGGATTTCCACGACTTCCTCAGAATCGAGGCCGCGCTCGTCGCGCTGCGGCAGCTCGAGACGATCGCCGTGCCCGGCCTGCTGCAGACCGCGGACTTCACCCGGGCGCTCATCAACGGCGCGGACCCTGGGGTGGCCCCCGACGTGGTGGAACGCCGGGTGTTGACCCGCATCGCCCGGCAGCAGGTGCTGACCAGGCCCAACCCTCTGGAATACCACGTGATCATCGACGAGGCCATCCTCGAGCGCCCGGTCGGCAGCCCCGTGATCATGCGCAACCAGTTCGACGACGTGAGCTGAGCCACGGACGGCCAGGCTAGTGCGACGGGGACGCCGCGCTAGCCTCACGTGATGGGGTCCTACCTGCAGTACCTGTCGGAGAACTCCACCGAACTGGTCTTCTATGCGGTACAGCACTTCCTGCTGGTGCTCTGCTCGGTGGCCATCGCCACGGTGCTCTCGCTGGTGCTGGCCCTGGTGCTGCACACCAGCCAGCTCACTGCGCCGTCGTGGGCGCGCAGCCTGCGGGTGGGCAGCCAGGAGGCGTCGCTGCTGCTCGCCTCGGCGGCGCTGACCATCCCGTCGCTGGCGCTGTTCGGCCTGCTGCAGCCGCTGCTGGGGCTCGGGGTCACCCCGAGCATCGTGGCGCTGACCCTGTACGCGATCTACCCGGTGCTGCGCACCACCGTGGCCGGGCTGTCCTCGGTGGACCCTGCGGTGCTGGAGGCCGCTCGCGGCGTCGGGATGGGCCCGGTGCGCCGGATGCTGCGGGTGCAGCTGCCACTGGCCTGGCCGGTGATCATCTCGGGGATCCGGGTCGCGGTGCAGATCACGATCTCGATCGCCGTGGTGGCGGCCCTCATCAACGGTCCCGGCTTCGGCAAGCCGTTGCAGGACGGCCTGGCCCGGCTCGGTGCCGCCCACTCGTTCCACCAGGTCATCACGGGCACGCTGGGATGCCTCGTGCTGGCGGCTCTCTACGAGGTTATCTTTGTCGTCGCCCAGCGCTTCACCACCCCGAGGGGGATCCGTGCCTGAGACCCCGATGATCGCCCTCGAGGGGGTCAGCAAGACCTATCCCCAGCAGCTGACACCGGCCGTGGCCGAGCTGACCCTGGACGTCCCCGAGGGCGCCATCGTGATGCTCATCGGGCCGTCGGGGTGCGGCAAGACGACCACCCTGAAGATGATGAACCGGCTCATCGAGCCCAGTACCGGGCGCATCCTGCTGGACGGCGAGGACGTCACCGACGTCAATGCCGACCAGCTGCGCAGGCGGATCGGCTACGTGATCCAGCAGGTGGGGCTGTTCCCGCACCTGACCATCGGGGCCAACATCGCGGTGGTGCCCAGGATGCTCGGCTGGGATAAGGCCCGCATCGCTCGCCGGGTCGACGAGCTGCTGCACCTGGTGGGGATGGAGCCCGCCGACTTCCGGGACCGGTACCCCCGGCAGCTCTCCGGCGGGCAGCAGCAGCGCGTCGGGGTGGCCCGGGGACTGGCGGCGGACCCCCCGGTGATGCTGATGGACGAGCCCTTCGGGGCCATCGACCCGATCACCCGGGAACGGCTGCAGGACGAGTTCCTCGAGGTGCAGCGCCAGGTCGCCAAGACCATCTGCATCGTCACCCACGACCTGTCCGAGGCAGTGAAGCTGGGTGACCGGATCGCCGTGTTCGCTCCCGGCGGGCGGCTGGCGCAGTACGACACCCCGGGCACCGTGCTCACCCACCCCGCGGACGACTTCGTCGCCGAGTTCGTCGGCAGCGGCGCCGCCGTCCGGCGGTTGTCCCTGCTGGAGCTGCGCCACCTGGAGCTGGAGGAGGTGGTGATCTCCAGTGTCGGCCCGGTCGCGAACGGCCACCCGGTGCTCGCGGTGGACGGCGCGGGCCGGCCGGTCGCCTGGCACCACCTGCCCGGCTGCGCGCAACCGCCGCCGCTGGTGACGGTGCCGCTGTCGGGCACGGTCTACGACGCCGTCGACGTCATGCTCGACGCCCGCGCCCCGCTGGTCGTGGTAGTCGACGATCATGAGCAGCCACGGGGTGCGCTGCGCTGGGACTCCCTGGTCAGCGACCTGCGGACCAAGCAGCGGCGGCCATGACCGCCGACGCTTCTGCCGCGGCGGCCCCCGCCCGCCCGCCCAGCTGGATCTGGCGCAACCGCGACCTGGCCGCCACCCCGGTGATCGTGGTCGTGGGGTTGGCGCTGGTGCTGCTCTACACCGCCAGCCGGCAGCTGGACAGCGTCGAGCAGCGGGCGCTGGATCCCGCATACCTGTGGGCAAAGCTCGTCGAGCACATCTGGCTCACGGTGGCGTCCACCGTGCTGGTGATGGTCATCGCGCTACCGCTGGGAATCGCGCTGAGCCGTCCGGCGCTGCGCCGGATCCGTACCGGGACGCTCGTGCTCGGTGGCTTCATGCAGGCGCTGCCGTCCTACGGTGTGATCATCCTGCTGGCCTTCCTGCTCAGCTTCGGCACCACGACGGCGATCATCGCTCTGGTGCTGGCGGCATTGCTGCCGGTGCTCACCAACACCGTGATCGGGCTGCGGCAGGTGGACCCGACGCTGATCGAGGCGGCCCGCGGGATGGGGATGTCGGCACGGCAGACCCTGCTGCGGGTGGAGATCCCGCTCGCGGTGCCGGTGATGGTGGCCGGGATCCGGGTGGCGCTGGTGCTCAACGTCGGCGCTGCCACGCTCACCACCTACATCGGCGCGGGCGGCCTCGGCGAGCCGATCAGCAGCATGCTCCAGCTCGGCCGGCCGCAGGCGGTGCTCGTCGTCTCGGCCGTCGTGGCGGCGCTGGCGTTGCTCACCGACTGGCTGGCCGGCGTCGCCGAACGGCTCGTGAGCGGGCGGGTCGGATGAGACCCGGCCCCGCTCTGCTCGCGGTGTTGGTGGCGGCCGCCGCGCTGGTGGCCGGATGCGGCGTGCTGGGCAGCGGTGGCCCGCCGGCGAAGGCGGGCAGCCTCGCCCAGCAGGTCACCCTGGCGGGCCAGTCCTACATCGTGGGAGGCAAGCTCGCCGACGAGCAGCTGGTGCTGTGTCAGATCGCGATCGCTGCCCTGGAGTCGGTCAACGCTGCGGTCACGGACCGATGCAATGTCGGCGGCACCGACGCAACCCGCAATGCACTGCTCGGTGGTGACATTGACCTGTACTGGGAGTACACCGGCACCGCGTGGGTCACTTTCCTGGGCCAAACGCCCATCCAGGACAGCACGGCGCAGTACGAGGCGGTCAAGGAACGGGACCTGACCCAGAAAAAGATCGTCTGGCTGCAGCCGACCCCGTTCAACAACACCTACTCCTTCGCTGTCGCGAAGGAGCGGGCCCAGCAGCTCGGGCTGTCGACGCTGTCGGATATGGCCACGTATATCCGCTCCGGCCAGCCCGGCAACGTGTGCATCGAGGTCGAATACCAGAACCGGGACGACGGATTCGTCGGCATGCAGCGGAGTTATGGCTTCCAGGCCCCGCCGGACCGGGTGCAGGTGCTGCAGGCCGGTGCCATTTACCAGGCCACTGCCGATCAGGAGGAGTGCCTGTTCGGTTTGGTGTTCACCACGGACGGCCGCATCCCACAACTTGGGCTGACGGTGCTGCAGGACGACAAGCTGTACCACCCGCTTTACAACGCGGCACCCACCATGCGCACCGACGTCTACGACCGTAACCCGAACATCGCCACGGTGTTCGCGCCGATTTCCGCGGCCTTGACCAACGAGGTGATAGCCGACCTGAACCGGCAGCGGTCCGCGGAGGGCAAGTCAGCGCGCCGGGTCGCCCGCACCTGGCTCGCCCAGCAGGGCTTCATCGGTTCCTGATCATCTGATCAGGGGTCGCGGCGTCCCTGCGGGGGCCCGTAATGGTCAGGTGTCCCGCGGGCGAGTGTCGGTCTCGACGTTGACCAGCCCGCTGCCCGGCCGGGCCGGGCTGTCGTTGCCCGCCGCGACGGCGGTGGTGGGCGGTGCGAGGTCGCGCTCGGCGGCACTGCCGTTAGCCAATGCCGACCCTGGGGCTGCCTGCGGCGGCGGACCCGCCCCCGCGGCCGCGGGGGCGGGTCCGGATCTCAGAAATAGCGCGCCCAGCGCGCCCAGGGCGCAGAGCACGGAGCAGATGAAGAACAGGTTGTCCATCGCCGAGGCGAACACCTGCAGCTCGACCTGCTGGTAGACGGAGTACGTACCCATCCAAGGCGCCTCGGTCGGGCCGAAGTCCGGGACGACGGTGGTGTCCGCGGGCAGCAGCGCGGCGCGGTCCATCATCAGCTGGGCTTCCTGGATGGTGTAGATTGCGGTGAGTATGGGCAATCCGAGCGCGCCCGAGATCCGCTGCACGACGTTGTTGAACGCGCTGGCGATGTTGGATTCGGCCAGCGGGATGACCGCGATTCCCCCGGTAAAGATCGGCATCATGGCGCACCCCACGCCGGTGCCTAGTATCCCCAGCGTCCACATGATCTGCTCGCGGGGGGTGCCGGAGGTTATCGTGTGCAGCCGATAGGTGGCGATGGTCACGAGCGTGAAGCCGGTGACCGCCAGCCAGCGGGGCCCGATGCGGTCATAGACCCGCCCGGAGATCGGCATCAATATCGCCATCGCCAGCGCCTGGGGCAGCAGGGTGAGTCCGGCCTTGTACGCCCCCATCCCCTGGACCTCCTGCAGGAACAGCGGGATGTAGAACAGCACCCCGAATATCACCACCATCAGTATCGAGATCAACAACAGCGAGTGGGTGAACGCCCAGTAACGGAATATCCGGATGTCCAGTAACGGCTCGTCGACCTCCAGCTCGATCACCACGAAAAACGCCAGGCTCAGCACGCCGACGATAATCAGGCCCACGATCGGGTAGGAGTCCCACCCCCAGTCCGGACCCTCCGACACCGCCAGCAGCAGCGAGAACAACCCGCCTGCCGCGGTGGCAAATCCCAGCACGTCGAACCGCCGCCCCGGCAGTGCGGGGAACGTCGGCAGCACCAGCACTGCGGCCACCAGGCCCAGGATCCCGACCGGCACGTTGACGAGGAAGATCAGCCGCCAGTCCGAGTACTCGACCAGATACCCGCCCAGGCTGGGCCCGATCGCCGGGGCGGTCACGACCCCCAGGCCGTACATTCCCATGGCGGCGCCGAGCCGGTCCCGCGGCACGATCCGAAACAAGATCGACAGTGTGATGGCCGGCAAGATCCCGCCCGAGAGCGCCTGCACGATCCGGAAGACCACCAGGCTGTCCAAACTCCATGCTAGCCCGCACAGCGCGGATCCGGCGACGAAGCCCAGCATTGCCAGGTTGTACACCCGCTTCAGCCCGAAGCGAATCCCCAGCCACGCAGTGGCCGGCACCACGACGCCCTCCGTCAGCGAGTAGGCCGTGACCACCCACTGCGCGTCGTCGGTGGCCACTCCGAACTCGTTCTGGATGGTGTCGATAGCCACATTGACGATGGTGGTATCCAGGATCGACATGAACACCCCGACGATCAGCACCGCCAGCGTCAACCCCCATCCCGGCGCCGATCGCTGCGGGGCTCCCGAAGCGGGCACACCTCGGGTGGCCTTCCCGTCGGGGCTGGCCCCCGCTGCCGCACGGGTCATGGCTCCCACTGTGCCATCAGAACCCCGGGTTCACCAGAACGCCGCGTACTCTATTCTGTTTCTTCCGCTTCGATGGGGGACACTTGGAGCGCGACTGGAGAACGGCTGGAGCACGAGAGGTGTGGACGGTGAGCGGCGTCGGTGAGACTTGCGTGGCTGCGGAAGCCGTGGTCGACCACCGCAAGGGGCCCCGCCGCCGCGGCGGCGAACTCTACGCGGCGATCTTCGAGGCCACCCTTGCCGAGCTGACTGCGGTCGGTTACGCCGAGCTGACGATGGAACACGTCGCCAGCCGGGCTCGCGCGAGCAAGGGATCCCTGTACCGGCGCTGGCCCAGCCGCGCTGAACTGGTGGCCGACGCAGTCCACCACACCCTTCCCGGCTGTGGCGAGCCACCCGACACCGGGAGCGTGCGCGAGGACGTCCTCAGCTGCCTGCGAGGATTCGCCAACGTACTCAACGGTGCCTCGGGCGAGGCGGTCCGCGGTCTGTTAGCCGAGAGCATCCGGAACCCTGACCTCATGGAGGTCATCCGGGTCCGCTTCATCGACCCCACTGGCCGCCTCTTTCTCGATGTGCTCGGGCGAGGTGCCGTGCGTGGCGAGGTCCGCGCCACCGCGCTCACGCCCCGCATCGCGTGCGTCGGCCCCGACCTGCTGCGCCAGTATTTCCTGGTGCACTGCGTACCGATACCCGACCGGGTGCTGATCGAGATCGTTGACGACGTGATCATTCCCCTGATCCGTCCATAACTAACTCCCCAAAATAGGGTACGGCGCGTAGTCTATGAGTGAGGCTCGCGCTGGCGAGCTTGATCACCTTGACGGGGAGGTGTGAGCATGGAGGTTCCGCCGCCGCCCGAGCCGGCCGATCAAGTGCCCACCGACGGCACCGCGGCTACTGCACCGCCAGGACGCAAGCTCAAACGCTCCACTCGCATCGCCCTGAAGGTGCTCCTGATCGTGGCGCTGATCGTCGGCGGCGCTTTCGCCACAAGTTACTTTATCAATGTCCGCAACTACGTCAGCACCGATAATGCTCAGGTCGATGGCGACGCGATCCGGGTCAAGGCCCCCGTCGACGGCACCCTCGTCGACTGGCGTGCTACCCATGGTTCGGTGCTGCGCAAAGATCAGGTAGTCGGCCGGATCAAGATCCAGAACGGGTTCTCCCAGCCCCTCAGGAGCATCCGCGCCCCAGCTGATGGCATCGTGGCCGAGGACAACGGCGTACCGGATGGGTACGTCACCGCCGGCGACGAGCTCGCCGTCGCCTACAACCTCAACAAGATCTACGTCACTGCCCGCGTCGATGAAACCGACATCAAGGCGGTCCGCGTCGGCCGGCTAGTCGACATAGCCGTCGACGCCTTTCCCAATACTCGGCTCACCGGCCACGTCCGCGAGGTCCAAGGCGGATCCGCCGGGACCTTCTCCCTGTTCCCGGAGGCCAACACCACCAGCAACTACCAGAAGGTCACCCAGCTCATCCCGGTCAAGATCGCAATCGCGGACGACAAAGGTCTTGATCTCGTTCCGGGCATGAACGTCGTCGTTCACATTCACAAACGCGATCATGTGATCAACAGGGGTCCAGGCGTAACCGGTTCGTAACTACGGATTGAGGGCTCCGTCGTGTCACAGCAATCTCGAGGGCCCAACATCCCGACGGCCCACAATCCCGACGGCCCAACTGGATTGCCAGCTCAGCGGTCGTTGTGACGACCCCCCACCGCAACCCGGTCGCGGCCGTACCGAACCGCACACGGCGGAGGATCGAACTTAACAGGGCAGTCGAACTTGGCGGTTGAGCCAACCCGGCCGGCTCATCGGTCACACGCAGGTCGCTTCGGTGCCCGGCGCCTGTTCGGTGCCGGGCACCGAACTGCCCTAGAGAGTTTATTGTGGGGAAATTATGGCTGTGTCTAGTCGGCAAGGCATGTTGGACCATCCGTACGTCAACGGCGGGCTGCCAGGCCCGCGCTCGGCTGAGCTCCTTGCCAAGCAGAGCCGCCGGGAGTCCAATGCCCGGGTCTATCCGCGGCACTTGCCGATCGCGATAGCAAATGCGGCCGGCAGCTTCATTCGCGACGTCGACGGCAACGTCTTCATCGACTTCCTCAACGGCGCCGGCGTGCTGCCGCTGGGGCATAACCATCCGGAGCTGGTCCAGGCGGTGATCGAGCAGCTCGGTGTGTTCACGCACGGTCTGGACTTCCCGACCCCGGCCAGGGACGCCTTCACCGAGGCGCAGCTGTCCATGCTCCCGCCGGGTATGCGCAACCGGATGAAGGTGCACTTCTGCGGACCTACCGGGGCCAACGCGGTGGACGCCGCGCTGAAACTGTGCAAGATCGCGACCGGCCGCGGTGAGATCATCTCCTTCCAGGGCGGTTTCCACGGCACCACCCATGCCGCGATGGCGCTGACGGGTCTGGTGGCGAACAAGGAGCCGGTCCGTAACGGCGTGCCCGGCGTCCACTTCTTCCCGTACTCCTCGTGCAACCGGTGCCCCGTTGACCTCACCCCGCTGACCTGCACGATCAACTGCGTCAACTACCTGGAGCAGGCACTGCGGGACCCCAACGGAGGGATACCGTTGCCGGCCGCGGTCGTGCTGGAGATGGTGCAAGGCGAAGGCGGCGTCATACCTGCTCACCCGGACTTCGTCCGGCGGGTGCGGGCGCTGACCCGCACCCTGGACATCCCCCTGGTGGTCGACGAGGTGCAGACCGGCTGCGGCCGCACCGGCACCTGGTTCGCCTTCGAGCAATACGACATCGAGCCCGACGTCATCATCGCGTCGAAGGCGCTGAGCGGTATCGGCGCCCCCGTTGCGATCATTATGTACGATGAGCGGCTGGATATCTGGGCTCCGGGTGCGCACACCGGGACTTTCCGGGGCAACCAGCTGGCCTTCGCAGCGGGAGCTGAGACGATCCGGATCTTCCGCCGGGACGATGTGCTGGGCAACGTGCGGCGGCGTGGTGCGCAGATCGCCCGGACGCTGGCCGGGCTCCGGGACAACCCCTGGGTGCGCGAGGTGCGCGGCCGGGGGCTCATGTGGGGTATCGAGCTCGCCGACCCGCTGGACGGGCAGCCTTGCGGTGCGCTGGCAGGCCAGATCCAGGCGGCGGCGTTGCGGCGGGGGCTGATTCTCGAGCTCGGCGGCCGCCACGACTGTGTCGTGCGGCTGCTGCCACCTCTCAACGTGACCGCCGAGGTCGTCGACACCGCGTGTTCGATCCTGCTCGACGTCCTGCGGGAGTGCTGCCCATCGACCTCGTGGTCGCCAGGGCCGCTGCTGTCGATCACCTAGCCGGATCCGGTGACCACGGCTGAGGCGAGCGGCCTGTCTCAGGGGGCCATCATCAGTACCGAGGCAGCGAATATTGCTGATCTTGTATCGGCTACGCCTGCTGACTACGTCCTGGCCGGCGAGGGTGCTGAACACACGGCCCGGTGGCGGCCCGGCGAACGTCTCGATCACCTCTTTGAGGACCGGTGCGACCGGATCCGGCTCAGTGACATCCAGCATGGTGGCCATGTTGCCGTGGACGCCGGTCACACCGTCCTGACCTATGAACAGCTGGACAGGTGGGCCAACCAGCTCGCCCGCTATCTGCTGGCTCAGGGCGCCCGGCCCGGTGACCGGATCGGCCTGCTGTTCGACCGGGCCGTGCATTCCTACGTCGGCATGCTGGCCGTACTCAAGATCAGCGCCGCCTACGTGCCGCTGGACGTCGGTTTCCCGCCCGATCGGCTGTCGTACATCGTGGGCGACGCCGGCGTGGGCCTGGTGCTGTCACTGTCGCACCTGCGGGACCGCGTCGGGCACCTCCCCGCCACGCTGCTGTGTGTCGACGAGATGGCGGCGCTGATCGCGGCGTGCGACGACCACCGGCTCACCACCGCGGAGAAGGGCGACCCGGCCGACGAGCTGTGCTACATCATCTACACGTCGGGCTCGACTGGCCGGCCCAAGGGCGTGGCGATCGAGCACGCCAGCATCTGCAACTTCGTCCGGGTCGCGGTCGAGGTCTACGGGATCGGGCCGGGGGACCGGGTCTACCAGGGCATGACGATCGCCTTCGACTTCTCCGTGGAGGAGATCTGGGTGCCACTGCTCGCCGGGGCGACCCTGGTGCCCAAGCCGGGCGGGTCCAGCCTGCTGGGCGATGAGCTTGCTGAGTTCCTCCAGGCAACCGAGGTCACGGCGCTGTGCTGCGTCCCGACGCTGCTGGCGACGCTGGACGAGGATCTTCCCGGCCTGCGCTTCCTGCTGGTGTCCGGTGAGGCATGCCCGCAGGACCTGATCGCCCGGTGGCACCGGCCCTGGCGCCGGTTCCTCAACGTCTACGGCCCGACCGAGGCCACGGTCACCGCGACAGTGGCGTTGGTCCACCCGGACCGGCCGGTGACGATCGGTGTCCCGCTGCCGACCTATTCCGCGGTGATCCTCGATCCGGACGGGGG
This sequence comes from Pseudonocardiaceae bacterium, assembly GCA_050699815.1. Lineage (GTDB taxonomy): Bacteria > Actinomycetota > Actinomycetes > Mycobacteriales > Pseudonocardiaceae. The sequence continues at coordinate 5,284 of JBOHFT010000073.1, read as the reverse complement.
GCAACGGGCACTGCGGCCCGGTGCGGTGGGCGAGATCGGCATCGCCGGGATCGGGCTCGCCCGTGGCTACCTCAACCGGGACGATCTCACCGACCGGGCGTTCATCCCCGACTTCCTGGGGATCGGCAACAATCCGTCGGGCCGGATCTACCGCACCGGGGACCTGGGCCGGGTCAACGACGATGGTGAGATCGAGTACCACGGCCGGATCGACACCCAGGTCAAGATCCGCGGCTACCGCGTGGAGCTGACCGAGATCGAGTCGGTGCTGCTGGGGGTTCCGGGGATCGCGCAGGCGGTCGTCGGCACCTACGAGCCGGAGCCCGGCACTGTGGAGCTGGTCGCGTACTACAGCCGGCGCACCGACACCGCCAGCGTGGATCAGCAACAGCTCTACGAGCAGCTGCGCGGGCGGCTCCCGCAGTACATGGTCCCGGCGTACCTCGAGGAGCTCGCGGTCATCCCGATGCTCCCGAGCGATAAGGCCGACCGAAGGAACCTTCCGGCGCCGAGCAGTCGGCGAAGCCCCGCCGTGCGGCACGCGCACGTCGCCGCGGCCACCCCGACCGAGAGTTTCCTCGCTGACACGCTGGCCAGCGTGCTGCGCCTGGAGCAGGTGTCGGCCGACAGCCACTTCTTCGCCGATCTGGGCGCCGGCTCACTGGTCATGGCGCGGTTCTGCGCGCGGGTCCGCACGCGCACGGACCTACCGCCGGTGTCCATGAGAGACGTCTACCTGCATCCGACGATCCGGAGTCTGGCAGCGTTGCTCGCCGACGCGGCACCCGCCGTCGACCCCCCCGATGCCGGACGCCCCGACGCCGGACGTGCAGTGCCGGTGGCGCCACCTCGGGCCTCGCCGGTCCTCTGCGCAGCGCTGCAGCTCCTGCTTTTCCTCGGGCTTGTCCTGCTCGGCGCACTCGTGTTCGTCACGGGCTTCGAGTGGATCCGCGCCGCTACCGGGATCATCGACACCTACCTGCGGTCGCTCGTCTTCGGCGGCGCGAGCCTGCTGGCCATGTGCACCGTTCCGATCGTGGCGAAGTGGATCCTCGTCGGTCGCTGGAAACCGCACGAGATCGGTGTCTGGAGCCTGGCCTACGTCCGCTTCTGGCTGGTCAAGACCCTGATCCGAGCGAGCCCCATGGTGCTGTTCGTCGGTTCGCCGCTCTATGTGCTCTACCTGAGGGCGCTGGGTGCGAAGATCGGCCGGGGGGTGGCCATCTTCTCCCGGACGGTACCGGTGTGCACCGATCTGCTCACCATTGGTGACCGCACGGTCATCCGCAAGGATTCGTCGTTCACCTGCTACCGGGCTCATGCCGGGTGGATCCAGACCGGCCCGGTCACATTCGGCAAGGATGTGGTCGTCGGTGAGGAGGCGACCGTCGACATCCAGACGTCGATGGGCGACCGGGCCCAGATCGGTCATGCGTCCTCCCTGCACGCCGGTCAGGCCGTGCCCGACGGGCAGCGCTGGCACGGTTCGCCTGCGCGGCGGACCGACGCCGACTACCGGGCGGTCGCCCCGGCCCGCTGCGGCACCCTGCGGAGGGTTCTGTACAGCCTCGGGCAGGTGCTGACCGGGCTGCTGCTGGCAGGGCCGCTCGGGTTCGCCATTGTGGTCACGCTCACCAGGATCCCGCTGCTCGCCGACCTGCTGGGGCCGGGCCACTCGCTGGCGACCTGGGCGTTCTACCGCAACGTGCTGGTGATCTCACTGGTGTTGTTCTCCGCGGGCCTGCTCCTCGGCCTCGCCGTCGTGGCCACCATCCCGCGCGTGCTGAGTCTCGCCGTCACGCCGGACACGGTCTATCCGCTGTATGGCATCCGCTACTGGATCCAGGGGACGATCACGCGCCTGACCAACCCGAAGTTCTTCATGAGGCTCTTCGGTGACAGCTCCGCCATCGTCGGCTACCTGCGCTACCTCGGGTACGACCTGTCCCGGATCGAGCAGACCGGATCGAACGTCGGCAACGAGCTCAAGCACGACACGCCGTACCTGAGCTTTGTCGGTACCGGCACGATGCTCTCCGATGGTGTGTCGATCACCAATGCCAGCTACTCCAGCACGTCGTTCCGGGTGTCCCCAGTGTCGCTCGGGTCCCGCAGCTTCTTCGGGAACAACGTCGTCTACCCGTCGGATGGCCGGACCGGCGACAACTGCCTGCTCGCGACCAAGGCGATGGTCCCGATCGACGGGCCGGTCCGGGAGGGTGTCGGGCTTCTCGGCTCACCGTGCTTCGAGATTCCGCGATCGGTTCAGGGCCCTGCCACGGGTGCCCCGCTGGCCAGCGGGGCCGAGCTGCGCCGCCGCCTTGCCGCCAAGAACAGGTGCAACCTGGCCACCATCGGGTGGTACCTGGCCGTGCGGTGGATCCGCTTCTTCGGTGCCGTGCTGCTCATCCTGGCCGCCGTGGACCTCTACGACCGGTTCGGCTTCGCGGTGATCCCGGTGACCGTGGTCGGCACCCTGCTCGTCAACGTCAGTGCATCCGTGCTGGTCGAACGGGCTGTTGCGAGGTTCCGTCCGTTGCGCCCGCAGTTCTGCTCGATCTACGAGCCCTATTACTGGTGGCACGAGCGCTTGTGGAAGCTGGAGGCGGCGGTGCCGTTCCTCAATGGCACCCCGTTCAAGAATCTGATCTGGCGGCTGCTGGGTGTCCGCATCGGGCGGAGGGTCTTCGACGACGGCTGCTACATCCCGGAGAAGACACTGGTCACCATCGGGGACGGCGCCACGCTCAACGCCAGCAGCGTGATCCAGTGCCATTCCCAGGAGGAAGGTGTCTTCACGTCCGACCACACCACCATCGGCGCCGGCGCCACCGTGGGGATCAACGCCTTCATTCATTACGGCGTGACGATGGGTGACGGCGCGGTGCTCGAGGCCGACTCCTTCCTGATGAAGGGCGAGCAGATGGCGCCGCACGCGCGGTGGGGTGGCAATCCGGCCCACGAGATCCGGGACGGGACTGTTCCCACACGTTCACCACCAGCGCGATGGTGACGGCCCACGCCGCTCCCAACACCCAGCCGGCCAGTACGTCACTGGGGAAATGCACCCCCAGGTAGACCCGGGAGGTCCCGACCGCGGCGATCAGGAGCAGCGCCCCGGTCCACACCACGTCCCGACCGGCTCGGCTGCGGATCACCCACCGGCTGGCCATCCACGCCGACAGCAACCACACCACCGTGGTGCCGGTGGTGTGCCCGGACGGAAACGAGAAGCCGTCCGCACCCAGCACCGCGACGGCCAGTGGTGGCCGGCTCCGGCCCACCAGCAACTTCACCGTCAGATTGATCATCCCGATGCCTGCCGCGCCGAGCCCGGCGACCAGCAGCGGCAGCCACGACCGCCGCGCCCACGCCAGCGCCGCACCCACCACGGCGGCCGTAATCGCCGCCCCCACCGGGCTGCCCACATCGGTGATCACCCGCATTGTGGTGGTCAACCAGGGCTGCCGGTGCGCGGCGAGGAAACTTACCGTCGGCCGGTCGGCCACCGCAATGCCATCACTCTCGAGCACGTTGTCCAGCAGCTGCCCGAAACTCAGCCCCAACGCCAGCACCGCGCCCACGCCGAGCGTCAACGCCAACCCGGTGGCCTCCCCCGGCGCCAGCAGGCGGCCCAGCAACTGCCCCTGCCTGGGGTAGCGCGACCGCACCCAGACCACCGCCGGGCGTTGCGCCACCCAGGAGAGTCCGGCCCGGATCCGCTCCGGATGCCCCACCCACCGCGCGGCCAGGCCGGTCAGGGCGAGCGCGCCCAGCACGAGCACCACCACAACGGCGGTGGCCAGCTCCCCGCTCACGCCTTGTCCACCACCGTCATGCTTCCACCCACCCGCAAAGATCACTACTGTCGGGGTCGCGTCTTGCTGACCTGCCGCACGCGCTGCGTGCCCGACGGCGATGAGAGGAACCCTGGCGATGGGAACCCTGACCATCGGCGTGGACATTGGTGGCACGAAGGTCGCGGCCGGTGTCGTCGATGAGTGCGGGGTGATCGTGTCGACCACGCACCGCGACACGCCCGCCGCCGACGTGTCGCGGATCGAGGACGCGATCGTCGCTGCGGTCCGGGAGCTGACCAGCGAGTACGACGTCGACGCGGTCGGCATCGGGGCGGCCGGTTTCATCGATGCGCAGCGGTCGACGGTGATGTTCGCCCCGAATCTCGCGTGGCGCGACGAGCCGCTGCGGGCGTCGCTGCAACGCCGGCTCGGGCGGACCGTGGTGGTCGAGAACGACGCCAACGCCGCCGCCTGGGCGGAGGCCCGGTTCGGGGCCGGCCGCGGTGCAGACCACGTGGTGACCCTTACCGTGGGCACCGGGATCGGTGGCGGCATCGTGGTGAACGGGCAGCTGCTGCGGGGGCAGTTCGGCGCGGCCGCGGAGGTCGGCCACCTCACCGTCGTCCTGGACGGGCGGCGCTGCGGATGCGGCTTGCGGGGCTGCTGGGAGCAGTACGCCAGCGGCCGGGCACTCGTGCAGGAGGCCCAGGGACTGGCCCGCGGGTCGCCGGAGATGGCCGGGGGACTGCTGCGGCTGGCCGGCGGCCGGCCCGAGGACATCACCGGCGAGATGGTCACCCAGGCGGCTGCGGCCGGCGATGCGGCGGCGCTGCGGTGCTTCGAGGTGATCGGGACCTGGCTGGGTCGCGGGTTGGCGGGGCTGGCCGCAATCCTCGACCCCGGCGTCTTCGTCATCGCCGGCGGCGTGTCCGCGGCGGGCGAGGTGCTCCGCGCCCCTGCGCTGGCCACCTTCCGCAAACACCTCACCGGCACCGGCCACCGCCCCCTAGCCGCCCTGCGCCTAGCCGGCCTAGGCCCCGAAGCCGGCCTAGTCGGCGCCGCCGACCTGGCCCGCTCCCGTGGCTGACCCCGCATTCAGCGGGCTCAGCGGGGTTATTGGGATGCCGTTAAGCCCGCTGAGCCCGCTGAATGCGGATTGATAGATACCTAACAAATCGGGCTCGCGGTTGTCGTACTACTCATGCCCAGAACGGGCCGATCGACGCTCGCTCTGGTTTGACGTCGCTGCCGGTGGGTGAGGGCGTAGCCGCCAGACACCTTATGCGCATGTTTTGTCATCGATCCAACGGGTACCCCTTACCATGGCACTCCAGCGACGAGCACCGGGTGTGGAGATGGCGATGTCGGCTCCTGCCGGGAGCCAGGGCGAGGTTAGCACCGCCTACAGCGCCGCGCTGATCGCGCGGGCGACGGTGCTGCCCCCACCGCGTGGAGCGCACCTGCTTGTGCTTGGCGTCCTGGCA
>JBOHFT010000072.1:0-20158 GCA_050699815.1 Pseudonocardiaceae bacterium | reverse complement strand
TCCCAAGGTAGCTCAGACGTCGGTGGTGTCGAGTTCACGGCGCCGACCCTGGTATGACTGCGGCGGAGGTGATGCGGTGCAGGGGGAAGCGCCACAGCTGGGCCCGCGCGCGGTGGGGCCCTTCCAGGAGGTCGAATCCCTCCAGCACGCCACCGGCTATGCTGACTGGCTGCACGATCCGCCGCCGGGCGACGCCGTGGGAGTCCACGTAGCCGATCCGGACACTGCTGCCGGTGTCGGCGGCGCCCTGCAGCAGCTCCAGAGCGGCACCGGTCGACAGCCCGCCGGGCTCGGACGGGGTGTCGGCCGCGGCATCGCCGGCCCGGATCCCGCGCACCAGTGCGGCAAACTGCTCCGCTGAGGGCAAACTCGGACCGGCGGCCTGGCGGGCCGGCGGCATCCGGGCCTTCGCCCGGCGATGTGCCGTGCGCAGCTCGATCACCTGGCCGTCGGCGCCCTCGGCGACCGGGGCGAAGCCCGCGCCGCGCACCTCGTCGAGCAGGGTGGCCAGCGGCAACGGGCTGACCAGCACGGTGGGGGCAAGCCTGCGCAGCGCACAGCGGGTGGCGACGGGATGCGCCAGCACTTCGGTCAGCAGCACGGGGTCGTCGCAACGCAGGAAGGCCGCGGCCGCGCCGGCCCGCAGCCGCCCATGCCGCCGGGCCACGTCGTCGACGAGGTAGCTCAGCGACTGCGGCACCGGGGTCCGGGACCGGATCCGGAACAGCTCGTGCAGGTCGGCGGCGCTGCGGCCGATGTCCAGGGCCCGGCGCACGGTGTCCTCGGTGATCCGGTAGACGGTCGCGCCGCCGGCTGACTCCACGTCGGCCACCAGCCCGATCTCCCGAGCCAGCTCGGGCTCCAGCGGTCCCGGTGCCACCACCGTGCGGTCGGCCTGGACCAGCACGTGGTCCACCGGCTCGGGGAGCACGGAATCCAGGACAGCCGCCGCCGTGACCGCGTTGCCGCGCAGCAGCGCCCGGCCGGCCGACGACAGCGCACCCAGCGCGAGCATGCCGAGCGTGGTGGCCTCCCGGACGGTCCAGCTGACCATCTCATCGCGCCGCCGGCCGCCCCGCCGCGGTGCCCGCCAGGCGAGTACCGCGGCCAGGTCCTCGGGCCGCCCGACCCCGCTGCCGACGGGCAGATCAGCGAGTACGTCGAGCACCCAGCGGCGCTGCGCCGGGGCGCGTGGCTGGCGCAGTTCGCCAGACAGCGGGGCCAGCGGCCGGTCCTTGTCGTCCCGAGTCCCCGCCAGTCCCGGCAACCGGGGCAGCTCAAGCCAACCGCCGGCCAGCGTGACCCAGCGCCGCTCAGGCCGGGTAGCCAGCCACGAGTCGGCGGCCACCGTGGGCAGCCACAGCTGCCCCTCGGTCCCCTCGTCGGACTGTGTGATCAGCCCGGCGGCGACGGCGAGCTCGACGACCAGCGCCACCGCCGGCTCGTCGACGTCCAGCTGCCGTGCGGTGCGCCGCACGTCCCGCACACCCAGGCCACCGGTGCGTAACACCGCAGGGGGTTCTCGTGACCACTCCGCGAGCAGGTTCTCGGTGTGCCGCAGCAGATCGAGCGCCGCGCCCGCGGCCGTCGAGTCCACCATGGACAGCTCGAGCTGCCGCACGGGCACCTCCGGCTCGTCCAGCTCGAGCGGCCCGAGCGGCTGGTCCCCGCGCAGCGCCAGACCCACCTGCGCGGGCAGCTCGACGGTGCCGGCGTCGACCCGGCGCAGCAGCCCGCGGGCCAGCAGGCGCTGCACCGGCGTACGGGCCCGGCCCACGGGGACCACCCTGGCGGCGTCGCGGGTGGTGCCCACCGGCGGCCCCGCGGCCAGCGCCCGCAGCACCCCCAGCTCGTCATCGTCGAGCTGGGCCAGCGCGGCGCCGAGGTCGACGCCGGCGAGATCCGCGCAGCGGCGGCCCAGCCCGCCCGGATGCGGGCCGACGACCTGGCGCGCCGCGGGGACCACCGCGAGTGCCGCATCGTCGCCCCAGGCCAGCGCGCGGCACCGCAGCGCGTCCAGGGACTGGCGGATCCGGTCGGCAGCGACGTCCCGGCCGAGCAGGCGGGCGACCTCCTGGCGGCTCACCGGTTCGGCGTCGGCGCCCGTCACCACCAGCGCAGACAGCACCGCCAGGGTGAGCCGGTCCAGGTCCTCGCAGGCCCGGGCGACCGAGGGGGGCATCCCCGCGCGGGTGGCCAGCACCGCCGAGTCGGCCGGCGCCGGTACGGCAAGATCCGGGCGGGCGCGCAGTAACGCGGTCAGCGTGGCGTCGTCCTGGGAGCGCAGCCAGTCGGCGAGCGCAGTGCTGGGCATCGCCATCCACGGTAGCGAGAGCCACGGTAGCGGCAGCCCCGGGCCCGTCGCCTGGCGCCACTGGTCACAATGGAATCCGCCCGGGCAATCCCCACCCGGCGCAATCCCCGCCCGAGTGAGGAGCAACTGTGGCCAAGCGTTCCGACCGCATAGACCCGACCTGGCCGAGCTGGTCGGAGGGGGACCACCCGGTCAGTGAGCTCGCTGCCCCGATCCAGGGCGCGCTGTCGCCGTTCGGCGAGGTGACCTTCCCGCTGCCCGCTGACCAGCTCCCCTACCAGCACCCGCAGACCGAGATCAACCGGAGTGACACCCCTGATTAGGGGCCCGGTTCCGATCCGTTAGGGTCCCGCACCACGCGGCCCTTCGGCGTCGTTGGGTCGAGCGTGGTCGCCCGATCTGGGAGGGCGAGCCGTCTGCCAGATCTGCTCGCCCGACACCGGAAGAGGCCATGGCCCAGCGTCCCGGATTCCCGCGCCTGCGCAATCGTCCGTACCTGATCGCCTGCGCGATCGCTGGTGCCGTCCTGGCCTTGCTGGCGATCGTGGCCGTGGCCTTCGTGGCTCCCTTCGGGTCCGGGGACGCCCCCAAGGCCGCCCCGCCGTCGGCCCCGGCGGTGACCACGACCATCGCGATTCCCCCGGCGGTGGTCCCGGCAGATCTCGCCGCGCTGCCGCTGAGCACCACCTACACCATCATCGACGGGGCGCCGCTGGACTCGGGCTCGCCGGTCCCCACCGACGGCACCGTGGTTCATCCCCAGCGGGAGGTCGTGGTGTACGCGGCTCCCGGGGGGCCGCCGATCGCCAGGCTCGCCCCCCAGCAGCTCGGCGACACCTGGCTACCGGTCATCGCCCAGCAACCTGGCTGGGTTCAGGTGCTGCTGCCCTCGCGGCCCAACGGCTCGGCCGGCTGGGTAACCGACGATGCACTCGATCGGGCGGTAACCCCGTATCTCATCCGGGTACACCTTCGTTCCCTCACCATGGAGCTGTTCCGGGGGGATGGCCGCCTGGGTGAGTGGGCGGCCGGGATTGGCAAGAAGTCTGCGCCCACTCCGGTGGGGCGGACCTTCCTCCTCGGATCGTTCACCGACCCGAAGCAGAGCTACTCCCCGGTGATCCTGCCGCTGGGCGCGCACAGTCCCACGCTGGACAGCTTCGGTGGCGGCCCGGGAACCGTCGCGATCCACACCTGGCCCACGGCCACCGTCTTCGGCACTCGCTCCAGTGATGGCTGCATCCGGGTGCCGCCGGACGCGCTGAACAAGCTGGTCGAGGTTCCGCTGGGGACGCTCGTGCTCATCGACGAGAACTGAACGAAACGAAATGAAAGGACAGCACGTGAACAGTAGGAAGCTCGCCGGCGCCAGTGCTGCCAGCGTCGGTGCTGCCACCGCCGTGGTGGCCCTGCTGCTGGGGACCCTGTCCGCCAACGCTGGCGGCGATCCACGGGCCTCGGCCTTCGGGATCGCCGTGGAAGGTCTCATTCCCATCGCGCCGACCCCGTATGTCGAGGCTCCGCCCGACGGCAGCAAGGCACTCCTGGAGGTGCCCGGCCCGAAGCGGGACGGGATCTACATCGCGCTCCTCAAGGTCGAGGCCGAGCCCTTCCGGTCCAAGGCCACCGCGGTCGATGTGGACGTCCTGGGGATCAGGGCCAAGCTCATTGAGGCGAGCTGCGACCATGGGCGAGGCGACTCCGCGATCATCGGCGGGACTAACGACAAGGGCAAGTTCGTCCCGTCGTCGCCGGCTTCGGGGCAGACGCTGGACCTCTCGCCAGTGCTGAGCATCGAGTTCAACCGGCAGTACCGGGACCGCGACACGCTCACGGTCGATGCCCTGGTGGTGGCACTGCTGCCCGGTGGCAACAAAGGTCAGGCTGTTGCGGACAAGGACCTCGTTGATCTCAAGAGCCTTGCGCCCAACCTGAAGGTCCCGACGATGCAGGAGCTGAAGGCCGAGAATCCGTCGAAGCCGGTTCCCACCGTCGGAGATCTCACCACCAAGATCCAGTCGCTCAACCCGGGCCTGGCGCCCAAGATTGGCAGCGATGCGCTGCTGGAGATCGTCGTCTCGTCCGCTACCTGCAGCGATGAGCGTGAGGAGAAAGAGGAGTTCGCACCTCCGAAGGAGGCGCCGGCTCCCGAGCCGGTGGAGGCCGACCTGCCGGTGACGCACTAGGTCTGTGCGGTTGCGGAACGGGGCTGGCACGCGATGCGTGCCAGCCCCGTTTGCCGTACGCCCACGGCATCCCTGACCGTAGGATCGGCTGGTGAACTCCGAGCGGCGGCTGACCCACGTGGACGATCGTGGTGCGGCCCGGATGGTCGATGTCTCGGGCAAGGAGCCCTCGGCACGGGAGGCGGTGGCCTCCGGCGTCGTGCGCACCACCGAGGAGGTGGTGCGGCTGCTGCGCGCTGAGCAGCTGCCCAAGGGTGATGCGCTGGCGACCGCCCGGATCGCGGGCATCATGGGGGCCAAGCGGACCCCCGATCTGATCCCGCTGTGCCATCCCCTCTCGCTGTCTGGGGTGACCGTGGACCTGCACACCTCCGGTTCCGAGATTCGGATCACCGCCACGGTCCGGACCACCGACCGCACGGGCGTGGAGATGGAGGCGCTCACCGCGGTCGCCGTGGCCGGCCTGGCGCTGCACGACATGATCAAGGCGGTCGACCCCGCCGCGGTGCTCGACGCAGTGCAGGTGGAACGCAAGGAGGGTGGCAAGACCGGGCTGTGGACGCGTCAGGAGAACCGATGACGACGACGACCCGCCGCGCTGTGGTAGTGGTGGCGTCCAACCGTGCCTCGGCGGGGGTGTACCCGGACCGGACCGGTCCCCTCATCGTCAGCTGGCTGTGCGAGCGTGGCTACCAGACCCCGGACCCTGTGGTGGTGCCCGACGGCTCGCCGGTGCGCGACGCGGTCGCGGCGGCGGTCGCCGACGCGGTCGACGTGGTGCTGACCACCGGCGGCACCGGGATCAGCCCCACCGACCGCACCCCGGAGGCCACCGCGCCGCTGCTGGACCGCAGCCTGCCTGGATTGGCCGACGCGATCCGCTCGGCCGGGCTGCCCCGGGTGCCCACCGCAGTGCTCTCCCGCGGGCTGGCCGGGGTGGCCGGCCGCACGCTGGTGGTCAACCTGCCGGGCTCCACCGGCGGGGTCCGGGACGGCCTGGGCGTCCTGGATGGGGTGCTTGATCACGCCGTCGAGCAGCTGCACGGCGCCGACCACGGCGGCAGCGGAACCGGCCAGCCAGTGCTGTCGGAGCCCACCCCCGGGCCCGTCACCTCAGGCGACGTGCTGCGCGCGGTGGTCACCGAGGATCCGCTGGACGTCGAGGAGCACGCCCGCCTGGTCGCCCGCCCGGACGCCGGTGCAGTGGTGAGCTTCTCCGGCGCCGTCCGGGACCATGACGGCGGCCGGGACGTGCGCGCGCTGGAGTACTCCAGCCATCCCGGCGCCGGTGACGTGATCACGCGGGTGGCGGCCCAGGTCGTCGCGGCGCACCCGGAGGTGCTCGCGCTGGCCGTCAGCCACCGGATCGGACCGCTGGCGATCGGGGACTGCGCGCTGGCCTGCGCGGTGTCCGCGGCCCACCGCGCAGCGGCCTTCACGGCGTGTGCGGCACTGGTTGACGAGGTCAAGCTGCAGCTGCCCATCTGGAAGCGCCAGGAGTTCGCCGACGGCTCGGAGGAATGGATCAACTGCCCGTGAGCGGGTTCAGCCGCCGGCGAACGGTGGCAGGACATCCAGTTCGGCACCGGCCCGCAGCGGTGTCGTGCGGTCCCGCACCGCGACCGAATCAAGCAGGAAGCTGCAGGCGGCCAGTACCTTGCGCAGTGCGTCCCCATGCCGGGTGGCGATCGCCTCCAGCGCGTCGGCCACCGTAGCGCCGTCGCCGACATCGAGGTCCTCGCTGGGCAGCCCCGCAGCGGCGCGGGCTGCCGCGAAGTAGCGCACGGTCACCACCGTGGCGCCTCCGATCGCGCTCGTACCGGGGTTGTCACTCTGGGAGAACGAGGCGGGAGCATAGCCCACGGCCTGTACGAAGGCGCGGCGCAACACCGGCTTACCGCCGGTGAATCGCACCATTCGCACCCGGATGCCTTGCGCCACAGGGGTCATCTACGTCAGATTACCTGTGGCGCGGGCAACTCGGTATCCAGGAGCGTGAAGGTCGGTCCACGACGCTGAATCTGCGCGTGACAGGCGGACACACCGTGCCCGCGAGCCGGACGCGCGGCGTTAGCAGCACGGGGCCGGCGAACCCGGGTTTCGTGCCCGCAGCTGCGGAGGTAGCCTTCCTCGCGTGCCGCACTATCGGATGTCAGAGGTTGCTGAGCTGTTCGGCGTAAGTGATGACACCGTTCGGCGCTGGGCCGATTCCGGGCAGCTGACCGCGATCAAGGATGCCGGTGGCCGCAAGGCCATCGACGGCGCGGAGCTGGCCGCCTTCGCCAAGGCGCAGGCGCATGCCGCGCCCGATCCGTCGCTGGTGGACCGATCGGCCCGCAACCGCTTCGTCGGGCTGGTCACCGAGGTGATCACCGACCAGGTGATGGCACAAGTGGAGATCCAGTGCGGACCGCACCGGGTGGTCTCACTGATGAGCAGCGAGGCAGTACGTGAACTGGGGCTCGTGCCGGGGGTACTGGCGGTGGCTGTCGTGAAGTCGACCCACGTCATGGTCGAGACCCCAGGAGGACGCGAATGAAGCCGAGGTGAAGCTGGGCGCGGCCGCGCGGCTGGCTCTGGGCCCTTGCGGAGATTCGATGGGGCCAGCTCGGCAGGACACATTTGCGGTTATACGAGTTCTGGGAGTCCGCAAGGGCAAACTATAAGGTTTATTTTTGCCGCTGATGCGTGACATGGTATCCAGTTGTGAGTGACCAGCCGGATGCGGAGTTGCGCCTAGCGCAGCGGCGAGTGTGGCTGAATCCTGGTGTCGGCTGGATCGGGGCGGCGAGCTTTCTGGCCGATGTGGGCCACGAGGTGCCCACGTCGTTGATGGCGAGCTTCGTGACCTCCGAACCATCGCTGCCACTCCCACGCCGCAGGAGCCCCAGCCCCCTGCCGAGCTGGCCTAACGTCGGCGTATCGGGGCGGGCCGGGGGAGAAGTCCACGCTGCGCGACTCTGCCACTACGCCAGCGGATCGGGGAGTTCGTGTTCCTTGTTCCGTGTTTCCTTTCCCGCAGCTGCGGAGGTAATCTTCCTCGCGTGCCGCACTATCGGGTGTCAGGGGTCGCTGCGCTGTTCGGCGTAAGCGATGACACCGTTCGGCGCGGGGCCGATTCCGGCCAACTGACCGCGATCCGGGACGCCGGTGGTCGCAAGGCCGTGGACGGCGCGAAGTGTGGACCACACCGGGTGGTCACTGATGAGCAGCGAGGCAGTACGCGAACTGGGGCTCGTTCCGGGGGTACTGGCGGTGGCTGTCGTGAAGTCGACCCACGTCATGGTCGAGACCCCAGGAGGACGTAAATGAAGCGGTTGGTCATGGTGGCGTTGGCGGCTGGGCTGGCGCTGGCGGGCTGTGGAGCAGGTGATACCGCCCAGACCGGGTCGGGTACCCAGCAGCGGGTCACCGTCACGGTGCTGGCAGCGGCCTCTCTCACGGACGTGTTCACTAAGCTGGAGCCGCAGTTCGAGGCTGCCAATCCTCGCGCTGACCTGCGGTTCAGCTTCGGCGCCTCGTCGGAGCTGGCTACCCAGATCGTCAACGGCGCCCCTGCCGATGTGTTCGCCTCGGCCAACGAGAGGCAGATGAAGGTGGTAGCCGACGCCGGCAAGGTAGCCGGCACGGCGCAGCCGTTCACCACCAACGTGCTCACCATCGTGGTGCCCCCGGGTAATCCGAAAGGCATCCGCACGTTCGCCGATCTGGCCAAGCCGGACGTCACCGAGCTCGTGTGCGCCCCGCAGGTGCCCTGCGGCGCCGCTACCAAGGAGATCGAGAAGGCCACCAACATCACGCTGAGCCCCGCCAGCGAAGAGCCCGACGTCAGGTCGGTGCTCGCCAAGGTCCAGGCCAAGGAGGCCGACGCCGGGCTGGTCTACCTCACCGATGCCCGCAGCGCCGCGGGCAAGGTCGAGCAGATCAACTTCCCGGAGGCCAAGGACGCGGTCAACGTCTACCCGATAGCCGCGATCAATGATGCCCCGCAGGCTCAGCTCGCGGCGGCCTTCGTCGCCTTCATTCTGGGTCCGGAGGGCCAGCGAGAGCTGACCGCCGCCGGCTTCAGCCCGTCTTCTTGACCAAGACAAGGGATCCGCACACCATCCGTACGGGGCTGCCCGGTGCGTTGTGGGTGCCTGCGGTAGCGGCTCTCGGGTTGATCCTGCTGCCGGTGATCGGGCTGGTCGTGCGGGCGCCCTGGTCCCGGTTCGTCGAGCTCGTCACCAGCGAATCGGCGCTCTCGTCGTTGGAGCTCTCGCTGCGCACCGCGGCGGTGTCCACGTTGCTGTGTGTGGTGCTCGGTGGGCCGCTGGCGGTGGTGCTGGCCCGCGGCTCGGTGCCCGGTCTGCGGCTGCTGCGCTCGGTGGTGCTGCTGCCGCTGGTCCTGCCACCGGTGGTCGGCGGGCTGGCGCTGCTGTACCTGCTGGGGCGCAGCGGGTTCGCCGGGTATGCCCTGGACGTGGCGTTCGGCCTGCGCCTGCCGTTCACCACCGCGGCGGTGATCCTGGCGCAGACGTTCGTGGCGATGCCGTTTCTGGTGGTGAGCCTGGAGGGGGCGCTGCGCACCGGCGGGGAGCGTTACGAGGTGATCGCGGCGAGTCTCGGTGCGGCACCGTGGACGGTGTTCCGCCGGATCACCGTCCCGCTGGTGCTGCCCGGCCTCGGCTCCGGCATGGTGCTCAGCTTCGCCCGCTGCCTGGGCGAGTTCGGCGCCACCATCGCCTTCGCGGGCAGCCTGCAGGGGGTGACCAGAACCCTGCCGCTGGAGGTCTACCTGCAGCGGGAGGTCGACGCCGACGCGGCGGTCGCTCTGTCGCTGCTGCTCGTGGTGGTGGCGACCGTGGTGATCGCGGTGGCCCGGCCCCGCTCGGCGGAGGGGTTGGGATGAGCGCGGCGCTCGACATCGAGGTCGCCGTGCGGCGCGGTGATTTCACGCTGGACGCGACGATGCAGGTGGAGCCCGGCGAGGTGGTCGCGGTGCTGGGCCGCAACGGGTCGGGCAAGTCCACCCTGCTCGCCGCGGTCGCCGGCCATCTGCGCCCGGACACCGGGAGGATCGTCCTGGACGGCCGGGTGCTCACCGACACCACCGCCGGGGTGCAGCTGGCGCCGCACCGCAGGCGCATCGGGCTGCTGGCCCAGGAGCCGCTGCTGTTCCCGCACCTGTCGGTGCTGGACAACGTCGCGTTCGGCCCGCGTGCCGCCGGTGCCCGCCGGCCGCAGGCCCGTGCGGCCGCCCTGCGCTGTCTCACCGAGGTGGATGCGGCGCAGTTCGCCCAGCGGCGGCCCCGGCGGCTGTCCGGTGGGCAGGCCCAGCGCATCGCACTGGCCCGGGCGCTGGCCTCAGACCCCGACCTGCTGCTGCTGGACGAGCCGCTGTCCGCAGTGGACGTGGAGTTCGCGCCCGCGTTGCGGTCGCTGCTGCGCTCGGTGCTGGCCGACCGGCTCGCGGTCATCGTCACCCATCAGGTGATCGACGCGCTGGTGCTCGCGGACCGGGTGGTGGTGCTCGACGGTGGCCGCGTGGTGGAGCAGGGCCCGACCCGCGCGGTGCTGACCCGGCCGCGCAGCGCGTTCGGCGCGCGGCTGGCCGGGCTGAACCTGGTGTCCGGTACCGCGACGGCGGAGGGGCTGCGTGCCGACGACGGCACCGAGCTGACCGGTGTGACCGAATCCACGACCGTGGGCGCTGCGGCGGTCGCCGTGTTCGCCCCCGCCGCGGTGGCCGTGTACCTGGATCCACCCAAGGGCAGCCCGCGCAATGTGATCTCCGACCGGGTCGCGGCGCTGGAGCCGAACGGCACCCTCGTCCGGGTGCGCGGAGCCGCCGGGCTGGCAGCGGACATCACCCCGGTCGCCGCGGTGGAGCTGGGGCTGCATACCGGCGCCGGGGTGTGGTTCGTGGTGAAGGCCGCCGAAGTCGCCGTCTACCCCACGAATGGCTCCCGCGGGGTCGGGTCTGGCGATTCCGTGGACCCCAGCGATGCGGGATCCGGCCGACGCGATCCAACCCTCTAGAACCGCACCTCACCTGCTTCTCCAGGTCATGAGCGGTAGCGCCGGAGCGGCCGGGGGATGGCCCGAAGGAGATCAGCTCGCCGCGCGGAGCGGGCCGGATCGGGCCTCCGGGACAGCGGGTGGTCGCACTGTTCAGTCATCGCGATTCCGCCGCAGGAGTTGGCGTGAAGGGCCTCGGTGAGCATCACGATGTCGTCGATGTTGGCCTGGTGCTCATCAGCGGACAGGACGACCACGGCGTCCCCACCAGCGGCGACCAGCCGGATCCGCTCATGCCGGCCTGCCCGCTGCGCCAGCTCAGCGACGGGTGGGGCCTGGTCGAGCGGGATCACCGTCTCGTCGTCGTGCGCGGCAGAGGTCATGCCTGCAAAGGTAGCGAAACACGCAAGCTCAAGCATGCACCTCTGGCGGTGCGCCGCGATGCCCCTGGTGACCAGGTACGCGGCGCGGACTGGTCGGGCTGCGTCCTGGCGCTCGTGGTGGACGGTCCTCGGGTGCGGAACTGAGTTGCTTGAGCAACCTCGCCGACAGCTGCGAAAGTTGGGCCGCGATCTGTGGTGTGTGGGCGTCGGCGGCCATGCGCCACGTGGTGTGGAGCAGTCCGGCGAACCCGTGGCAGAGGACGATCCAGCAGCTATTTGATGACATGAGCAGCGGTGTCCGTGGCGGCCAGCGTCCACCGGTGTGGCGTCCACAGCGGTTTTTCGGTGTCGGTTGGGGTGAACATGGCGGCGAACTGGGTGAGTGCTGTTTGGCCGCTGGCTGTCCACTGGTGGATGAGGGAACGGAGTTCGTCGGCCACGGTGGGCTCGCCTGCTGCGGTGATGCTGCCGTCGGTGTGCACCCACGCCGTTCCGCGTCGGGGCGTGTGCAGTGCGCAGGCGCCTTGGGTGGTGTCGACGGTGTCGTCGTCCAGGTAGGCGCGGGTGATGCGCGAGTCCCGGGTGGCGAGGAAGAACCAGAGATCATGGTAGGCGGCCGCAGTGCGAGCCGGGCTCGTGCCGGGGATTCGGGTCACCGGGGTGGGCGGGACGTAGTCGGCGGGATCGTGGCCGAGTAGTTCCGCTGGGCGCAAGGGGCCGACGGCGGGCATGAAGTCGGCCCACAGCGCGGCTTTCGCGCTGACCGTGCCGTGGTGGTGGGTGGCGGCCACGATGGGATGCACGCCGCCGTGGGCGATCGGGGCGAGGATGAGGCCGTCTGGGGCGAGCTGGCCGAGCCAGTGCGGGGATAAGCCGGCGATACCGCAGGTGACGATGATGCGGTCGTACGGGGCGTTGTTCGGCTCGCCGAGGTAGCCGTCGCCGTGCAGGACGGTGACCTGGTGGTCGAGTCCGAGTCGGCGGATCGAGTCGGCTGCGCCCCGGGCGGTGGTGGCCCCGGCATCAATGGTGACCACGGGTGCTCCGGTGATGGTGGTGATCAGCGCGGCGTTGTAGCCGGTGCCGGCACCGATCTCCAGCACGCGCAGGCCAGGGCGCAGGGTGAGGGCTTCGAGCATCCGGGCCATCAGCGGAGGTGCTGACGACGCCGAGGGGGGGTCGCCGCCCTGCCCGGTGCTGGTCAGCAGCGACTGGTGGGAGTAGATGATGTCCAAGATCTTGCTGCCGGATAGCTCGTTGTGGGGCACGGTGATGGTCTTCGGGCCGTAGCGGAACTGGGGCACGCAACGGTGCCGGGCCACGCTGGCGAAGGCATGCCCGACCGCGTCCGACCGGATGGCGCCGACGTTGCGCAGCGAGGAGGCAAACTCGGCGAGCCGGGTCCCCAGGGTCTCGGGCACGGGGCGGGTCCTCTCAGAACGGTCTGGCCAGGTTGCGTAGCCAGACCTCGCAGGCGATGGTGTCGGTGATGAAGGCCGGTGCCACGCCGGATGATCCGAACGAGCGCCAGCAGCGGTGCAGCAGACCGGTGTCGATCAGGCCGAGCCCGGCCAGCTGCGAGTCGTCGAGGAGCTTGGCCACCCGATGCCGGTTGGCGGTCCAGCCGCGGTAGATGTCGTCGTTGTAGTGGGCCTTGGTGCGCCGGGCGGGCACGGCGCCGGCCAGGGCGGTCCGCAGCAGGGGTTTGGGCTGCCACGGGTCGGTGCGTTCCCACGGGTGGACCGCAAGGGCGGCTTCCAGGACGGCGCGGTCGAGGAAGGGGAACTCGGCGGGCACGCCGTGGCTGGCCAGCGCATCCCGGTACAGCGCAGCGCGGTAGGCCGTGGACCGGATCCGGACGAGGGCGGCATGGGTGCTGCGCTCCGGCAGCGCAGTCGGTGCGACGCTGAGGATCGCGCCACGGACAAGCTGTTCGGCATCGCGGCTGGCCCACTGCGGCAGCAGGGGCTGGGCTTCCCATCCCACGGCGTCGGCTTCGGCGGGGCCCTCGGTTCGCAGGGCCTGGGCGGCCCACCTCAGCCACTGCGGATACGAGGGCACGGCCAGGACGGACCGCGCCAGACGGGTCAGGTGCAGATCCCGCAGGGCGGCCTGGCCGCGGAGGTGCCGCCACCCGAGCCGAGGACGGGCCCGCAGCACGTCGCGGAGGTAGGTCAAGGGAGCGAGCAGTACCTCGTCGCCACCTTGGCCGTTGAGATGCACCTGGGCACCACGGGCTGCCAGCAGACCCGTGAGGTGGCGCACCCGCGCCGACGCGGCGGTGAACGGTGCGGGCTCGTCCATGCCGCTCGCCATGTTCGGCAGATCATCGAAGAACCGGGGAATCTCCTGGGCGTCGAGCACGAGGTGCTCGGCCGGGGCGAGGTGATCGGCGACCTGACGCGCCCAGAGAAGATCATCGTTGCCGGGCGAGACTGATGCTGTCGTCACCAACAGCAGCGCCGAGCGATCCTGGAGACCTTCCGCTGCCAGGCAGGACACCGCAGTGGAATCCACGCCGCCGGACAGCTGAACACTCACCGGCCCGCCCGCCGCGCGCACCCGGCCGGCGATGGAGCCGGTGAGCGCCTCCGCCAAGACGGGGGCACCGTCGGCCAGTGCCTTGGCCGCCTGCGGTGGTGTCCAGTACGGCGTGTGCCGGGCAGCACTCTGGCGCAGAGTCACGCGATGCCCGGCAGGGACCGCACGGATGCCGTCGAACGGGCTCAACGACTCCCGCAGTGGGCTGGGCATCTCCGGGCTGGCCAACCGGGCGGCCAGCCACGTGCGGCTCACCGGCGCACCGGCCAGGCGGCGCAGCACGTCCGCGTGACTGGACACCACCGTGACCCCACCGGCCTGGCTGGTGAAGACACGCCGAAAGCCGGCCACGTCACCGAACACCAGCATCCCATCCGGGCTCGTCACGGCGAGGTGATAACTGCCGTGCAACGCCGTGAGCGCGTCATAGTTGCCGCGCTGGACCGCGCACTCGACGTGCGCCCGCAACTCCACATCACCCGCCAGGCAGGTGCCGATCACCACGACTCGTGCCCGGCCGACCACGACCGTGCGAAGCTCACCCATGGTGCCGTGCCCGAACAGCCATGGTCGGCCAGAATCATGCGCCACCACAGTATCGGCCTCGGTGGTGAGCAGGTGTGCAACAGGTGCGGCAGCGTCCAGATCAGGCAGCACACACCACCACCGGACACCGCCGTCTGTCCTGATCACCGTTCAGGGCGACCAGTAGCCGCCTGCATCGCTGTCGTCTCCTCCTATCCAGCAGCGCTGGGAGGCGGAGCACGCCGCGCACCGGTGCTCCCACAGGCACGGCGTGGTCTGGACGGCGATGCCCAACCGGGCAGATCGAGTCGGGAGGTCTGCGGTGTTGTCCACGAGCAACATCCCGGCGGTGGACGGAGCTGCGGCGGTTTCCTGCTCGCCGGTCGTTCGTTGACGCGGCGGAGCAGGCGATCACCCGGGCCGGGGACGCCATCGGGGACATGGCGTATCTCACCGCACGGGACCAGAAGCCTGCGCAGGTGTGCCGGGAGGCGGTGTTGGCTGCCGACGTCTATGTGGCCATCGTGGGGTTCCGGTATGGATCCCCGGTGCGGGACCGGCCGGAGCTGTCCTATACGGAGTTCGAGGTCGCGGGTGAGGGTGGCTTGCCCCGGTTGGTGTTCCTGCTGGGTGCTGAGGCGGAAGGTCCAGTGGATCTGTTTCGCGACCAGGACCACGGTGCCCGCCAGGACGCGTTTCGCACCCGGCTCGGGGATAGTGGATTGACCACCGCCACGGTCACCACCCCGGAGGGCTGAGCGAGAAGCTGTTCCAGGCGCTGGCGCCGCTGCCCCGGGGTGAGCGGGTGTGGAATGTGCCCGCGCGCAACGTCACCTTCACCGGACGCGAGGACCTGCTCACCGGGCTGCGCATGTCGCTGCGAAACAGCCGGGCGACGGTGGTGCAGGCCCTGCACGGCATGGGTGGGATCGGCAAGACCGCGCTGGCCATCGAGTACGCCCACCGCCACGACAGTGACTATGACGTGGTCTGGTGGATCCCGTCGGAAGTACCCACGCTGATCCCCGACCGGCTGGCTCAGCTGGCCCACGCCCTGGGCCTGGCCCAGGCCACCGACTCCGTCGCGGCGGCGGTGGCGCGGCTGCTGGGGGCGCTGCGGGACCGGGACCGCTGGCTGCTGATCTATGACAACGCTGAGGACCCCGCCGCGCTGGCCCCTAATCTGGCTACCGGCGGTGGCGGGCAGGTACTGATCACCTCCCGCAACCCCGCCTGGCACGACCTGGCCACCCCACTCAGAGTCGACGTCTTCGACCGCGGCGAGTCACTCACCCTGCTGCGCCGCGTCCCGCGGCGCACCGCCGACGACGCCAACCGGATCGCCGACGCCCTCGGCGACCTGCCCCTGCCCTGAGCCAGGCCGCCGCCTACCTGGCCGAGACCGGCACACCGACCGACGACTACCTGTCCTTACTCGATAAGCGGACCGCGGAACTGCTGACCCACGCAACGCCCGCCACCTACCCGGTGTCGCTGGCTGCCAGTTACCAGATCGCCTTCGACCGGCTCGCCGGGCAGGCACCGGCCGCGCTGGACCTGCTCACCCTGGCTGCCCACCTGGCCCCCGAGCTGATCCCCCGCACCCTGGTCACCACCCACCCCGGCCAGCTCCCCGAGCCACTCGCCACCATGGCCCGCGATCCGCTGGCCGTCACCGAGCTGACCCGGCTGCTGCGCCGAGCAGGATTGGCCCGCATCGAGCCCGGCAGCCTGCAGCTGCACCGGCTACTGCAGGCCATCCTGCGCGCCCAGCCCAGCCAGCACGACATGGCCACCGTCGCGATCCGGTTACTCCGTGCCACAGTCCCGTCATCGAGGACACCTACCGGGAGCAGCCGGTAGCAGAGCTGGTGCCGCCACGGATGGAGAACCAAGGATCCGGTGATGGGTCGTCGTACCCGCAGTGACGACGACCTGGAGCTGCTCGGGATCCCGCCTGGCCCGGACGCGGCTGCGCTGCGCTCCGCTGGCGGCGAACCATGACCTCCACCTGCGCCGCGCCGACTTTCTCTGCTATGGACCTGAAGTCGGCGTGGGAACGGTCCCCGTACGGTCCGCTGGCTGAGGCAGTAATGGCCTGCTGGGGCCCGGCTCTGTGGCGCGCGGCACCGTGTCGGACTGGCTGCACCGCGACCGGCTGCCCGGGGATCCGCTGCCCACGGTGGTGGTCCATCTGATCTCCGACACCCTGGACCGGGAGGTGTCCTTCGATGAGTTGTGGTCGGGCCGGGCCAAGTCGGCCGGGCTGTGGGTGCCTGCCGACGCCGGGATGGATCTGCCGTGGACCGCGGCCGGTACCGTGGAGGTGTTGGACGACTGGCTCGGTCACACCGGAGGCCATCAACAAGCGTCGAGGCTGTGTCCACAGGAGTGACCTGCGCGCTCAGTCTCCATGCCTGGTTGTGTCCCCAGCTAAGTGCGTGTTGTCCACATAGCTCCACAGCCCTGCGGGCCTACAGTCCGGCGCCGCACTACATACGGAGGCCACGTGATCGTGCTGCCCACTGGACGGTCAGACGGCGGGGACGTCGGTACGGTTCTGCCCGCCATCAAGTTTTTCAAGGACGCAGTACTGTATTGATCAATGTCACGTAGACTCGCCCTCGCTGTCACGGCGGTTGCTTGCAATGTGTGCGTCTCGGCCAATGGCGCAGACGCGGGTGGCTTTTGTTGGCGACGACGATCTGGGGCTTGGCTCTTCAGTCATCGGGGTTGCGCCGTCTCATCCCTGCCCGGCTCTTCCTCATCGGCGCCTGAGCGCCTCAACAGCCTCCCTACTGTAGCAGGTGACACTTCGGATGAAGGCAGGCCAGGAGCAGGTTACTATTCATCGCCTCTCGGTGGTGGCCCGTGGCTGTCGTGGAGACCTCACCAACAACGAGCTGCTGGCGGCTCTCATCCGGCAAGCGGCCGGAGCAAGCGGCCTATCGGTCGTCGGTGAGGCCGTCCATGCCTTCGTGCCACACGGCCTATCTATCGCCCTGCTCTTGGCCCAATCGCACCTTGTGTTTTCGACTTGGCCAGAATATCAAACCGCGGTTCTCGATCTCATGGTGTGCGCTGACCGCGGCGCAGCACTGGCTGTATGGCAGGAAATCAGCAAGTATATTCAGCCAGCGACGTTCGAAGTCGCCGAGCAGAGCGCAGTGATGCTCACGGGTAAAGATCGTTAGCGAACCTCTTGTGCCATCGATCAGGCGCGCAGCAGCATGGTCAGATAGGTCTTCCCGGCCCCACTGATGCCCCCCGGCCGTTTCAAGATCTCATATGGGGCCGGCGGTGGTCGCATCTCCCACTCCCGAGCCCCACCTGCGCCTCAGCGCCGCGGCAAAGCTGATCTGACCGTTGGTCGGCGCCGTGAACTCGGCGTCACCGACGTCTGAACGGACGGGGAATGTTGGTGGCGCCGAGTTCACGGCGCGGCGGGGGGTGGGCACGGCAGCGGCTCGGCGTGTCATCCCGCAGGCATGCCGTAACCCACGACTTTGCTGGCGGCCAGCCCTACTGTTGGCCTGCGGGTCCGGTTCGCCGTCGCCACTCACTCGGTGTTTCCCCGGACGGCCTCACCGACGTAGTCCCGGAGGCATTCGCGCCCCGCGGCGGGTCACCGCGCGGAGTGGGATTGTCTTGGATGGTCTGCGCCCGGGCGCTCGGGCAGCTGTCCGCGGCGTCGAGGTGCGCGGTCAGCTGGTCACGCAGCCGCTGCGCGGCGGCGATCGGCAGGAACGCGTCGATGAAGCGCCACGTCAGCCGCAGGTTCTCGATGCTCAGCTGCAGATATGTGGTGGGCGGATGTTCGCCGTCGGGGAACAGCAACTGGGTCTCGAACCGCACCTCGCACTCCTCCCAGCACACGGGCTGCTGCTCGTGGATCCGCACGCCGTACTCGTTGCGGTGGCAGTGCTGCGGTGAGCACCACGTCGGGTGCCCGCTTACTGGTGTCCCCGCCTGGTTGGGCCGGCCACCGGGAGGGGCGGTGGCGGTGTGGTGATCGTGGATAGGGGTGTTGCGGCGGGGAAGTCGGCGGGGAGACGGTCCCCGAATGGCCCAGCGGCTGGTTACCCTCAGCACACGCAGGTGCTCGTGCGGTCAAAGGGAGGGGTGGCATGGGGGTCGGCCAGCAGGGCAATGCGGTGTTGGGGGCGCTGCTCGGAGAGCTCGACTGGTCGCCCAGCCTGCTCGCCGAGGCGGTGAATGGCCTGCTCGGGCCCAGCTCTGTGGCTCGCAGCACTGTGTCGGACTGGCTGCTCGCCGAATGGGCCCAGCTCTCCCAGCTGGCTGGCACCGTCGCCCACGACATGGGCGTGCACGGGCTGTCCCAGCGGTATTTGATCAGCGGGCTGCACGCCGCGCACACCGCGGGGGACCGCTCGGTGGGCGTCTACCTGCTGTCCTGCATGAGCACGTGCACCGTGAGCCGGGGTCGGCTGGCCGATGGCATCGATCTGGGCCGGGCCGCCCGGGATGCGGTGGAGCTGGCCAATGCCGCGTACGAGGCGGCCCGAGCAACCCCCGTCGCGGTGCGCGCGCTGGCCGCCGACCGGTTCGCCCAAGCGCAGGCAGCGGCCGGGAATACCCGCGGCTTCCACGCCGCCGCGGACGAGGCCCGCGCCCTGCTCGACACCCCCGGCGCGCTGGACACCCTCCCGCACTACCTGACCTGGTACGGGCCGGACGCTCTGGAAGGCCACCTCGCCCAGGGCGCGCTCACCCTGGCCGCAGTCACCTCCCGGCAAAGCCGCAGCCTGCTCGACAGCGCCGAGGCGACACTCGGCCGCCTCGCCACCGATCCGGCCAGAACCCCACGCAGCGCCGTGTTCAACGCAGCGTGGCTGTCCCGGGCTCATGTTGCGGCCGGTGATCTGGACCGGGCGGTGCCCGCCGGGCTCACCGCACTGCGCCGGCTGCCCACTGTGCGCTCCCGCCGCTGCGCGCTGGTGCTGCACCGGCTGGAAGCCGACCTCGCCGCCCTGCCACCCACCCACCGCCCGGCCCCTGTCCGGTCCCTGTACGACCAGCTCCGCGCCACCCACGCCGCCTGACCCGCCACCGCGAGAATTACGCTCTGGGGGGAGGCCAGCGACAGTCAGCAGGGACAGCCAGGGAAGGCGATTGCGGATGACGACACTGTTGGTGACCGGGGCGGCGGGGTTTATCGGCTCGAACTTCACCCGCTACTGGCGGTCCAGCTACCCCACCGACCCTGTCGTGGCGCTGGACGCGCTGACCTACGCCGGTGTGCGGGAGAGCCTGGCCGACATCGCCGCCGGGATCACCTTCGTGCACGGCGACATCCGCGACCAGCCGTTGGTGGAAGATCTCTTGCATACCCACCACGTCGACATCGTGGTCAACTTCGCCGCCGAATCACACAACAGCCTGGCGATCCTGCGCCCCGGCGAGTTCTTCTCCACCAACATCATCGGCACCCAGACCCTGCTTGATGCCATCCGCCGGGTGGGTGTCGGCCGGTTCCACCAGATCTCGACCTGCGAGGTCTACGGCGATCTCGCGCTGGATGATCCCGGTTCGTTCACCGAGGACTCCCCGTATCTGCCGCGCACCCCGTACAATGCGGCCAAGGCCGGCGCCGATCACGCGGTGCGCGCCTACCACCTGACCTATGACCTGCCGGTCACGATCACCAACTGCTGCAACAACTACGGCCCGTACCAGTTCCCCGAGAAGGTCATCCCGCTGTTCACCACCAGGGCCCTGCGCAATGAGCCGCTACCGCTGTACGCCTCGACGCGCAACCGCCGCGAGTGGCTGCACGTGTCCGATCATTGCCGCGCCATCGACGAGGTACTGCGCCGGGGGCGGATCGGCGAGACCTACCACGTCGGCAGCGGCGAGGAAGCTGACATCGCCACCATCGCCGACCTCGTCCTTGCCGAGCTGGACCGGCCCGCCTCGCTGAAAACGATCGTCCCGGACCGGCCCTCCCATGACCGGCGCTACCTGCTGGACTCCACCAGGATCCGCGGTGAACTCGGGTGGAAACCACAGGTCAGCTTCGCCGACGGGGTTCGGGCCACCGTCGGCTGGTATCGCGAGCACCCCGAGTGGTGGCAGCCGCTGCTCGGCCGTTCCCCGGTGCAGGAATCCGCATGGCCGCAGGCCGCGAGCTAGCGGCCGGCCCGGACGGCGACATGGATGCTTGTCGCTGTCCAGAGGCCACCTCGGAC
>JBOHFT010000071.1:0-20219 GCA_050699815.1 Pseudonocardiaceae bacterium | reverse complement strand
CGCGCAACTACCAACGCGCTCTCGACCAACTCACCCAACAGGCCGGATTCGCCGCATAACCCAAACTTGACTCGATCATGCCGACTTCGTCGGCCACAGCCCTCTAGCAAGAGAGCGGCTCGCCGCGGTTGGTCATCTGCTGGGGTTTCCCGAAGCCGGCGGTTGTCCACGAGGACCGCTAGCCACCACAGTCCCGAGGAATGCATCGGCAACTCGTTGGACAACTCCTCAAGTGGGATGGGGCAGTCCGGTGAGGCCACCACCGATTCCAGAGCGTCTCGGGCCGGGCCACCGAGCGCGGTTGCCACCGCGAGTACGGTGGGCCACCTTCTCGGCTTGGCGCGCAGCAGCAGTTCTGTGTGTGCTGCCGCTGCTGTCGCGTCGTCTTGCGCGGCGCGGGTGAGCACGAGCAGGGCTCTGACCAGCTGCTCGACCGCGACATCCTCAGGCAGGCAGCGAGTGAGCAGCGCGGGCGATCGCTCCAGTGTGGCCAGTAGATGGCGGTCTCCTACTGGGTCGGGTCGGATCGACAGTCGTTGTCCGGCACCGGGATCGAGGCAGGTGGACAGTGAACGGGCGACGTCGTGGCGCCAGCGGGCGTCCTCGTGGAGGGGTTCGACCGCGCGCAAGGTGTCGGCGATGCCGTCCTTGGTGGGGGTGAGGAGGCTTAGGCAGGCGCCGGCCCGAGCGAGCAGCTCGGGGTCGGGGCTGGGCTGGCCGGTGATCCGGGTGTATGCCCTGGCCCAGTAGCGCTGTTCATGCTCCAAGATCTCGTCGTAGAGATCCTGTGACGTGGTGGGCAATTCTCGTTTCCCGTGCGCCGCGACCCATCCGAGGAGTACCAGGTCGAGTGTCGTCCAGTGGCTGCCGTGGCGGGGTGCTGGCAGGGGAGGAGGATTGGTGGCGTCTTGGCGTAGCTTGTCGTGGGTGCGGTGGTATACGTCGCGCGCACGCGGATGGACGTCGGGTAGTTTAATGTCCTCGATGACGTGTGCCTGGGCGCTGCTGGTCTGGCGACCGAGGATCTCGGTGAGCCGTTCACCTTCAGTTGATCTGGCGGTCAGCAGCACGACCGCGGGCGGTCCCAACCGACCGTGGAGCGTCTGGAGCAGCGCCTGAGTCTCCTGAACCCGTGCGTCGGCGTAGTCAATAAGGACAAACAGAGGAGCGGTGACGGTGGCGAGCCAGCTGACGCTGGCCGGGTCGT
Organism: Pseudonocardiaceae bacterium; assembly: GCA_050699815.1. Classification (GTDB taxonomy): domain Bacteria; phylum Actinomycetota; class Actinomycetes; order Mycobacteriales; family Pseudonocardiaceae. Next base: position 19,012 of record JBOHFT010000071.1, on the reverse strand, counting down.
GCAGCTCGTCCAGCAACGGGCCCGCGTACCATCCTGCAGCACGCAACCGGTCGGCCAATTCGAGCGCTAACCGTGTCTTGCCGGCGCCCCCGGCGCCGTGGACGATCGCCAGACCGGTTCGGTTGCCCGCGGCGACCCGTTCGCAGAAGTCCTCCAGGATCGTCAGCTCGTCACGAGACTGGAAGGGAGTGACCTGGTACTCCGCGCGCAGCAGCCGCAGGGCGGATTCGGCTGTGTCCAGCTGGCGGTAGATCTCACGCAGCGGGAGAACATCGGGAAGTGGTGCCGGACGGTACGGATCGGGGTGAGGCACGGCGACCACGCCAAGCCTCCAGGTCCAGTCCTGACCGGTCACGTATTCATAGCCTGTGCGGGTGGCCTCCGCCAGGGTGGTGTCCGTGCCCATGGTGCGCGACGTACCCAAGGATCTGGCCAGGCCGTTCGGATCCAGTACGACGACATCACGCCGGGGGCCGTCCAGACTTGCCCGCACCTGAGTGACCAGTTCGGCAGGGCACTGTGTCCAGACACCGTCTGGCTCTCCACCCGGCCATCGGCCGCCGGTCAGCACCGCGACCAGCGCATGCCGCGATCGCCCTCCACCGACTGGATCGAGCAAGATCACCGCTGCCTGCAGGCCCCCGTGGAGGCAAGCCCCGGCCAGCAGGAGCGCAAGGTCCAGGCAGGTTCCGTTGCGTGGGGCAACCAGCAATTCTGCTGGCGTGCGGATGAGTTGCGCTTGCTGAGCGCTGCCGGAACGCTCGAACGCATACCCGATGCCGACGTTGTGGAGCTGTTGCCAGATCTCGCGGAGTCGTGTCAGAGGTGACTCGCCGGAGGCTGCCGGGAGCTGCACATGACGCGTCAGCGCGTCCGGAACGATATACCGCGCCAACGCTGGCCCGTCTTCACAAGACCAGCCAGGCCAGTCAATCGACGTCGGCACCGTCAAGCACCTCCACGATCTCCTCGGTGATCAGGTCAGCGCCACCAGGGACTTCCTCAGCTGACAGCCGGACCCGGTAAATCCCGGGGGGACGAGCGACTAGCCACCCACCGAAGGTCGCGGTGACGCTGTCCCACTCCAGCCGTGCCTCTTCAACTACCGCCGGCTGGGCTCCAGCTCCTGAAACGCAGGCCCAGACCGACACGTGACCGACGTCCGCGTCAACACCCGCAATCGTCGCCGAGATCTCGATGCCTTCCCCTGCCTGCTGCAGTTCCTCGACGTCAAACCCGAGAACGACTGGTCGCTCCTCACCACGGATAGGCAGATCGCAGGGCCGCCCTTCATAGCTCTCCACGAGGGCAACGACCTCGTCGAGGTCGGCGATAGCACCATGGCGAAGCTGTACCCGCAGCCCTGTGGGGGAATGGCGATCCATCTCCAGCGGCAGCCCGCTGTAGGCCGGCACGGTGCCATCACCCAGGTCAGTGCTCCACTTGCCGAGACCGACACCCGCCGGTTCCCCCTTGCTCACCCGAACCCGACAACCGTCCCACGCGCAGGACCGCAACGTCCCGTGTCCATATCCAATGCGCGGGACCATCTGTGGGCCCCTCAGCGGAATCTTGTCCCATCCCGCCTCGATCTCCTCGTGAACGGCGAACGCCGCGCGAGCGGCGTCTGCGAATTCCAACGGAAGTTCATGGGGCCGTAGTAGTGCCTCGCGGTGGCCGGACGGCTGCATTGTGGTGTCCAGCACCGCCGGGTAGCGCGGAAGCAGTTCGGCCATCGACGGCCACTCACGCAGTACCTTGACCGGCCGCGTGATCCGGAACGGCCCGAAGGCGATCCCGTTGGCCAGGACGTCGAGCGCCTTCGGCGCGCCGCGGTGGGGACTACCCAGGGTGATCAGCGCCCGGCACCTCTCCCAGTTGCTTTCCTGACCAAGCCAATAGCGAGCGACCAGGCCGCCCATCGAGTGAGCGATGACCACCACCCGGGCAGTCTTCGGATCATCGTCCGGCCACAGGTGCGCCAACCGCTGCGAGATCTGGTCGTGTAGCCGCTGTGCGGCGTCCACGATGCTCAACCGGAAGTCGTAGGGTACCGCGACCACCGTGGCGTCAAGGCGGTAGCCAGCCGGAGTGCCGTCATCAAGTATCGCGCCCTCAAGCGCCCCGAGCCTCCCCAGCAGCCCCTCGTAACCGCGGATCGCAGTCCAGACACCGAATGCCTTGCGGCTCTTGATCAAGCCTACGGGTTCCAAACGAGGGTGCCCACCAAGACTGAGGCGTTCCGGGTGCCGCAAAACATCCCCCACGTCGCGGAACCCAGCCGACCACACCAGCGTCTTCGGCTGACCGGGAAGAGCCAGGACACTCCCCCCGATACCTGGCAGAACCACCACTAGATGTTCACGTGCTGGCACTGCAACCCCCCAACAGGCTGCCACGGCAACCCCGCGCCCTCGACCAGATCCCCAGACACCTCCAGGAAGTCAGCCCGGGTCCACCCTGAACTGGAACTCCGCGGCCGCGGTCTGTCGCGCCCCCGCCCGTCTGACGTTGCTTGCACCCCATGCCCGGCCTCCGTTACGGCATGCGATAACCGCAACATCACCACCACCCGCACCCACCCTCTCTACCCCCACCATGATGATGATCGGCACCCAAAGTTACCAAGCTGGCGCAATAATCGACACTATAGGGTGGTGCAACCACTATAGGGCTTCCCACCATCGCCCGCCAGTGGCATCACGCCTTGCTCACACTGTCCCGGGCAAGCGGACGTTCGTCTCAGTTCGCACTCGTAACCCAGAGGTCACGGGTTCGAATCCCGTTCCCGCGCTGTTCGAATGTCGACGCTGTGCCCGATACGTGCCCAAGTTGCTGGGAGCGTGCTAGCGCTCAGTCACATCGATGCAGGTCAAGCCATATGTGGATCTGTGGAAGCCAGGTCACTTAAAAGGGCCTCAGTGTGGGTTCGACCCCCACCGGGGGCACGCAGTCGCCCCCGTCCGCTGTGCGCACAGTCGGCTGGATGGGCACTGTCTCGATCTTGGCGCCGATGGACCGAAGTTTGCCGATGGGGTCTTCGTAGCCACGTTCGAGGTAGCGGGTGCCGCTGATCTCGCTGGTTCCGGTGGCGATGAGGGCAGCGAGGATGTAGGCGAAGCCGGCGCGTAGGTCCGGGATCTCCAGCGGCATGCCCCGGAGCGGGGTGGCGCCCATAACGATGGCGCTGTGCTGGAAGTCCTTGCTGGCGAATCGGCACTCGCGTCCCCCGAAGCAGGCGGTGGACAGCGCGATGTTGGCGCCCATGTGGTTGAGCTGCTCGGTGTAGCCGAACCGGTCCTCGTAGATCGTCTCGTGGATCACCGACGCGCCGTGAGCTTGCGTGAGGAGCACGACTAGTGGCTGCTGCCAGTCGGTCATAAACCCGGGATGGACGCCTGTCTCAACATGCTCGGCGGTAAGCGGGCGATCGCGGTAGAACATGATGCCGTGTTCGGTGACCTGGAAGTCCCCGCCCAGCTTGCGCAGGTGGTTGAGGAAGGTAGTGAGATGCTCTTGCCGTGCCCCGCGAACCTCGACCTGACCACCCGTGGCGACGGCGGCGGCGGCAAACGATGCGGCTTCGATTCGGTCGTTGATCGGCCGGTGGGTCGTGCCGTGGAGCCTGCCCACCCCCTCGATGAGGATCGTCCGGTCGACCTCGACGGTGACCAGGGCGCCCATCTGCTGAAGGAAGTGGACCGTGTCGAGCACATCAGGTTCGACGGCCGCGTTGTGGATGACTGTGGTGCCCTGGGCCAGCACCGCGGCTAGCAGGATGTTCTCGGTGGCTCCAACGCTGGGGAACGGCAGCGTGACGTGTGTGCCTTCGAGCTTGAGAGCCTTGACGGTCACGCTGCGCGGCATCTCGGTGACTTCCGCGCCCATTTGCCGGAGTCCGGCGAGGTGGAAGTCGATGGGTCGTTTGCCGATGCGGCAACCCCCGGGCAGGGGAATGCTGGACTCGCCAACACGATGCAGCAGTGGCCCCATCATCAAGATGGGGATGCGGTTCACGCCCGAGTATAGTTCCGACAGGTTGGCGTTGGTGATTTCCGGTGTCTCGACCCGCAGCGACCTGTCGTCCAGCCAGTCCACGCGCGTGCCAAGCTCTTCGAGCATGTGTAGCACGATCTCGACTTCGCGAATGCGCGGCACGTTGTTCAACACCGAAGGCTCGGTGGTCAGCAGGGAGGCGACGAGTTGCTTTGTGACCGCGTTCTTGGCACCCCCGACCGTCACAGCGCCGTATAGTGGCTGGCCGCCGGTGATCCGGTACAGGTGCCGGTCACGCTGCATAGCCCTGGCCCCGTCGGTCTGGGTGTGGGCGGCTGCGGTCATTCGGTGATCCTTCCGGTGCCGGGGTATGTGACTGCTTCGGAGTACTTCATTCGACGGTCCCTGACGCTCATGTGGCAGTTCTTGCGTACCTAGGCTGAAGGACGTTCCGGCGGCGTCGCCGTTGCCACGCCGAGGCTGCGGACACCGTGCGGAGTTCGTCATGCGGGTCGGCCCGTGTGCGCGGCCGCGTGCCTCATGAGGGTTCGGCCGCGCTGGCGTCGCAGGAGCTAGCCTGACACGACGACCGCGTAGCCGCCAAGGCCGATCAGCCGTTGCCCGGCGATGGTCTCGGTCTTGGTGATCAGGGTGGTGACCGCGCCGGTCTCCGGGTCGAAGTCCACGTCGGTGACCGCGCCGAGTTCCATGCCCCGCTCGGTCAGCACCCGCTTGCCCAGGATCTCCAGGTCCCCATCCTCGGCTCGCTGTTCCCACGGGTCGCGGGCCGGGCGGAGCACCGCGTCGGTGAGGACCGTCACCGCGTCGGGCCCGAATCCCTGCACGTCGTCCCAGGCAACCAGGGTGCCGGCGCCGCTGACCTTGCCCAATCGCAGCAGGGCAACCCTGGGTGGCCCCGGAAGCACCACGAAGCCGTCCACCCTGGCCACCCGGGTTGCGGTGGCGGTGTTCACCACGTCGCGCTTGCGTGCCTGGCTGAACAGCATCAGCTGCTCCCCTCCTGCAGCCGGGCCCGGAAGGCGTCCACGGCCGCGCCGAACCCGGCCAGGTCCTCGGAGACGAACTCGGTGGCCGCCGCGGGCACGATGAGGTTCTCGCCGGACACCGCCACCGTGTCGGGCAGGGGGATGAGCACCCGCCGTCCCGCCGTGCCGAGCGCCTCGCTGGCCTCTACTTCGTAGCCCACGACCTCCAGGCTGGTCCCGCCGTGCAGCACCACATCGACCACGCGCCCGAGATCGCGCCCGTTGTCGGTGAGCACCCGATCCTGCAGCACATCTGATTTGCGGGCCTGCTTGCGGGGCGCGAGCTCCGCGGTGGCCAGCAGCACTGCCTCGTCGGGCACCATCACGGCGTCCCGGCCCACCCCGTGCACCCCGCCCCAGGGCAGCGAATCCTTGCGCGAGCGGCTGAACAGCCCCGGATTGCGCAGGGTGAAACCAGCGATACGCCCGCCGGTGCGTTCGAAGACGATGTCCTTGATCTCGGCGACCAGCTCGCCGCCGAGGGTGACCACCGGTCGGCCGATCAGCTCACTGGCCCGCAGCAGTAACGCGGGAGTCGGTGTCGTCACGGTGGGTCACTCCGGCCGGGGTCGCCGAGCCCGATCACACCGCCACGCCGTCTCCTGCGCTGCACGAGGACAGCGAGTGCGGCCAGCACCACCACAACGACCAGTGCGAGGATCACCCAGCCCCACCAGCCCATCGCCGCCTCCACCGTTCCCGGCCCGGGTGCTGCCTTCGCGCACAGTAACGTGATGTGCCATGCTCCCTAGCCGCGAGGTCATCAGGCGGGAGTAAAGTCCGTTTTACCGGACCGGGAACCGGATCCGGCGCAGGCGCGTTGAACCAGGTGACGGCCTGCAATGCCCCCCCACCAGGAGGAACTCGGTGCGCTCCACCAGCAACCCCGCATTCCGCAATCTTCCCGTAGGGGGCGGCGGTTACGCGGGTTTCACCCCGTCCCCGGCAAGCTTCCCGGGCGCTGCGCCGGGCTATGCCGGTGCGCCGCCCGCTATCGGTCGGCCGATGACCATCGACGACGTGGTCACCAAGACCGGCATCACGCTCGCAGTCCTGGTCGCCACCGGCGCAGCCACCTTCCTCACCGGCGCCTACTGGCTGGCCTTGCCAGCGGCGTTGATCGGCTTCGTGCTCGCGTTGGTGATCGTCTTCAAGAAGGTGGTCAGCCCGCCACTGATCCTCGCCTACGCCGCTGTCGAGGGCGTCTTCCTCGGCGGCATCAGCGGGGTGTTCGGCGCGCAGTTCGGTGAGGGGATCATCCTCCAGGCCATCACGGGTACCGTGATGGTGTTCGGCGGCATGCTCGTGGTCTACAAGACCGGTGCGGTCAAGGTGACCCCGCGGTTCACCAAGTGGATGATCGGCGCCATGATCGGCGTCGTCGGTCTCATGCTGGTCAACCTCATCGCAGGCTTCTTCACACATGGCGGTCTCGGTCTCCGCGACGGGGGGACGCTCGCGATCGTCTTCAGCCTCGTCTGCATCGGGATCGCGGCGTTCAGCTTCCTGCTCGACTTCGACGCCGCCGACGAAGCGATCCGGGCTGGCGCACCGGAGAAGACCGCGTGGTACATCGCTTTCGGCCTCACCGTGACGCTGGTCTGGTTGTACCTGGAGATCCTCCGGCTGCTGTCCTACTTCCAAAACGAGTAGCCACAACCCCGCGCGCGAGAGGGCCCAGTCCACCACGGACCGGGCCCTCTGCCTGTTGGGGGCTCTTCAAGTACCGCCAACCCCGGTCCGGGTTGTCTTCAACGGCCACCAACCTCTCCCGGCCTCCTGTGTGGGAGCCCTTTGGTGCACCTGCGGGTTGGTTGCGGTTACGGACCTCCGGGACAGGGGTTGGCAGTACTTGAAGAGCCCCCAGCAGGCAGCGAGCACAGGGCGGGCAGCAGCACCGAGCAGGCGGCCGCGTAGCCGGCGGCCGAGGGGTGGAATCGGTCCCGGCTGAACAGGGCGTCGGGCTGGATCAGGAGTTCCCGGGCGAGAAGGTCGGCGAGCGATACCGGCAGCCCGCCTGCCCGGCTTACCGCGTCGCGCTGCAGCCGGGCCAGTGCCAGGCTGGAGGTGTGTGCGAGGGCCCGCAACGGTTGCGGGATCTGCCGGACTGTGCCGAGGTCCGGGCAGGTGCCGACAACCACGGTGGTACCCGCGGTGCGCAACCTCGACACCGCTTCGCCGAGCAGCTTCGCCGACTCCCAGGGTGGGATCCGCCGGGCCACGTCATTGGCGCCGATCATGATCAGCGCCGCGCGCGGAGGATCGATCAGCGCGGCGTCGACCTGGCCGTCCAACCCTCGGCTCGTGCAGCTGCAGATCGCCAGCGTGTCCAGCTGGACTGCGCAGCCGGCCTCCCCGGCCAGCCCGCGGGCCAGCACCACCCCGGGCAGCTGCCCGGGCAGATCCACGCCGAGGCCGGCCGCCAAGGAATCGCCGAGCACCGCAAACCGGAGCACATCCCCGGCGGGAGGGTGCGGGCCGGTCCCGCCCGGCAGGTACACCCCGTCCGCCCGGAGGGGAAACCAGCCGGGAATCATGATCTCGCGGTGCGCCCGCCGTCCCTGGTGAGTGAGCATCCCGTAGGCGGCGCCGACCGTCGCACCGGTGGCACCGACCAGTACGGCCGTCGTTCGCAACAGACGTTGCATGGGTCAGACCTCCTCGACGCTGCGCTGCGCAGAGTGACCCCCATACTCTGATGTACGCCTGAAGCTCGGCACCGTGCTGCGCGCGGCGCGATCCGCCCGATCCCCGGAGGAGACCCCCGGTGCACTTTGCCGAGCACATCATCGATCTGGTCGGCAACACCCCGCTGGTGCGGCTGAACGCCGTCGCCCAGGATGTGGCACCGCTGGTCCTGGCGAAAGTCGAGTATCTCAACCCTGGCGGCAGCGTCAAGGACCGGATCGCACTTCGGATGGTTGAAGCGGCCGAGCGATCCGGTGCGCTGCGGCCGGGGGGCGCGATTGTGGAGCCGACGTCGGGCAACACCGGCGTGGGGCTGGCACTGGTCGCCCAGCGTAAGGGGTACCGCTGCGTTTTCGTCTGCCCCGACAAGGTCGGCCAGGACAAGCGTGACGTGCTCAAGGCATACGGTGCCGAGATCGTCGTGTGCCCCACCGCGGTCGCGGCCGACCACCCCGACTCGTACTACGCGGTCTCCGACCGGCTGGCCAGCGAGATCGACGGGGCGTGGAAGCCCGATCAGTACTCCAACCCCGAGAATCCGGCCAGTCATTACCACAGCACCGGCCCCGAACTGTGGACCCAGACCCAGGGGCGGATCACGCACTTCGTGGCCGGCATCGGCACCGGCGGGACGATCTCCGGAACCGGGCGCTACCTCAAGGAGGTCAGCGACGGCCGGGTGCGGGTCGTCGGTGTCGATCCGGAGGGCTCGGTGTACTCGGGTGGCACCGGTCGGCCCTACCTGGTCGAAGGCGTCGGGGAGGACTTCTGGCCCCGCACGTATGACCGGGAGATCTGTGACGAGATCGTCCCGGTCACCGACACCGACTCCTTCACCATGACCCGGCGGCTGGCCCGGGAGGAGGGCTTGCTGCTGGGGGGATCCTGCGGGATGGCCGTCGTCGGCGCACTGCGGGTGGCGGGCCGGGCGGATCACGACTCGGTGGTCGTGGTGTTGCTGCCCGACGGCGGGCGCGGGTATCTGGGCAAGGTCTTCAACGACGCATGGATGGCCTCCCACGGCTTTCTGCCCCCGGACTCCTCCGGAGCGACGGTCGCCGACGTGCTGCGCGGCAAGGATGGCACCTTGCCCAAGCTGGTGCACACCCATCCGAACGAGACGGTCGCCGAGGCCGTCATGATCTTGCGCGAGTTCGGGGTCTCCCAGCTGCCGGTGGTCGCCGCCGAGCCACCGGTGATGGCGGCCGAGGTGATCGGCGCGGTCAGTGAGCGCACCCTGCTGCAGGCCCTGTTCGCCGGTGAGGCGCAGCTCGCCGACCGGATCGAGGGTCACATGGCTGCGCCGCTGCCGACGATCGGCGGGGGCGAGCCGATCGGGTCGCTCATGCGGGCATTGGCCGACGCCGACGGCGCCATGGTCCTGATCGACGGCAAACCGGCGGGTGTGGTCACCCGCCAAGACGTGCTCGGGTTCCTGGCCGGGAACTGAGGGCGGGCCGGGTGGCGGCACCTGAACCACCGTAGGCTTGCGGGGTGACAGGCTTTTCCACCCGGGCCATTCATGCCGGTCAGGACCCGGATCCCCATACCGGTTCGGTGATCGTGCCGATCCACGCCACGTCCACCTTCGCCCAGGACGGCGTGGGCGGGTTACGCGACGGCCACGAATACGCCCGCACCAGTAATCCCACCCGCACCGCGCTGGAAACCTGCCTTGCCGCGCTGGAGGGCGGCCGGCACGGGCGGGCCTTCGCGTCCGGGATGGCGGCAACCGACGCGCTGCTGCGCGCGACCTGCCGGCCCGGCGACCACGTCGTCATCCCCGACGACGCCTACGGCGGCACGTTCCGCCTGATCGACAAGGTGTTCCGGCACTGGGGCATCGAGCACACCGCCGTCGGGCTGTCCGACGCCGACGCCGTGCGGGCCGCGCTACGCCCGGCCACCCGGTTGGTGTGGTGCGAGACGCCGACCAACCCGCTGCTGTCCATCGCCGACATCGCGGCGCTGGCCGAGGTCGCGCACGAGGCCGGTGCGCGCCTGGTGGTGGACAACACGTTCGCCTCGCCCTACCTGCAAACCCCGCTCGGGCTCGGCGCGGACGTGGTGCTGCACTCGACCACCAAGTATCTCGGCGGGCACTCCGACGTCATCGGCGGTGGCCTGGTCACCGACGACGCCGAGCTCGACGAGCAGGTGGCCTTCCTGCAGAACGGTGCCGGTGCGGTACCCGGGCCGTTCGACGCCTGGCTGACCCTGCGCGGGATCAAGACCCTGGCGGTGCGGATGGAGCGGCACTGCGACAACGCCGAGCGGGTCGCCGCGGCGCTGCAGGCGCACCCGGAGGTGGCCGGCGTCCGCTACCCCGGCTTGGCCACCCATCCTGGTCACGAGGTGGCGGCTAAGCAGATGCGCCGATTCGGCGGGATGGTCTCGTTCACCGTTCGCGGGGGTACTCAAGCGGCGCTGGCGGTATGCGCCCGGACCCGGGTGTTCACCCTGGCCGAGTCGCTCGGTGGCGTTGAGTCACTCATCGAGCACCCGGGCCGGATGACGCATGCCGCCACCGCGGGATCACAGCTGGAGGTACCCGCCGAGCTGATCCGGCTGTCGGTGGGCATCGAAGACGCCGAGGATCTCATCAATGATCTGCTGGCCGCGCTCAGCGGCCGCTAGCCGCCCCGGTTCCCGGCTAGCGCGAGCCTAATCGCCCAGGGGCTTCACCGGTGACCGGGCCGGCTGCACGGGTGACGGCGCCACCGGCAGGTCGGCGCTGTTCAGGCACCCACCGACCAGTTGCACGCCACCTGGCGCGGACACGTATCTGCCCGGCTCGTCACAGCCCGCCTGACCGGCCGTCACGACGGCGGCAGCAGCCAGTAACGCGGCCACGCCAGCCGTGAGCATGGCTGGCATCCAGCGGCCACTGAGACCCATTCCACCTCCCGACGTTTGCCACGACCTTACCCGTGCGATGCCGACTCCGCCGCGCTCACGCAGAGCGGCGATCGGCTCGGCGAGCAGTCGGCACGCACCCGTCCCGGCAGCCGGCGTAGTGCGTGGTCTGCTCCGGTGCGCTCACCCGATCTCGACCCCGGTTTCGGCGGCCTCCGGAATCGTCGTGATCGGCTCCGACAGGTGCAGCAGCACCCGCACGGTGGTGTCCTCTGTGGTGTGGAACTCGGTGCGGGTGATGTCGAGCGCGATGTAGCCGTCGTCGACGGTGGCTTTCAGGCGCACGTAGTGGCCGTCGATCAGGTGCGCGACCGACAGCGACCGCGCGATCAGCTCGGCCAGCGTCGGGGCTGGTGGGCTGGCGGCCTGGGCGGGCACGGTCCGGATGTGGGTGGTCATGGATGGCTCCTGGTGGGTAGGGGTTTGATACCGGCTGCGCACTAAGCCGGCCGCGAGGCGCCCGCGTAGTCGCGTAAGTTGCGGTAGTCCTGAATCCGGACGGTCTGCCCGAAAGTAGGTGAGTGGATCATGAGGGTGCCGCCGAGGGAGATACCGACGTGGTGAATGTTGCGTGGGGTGCCGAAGAACAGCAGATCCCCGGGCTGCAGCGGGGAACCGGTCGGCAGCCGTGGTCCGTGGTTGTACTGGGTCTGCGCAGTACGAGGTAGCGCAGTCTCGGCGGCGGCGTAGGCGGCCGTGGTGAGCCCGGAGCAGTCGAAGCCAGGTTCGCCGTTGCCACCCCACACATAGGGTTTCCCGAGCTGGGCACGGGCGAACGTCACCGCGGCGGACCCACGGTGGCTCGCAACGCGTGGCGCAACCGCCGCCGGGGAAGAACGTGGCGGTGCTGAAGCGCCCGGCGAACTGGGCCGCGCTGAAGCGCGCTGCGCCGCCTGACGGTAGTCGCGGGCGGCGTCCAGGACTGTGTTGACGTAGGCGCGACTGTGGTTGTAGGCGTAGATCGCGCCGCGGAGGTTGCGGTTGTCGCGGGCGCCGTTGTCGCAGAGGTAGGCGGCGGCGGTGTAGACAGCGTCGTGCGGGTTGTGCGCCGACGGTGGGATCGCCCCGCCGGGCGGAACCGGATGCCGGGCGGTCACGGCGTTGAAGGTGGATTGCAGGAACTGCATCGGGCCCTTGGCTCCGGAGGGATTGGCTCCGGAGCGCACGCCGGGCAGGGTGGACCGGCCGTGATTCGATTCCTTCTTGCCGATGGCGGCGAGCGTGGACCAGTGCAGGCCCGGGCACGTCGCAGCGGCGTCGCGGTACAGGGTGAGGTAGTTGGCGGGGATGCCGGCGACCACGGTGGGGGAGCGGTCCGCGGCGGGACCGTCGGCGGTCCGGTTCGGTGCCGTCGGCACCTCAGCGGCTGCCACCACGTTGGCCTCAACCGGCGTGGCCTCGGCGTCCTGGTTGGTCAGGTTGCCCTGACCCGATTCTGGCGTCGCTTCTGCTGCTCCCTTGGCCAGCGGGGTCGATTGGTCGGCCAGCGGGATCGGCTGGTCGGAGACGCTGGGCAGCCGCATGGGCACCGCGAAGGCCCCGAGTCCGATCATGGCCACCGCCGCGATCGCCGTCACGTGACGTCGGCCTGGCCCAGTGGGGTCCGCGCGATGGCGCGCTGGGCGCCGTGGCGCACCAGCGGAGCCCACTATCGGCCACTGGGTCTCCACCGCCCACGGATCACGTCGGTGGAGACCCGGCGCGAACCTAGGAAGTCGACGGCGGTATACGCCATTCGAGTGCGCTAAGTGACATGCCAGACTCTCCATTGGCCCAATGATGCGTACCCAGATGGACCCATATCACCCAAAAGAGGGTGAACAAACGGTGAAGCAACTACCTGATGGAGTGTTTAAATCGCTACCATCAGTTGCGAACATGAGAAGTGTGCGGGCCGTCCGGGGACAGCCCGCCGCCGGGTAGCACCATGATCTCGGGACAGGTGACGAAAACTCGGGGGTGCCGGGCTGCCTCCCCGGGGGACTCAGCCCCGGAAGGGCTCGGCCTTGACGACGGCGACGGTCATCAAACCGCCATTGGGCAGCTCGTAGTGGCGGTCCTCGCCCTCATGCGCGCCGATGATCGCCTTGCCCAGCGGGGAGTTCGGTGAGTAGACCTCCAGATCCCCGTGCGCACCTTCCTCAAGTGAGCCGAGCAGGAAAGTCTCGGTCTCCTTGTCATTCTCATACCGCACGGTGACGACCATCCCGGGCGCGGCGACCCCGGACTCGGCCGGCGCCGCGCCGACCTTGGCGACCCGCAGCAGCTCCTGCAGCTGGCGGATCCGCAGCTCAAGCTGGCCCTGCTCCTCGCGGGCGGCGTGGTAGCCGCCGTTCTCCTTGAGGTCGCCTTCCTCGCGGGCTTCGTTGATCTTCGCGGCAATGACCGGACGATTGGCGACCCGCTCATCGAGCTCCTGCTTGAGCCGGTCGTAGGATTCCTGGGTCAGCCAGGTTACCTGGGTTTCGCTCACGGTCATCACTCCTCGTTTGATCCGACGTCCGCGGTTGCGGGGGCGGAGTGCACCGAGCCGCCGGCATGACAAGTCGGCGGCCGGAACGGAAAAACACGGCCCTGCCCCGGGGCCGTGCGCGTCATTCACGGTAACACGACGAGTGCTGTCCGGCCTCAGTCTTATGGGTGACGGAGTATGGATCGTGCCTGCTCAGCAATGCTTTACCGGTCAGGAGCCGGGGCTGGTACTAGGTAGGCCGGAACCTGAAACGAGCATCCGTAGACGCCGGCGGTGACCGGCGGCCGGGAGGTGCGCACCACGGTGGTGAGCTCGATCGGACCGGCAGCAGGGGGCACGTAGACCTCCTTGCGCCCCGTCTCCTCCCCATCCAGAGAGCGGGCCCGGACGATGCACACGGCGGGGCGCGACGGGTCGTCCCGAATCACTGTCAGCCGCAGTTGCACGGCGTATGTTCCTGGGTGGGTAGCTGGATTGCTCGATAGCAGGGTGAAGCCCGACGTCTGGCCCTGCACTGGGGTAGTGCCGAGGTTGCGGTAGCCGATCACCGCGACCGCAAGGCCGGTGAGCACGGCGAGCACCAGCCCTAACGGCACGGCCCAGCGTCGGCGGCCGCCGTTGGGCCATGGTCCGTAGCGGCCGTCGGGAAGCTGGCCGGAGGCCACGGCGTTTCACCTCCTGACTGAAACTGTCGGGCCCGGTAGGGACAATGGTTCGGCAAGCGTCGCCGGGGATCGACCGCCGACGATCGACCGCAAGTATTCCCACCGCCTGGGCAGCCCACCTCCCCCGGCAGTGGAGGAGGGATGAGCAGGCGCCCATGGCCGAGCAGCTGCGAATGATGGCGGTGCACGCGCACCCCGACGACGAGTCCAGCAAGGGTGCCGCGACGATGGCCCGATACGTCGCCGAAGGTCACGACGTGATGGTGGTCACCTGCACCGGGGGGGAGCGCGGCAGCATCCTGAACCCGTCGTTCGAGTCGGCCGACCTGGCCGAGCGCCCCGATGAGATGGCCGCGGTCCGCCGGCAGGAGATGGCCCGTGCTGCCCAGATCCTGGGCGTGCGGCACCGCTGGCTGGGTTACGTCGACTCCGGCCTGCCCGAGGGGGACCCGAAGCCGCCGCTGCCGGATGGGTGCTTCGCGGTGGTGCCGCTGGAAGATCCCAGTCAGGATCTGGTCCGGGTGATCCGCGAGTTCCGGCCGCACGTGGTGGTGACCTACGACGAGAACGGTGGCTACCCGCACCCCGATCACATCCGTTGCCACGAGGTGTCGGTCGCTGCGTTCGACGCGGCTGGTGACCCGGATCGCTTCCCCGACGCCGGGGAGCCGTGGCAGCCGTTGAAGCTCTACTACATGCATGGTTTCTCCCGCAAGCGCATGCAGCTGCTGCACGACGCGCTGCTCGCCGCCGGTGCGGAGTCGCCGTTTTCCGAATGGCTGGCGAAGTGGGACCCGTCGCTGCCTGATGTCATGGAGCGGGTGACCACTCGGGTGGAGTGTGCCGATTACTTCGGAGTGCAGGCCGACGCGCTGCGGGCCCACGCCACCCAGATCGACCCGGCCAGCCGGTGGTTCGGGGTACCGCAAGCGATGCAGCGGGAGCTGTGGCCGACTGAGGACTACGAGCTGGCCCGCTCGCTGGTCGACACCACGGTGCCCGAGGACGACCTGTTCTCCGGGGTCCGGGAACGGGTGCACGTATGACCCTGCTGCTGCCCCCTGGTTTCTCGGCCGCGAGCCTCTCGGCCGTGACCGGGTCCGCGCTGGTCCAAACCCCCTCGCCGGCGCCGGATCCCGGTGGGCAGGGTGCGGACTTCGGCAAGGCCTCGCCGGCCAGCCTGGTGATCTTGCTGCTGTTCTTCCTGGCCGTGGCGCTGCTGGTGCGCTCGATGAACAAGCACCTGCGCCGGGTCCCGAAGTCCTTCGACGAACATGGCGGCGAGCCGCCTCGTGAGTGAGTAACAGTGTTCTGGTACTGAATGCCACTCACGAGTAGCCGTAGGCTACCAACATGGCGAACCGGCTCGCGAAGTCCACCAGTCCATACCTGCTGCAGCACGCCACCAATCCGGTCGACTGGTGGCCGTGGTGCGACGAGGCGTTCGCGGAGGCGGCGCAGCGTGCTGTGCCCGTGCTGCTGTCCATCGGCTATGCCGCCTGCCACTGGTGTCACGTGATGGCGCACGAGTCCTTCGAGGATGAGGACATCGCCCGCGTGATGAACGCCAATTTCGTCAACGTCAAGGTGGACCGGGAGGAGCGGCCCGACGTCGACTCCCTCTACATGGAGGCAACCGTGGCGATGACCGGCCAAGGCGGATGGCCGATGACCTGCTTCCTGACACCCACCGGCGAGCCGTTTCACTGCGGCACCTACTACCCGCCGGCTCCCCGGCACGGCATGCCCGGCTTCCCCCAGATGCTCGTCGCCGTGAGCCATGCCTGGACCAACCGTGGTGAGCAGGTCCGGGAGGCGGCCAAGCGTCTCGTCGGGCAACTCGGCGAACGGGCCGCGCCGCTGACCGAGTCCGCAGTGGACGAGCGGGTGCTGGCCACCGCGGTCGACAAGCTGACGGTGGAGTTCGACCGCAAGCACGCCGGCTTCGGTGGCGCCCCGAAGTTCCCGCCGTCGATGCTGCTGGAGTTCTTGCTCCGGCATCACGAGCGGACCGGCTCGGCGCCCGCCCTGTCCATGGCCCAGGGCACCTGTGCGGCGATGGCCCGCGGCGGGATGTACGACCAGCTGGCCGGCGGGTTCGCCCGATACTGCGTGGACGCCGCCTGGGTGGTGCCGCATTTCGAGAAGATGCTCTACGACAACGCGCTGCTGCTGCGGGTCTACACCCACCTGGCCCGGCTGACCGGATCGGCCACCGCCCGGCGGGTGGCCGAGCAGACCGCGACGTTCCTGCTCGACGGGCTGGGCACCCCGCAGGGCGGCTTCGCGGCGTCGCTGGATGCCGACACCGCGGGCCACGAGGGTGCCACCTATGTGTGGACGCCGGGGCAGCTCGTCGAGGTGCTGGGGCCTGACGACGGCCAGTGGGCGGCGGAGCTGCTCGCGGTGAGCCCGGCGGGGACGTTCGAGCATGGCACCTCGGTGCTGCAGCTGCCCGCTGAGCCCGATGACCCCGATCGTTGGGAGCGGGTGCGGACCGCGCTGCTCGCTGCCCGGGCTGCCCGCCCGCAGCCCGCCCGGGACGACAAGGTGGTCACCGAGTGGAACGGGATGGCCATCACCACATTGGCCGAGGCGGGCGGCGTCCTGGGCCGTCCAGAGTGGATCGCTGCGGCGGCGGCCGCGGCGGACCTGATGCTGGGCACGCACCTCGTCGATGGCCGGCTACGGCGCAGCTCCCGCGACGGTGTGGTGGGCGTGGCCGCTGGGGTGCTGGCCGACCACGCCTGGCTGGTCGAGGGCTTGCTTGCACTGCACCAGGTCACTGGTGAGGATCGCTGGCTGCAGGCCGCGACGCCGGTGCTGGAGCAGGCCCAGAAACACTTCGCCGACCCGGACCACACCGGGGCCTGGTTCGATACTGCCGCCGACGCCGAGGCGCTGTTCCGCCGCCCCGCCAACGCCACCGACAGTGCCACGCCCGCGGGGGCGTCCGCGCTGGCCTCGGCGCTGGTCACCGCCTCGGCGCTGACCGGCTCGGAGTCCTACCGCGAGGCGGCCGAGGCCGCGGTGGCCCGGGCCGGATTGGTGCCGGCCAAGGCACCGCAGGCGGCCGGGCACTGGCTGACCACCGCCGAGGCACTGGCGCACGGGCCGGTGCAGATCGCCGTGATCGGCCCGGCCGGGGACGCGGCTCGCGCCGCGCTGGAAACCCAGGCCCGATGGGCCGCGCCCGGCGGGGCGGTCGTGCTGGCCGGGGAACCAGGCGCGGACGCCCCGATGCTCGCCGGGCGGGGCCTGGTGGCCGGTGTCCCGGCGGCGTATGTGTGCCACGGGTTCGTCTGTGACCGCCCGGTGACCTCCCCCGAGGATCTGCACGCCCAGCTGCGCCACGGCTGACCGCATCGTTGAGCTAGGTGCCGCTCAGGGGGCCCACTCGCCGGCCGGCTGCCTGGTGGTGACGTTGAGGCGGTTCCAGACGTTGATCAGGGCGATCGAGAGGATCAGGGCCGCAAGCGCCGGCTCGTCATAGTGCCGGGCGGCCTCGTCCCAGATCTCGTCCGGTACCGGGTCCGCCCGGTCGCTGAGCCGGGTGGCGGCCTCGGTGAGCGCCAGCGCGGCGCGTTCGGCGTCGGTGAAGTAGGGCGCATCCCGCCAGGCCGCCACGGCGAAGAGCCGCTCGTCTGTTTCGCCTGCCTTCTTGGCGAGGCGAGGGTGCATGTCAACGCAGACGCTGCAGCCGTTGATCTGGCTGGCGCGCAGGTGGACAAGGTCGAGCGTCCGCGACGGCACACCGCCCTGTTTCGTGGCCGTCCCCAGGGCCTGCAGGGCCTGCATGGCGTCAGGAACGATCATCGCTGGGTTGCTCATCCGTGCTTGCATGACTTCTCTCCTCCAGGGGTCTTCAGGTCGATCTCCTTGTCACATCGACCTGGTTTCGTTCGTCACTGCTATGACGGAACACGACGAGAGAATGTGACCGATGGACGAACACGACTGGCTAGCGGAACGGTTCGAGGCCAACCGGACTCACCTGAGGGCGGTGGCCTACCGGATGCTCGGCTCGCTGAGCGATGCGGACGACGCCGTCCAGGAAGCCTGGCTACGCCTGCGCCACTCCGGCACCAGCGGAGTCGAGAACCTGGGCGGATGGCTGACGACGGTTGTCGCCCGGGTGTCCCTCGACATGCTGCGCTCGCGCACGTCGCGGCGCGAGGAGCCGCTGGGCGCGCACCTGCCGGACCCGATCGTGAGCCGTGCGGACGGGGTCGATCCCGAGTACGAAGCGCTGCTGGCCGACTCGGTCGGTCTTGCGCTGCTCGTGGTACTCGACACGCTCGTTCCCGCCGAGCGGCTCGCGTTCGTGCTGCACGACATGTTCGCCGTGCCCTTCGACGAGATCGCCCCCATTGTAGGGCGCTCCCCGGCCGCGGCACGGCAGCTCGCCAGCCGCGCGCGCCGCCGGGTGCAGGGAGTGGCCACGGTTCCCGACGTCGAACTCGCCCGCCAGCGAGAAGCCGTCGACGCCTTCCTCGCTGCCTCGCGCGGCGGTGACTTCGACGCGCTACTCGCCGTGCTCGACCCAGACGTCGTGTTCCGAGCCGACCACGCAGCCGTGCATGCTGGTGCATCGAGGGTGGTCCGCGGTGCGGCGGCCGTGGCCGAGCAGTTCTCGGGGCGTGCCCGGCTCGCACGACCGGCGCTCGTGAACGGCGCCGTGGGAGTCGTCGTGGCTCCGCGTGGACGGCTGCTTGTGGTACTTGGCTTGACCTTCACGCGCGGGAAGATCGCCGAAATCGACGGGATCGCCGACCCCGCGCGCCTTCGTCAGCTCGACCTGGCGGTCCTCAACGACTGACGAGCCAACCTACGTTGCGGCTCGGGTCAACTCGGGGAGTTCCGGGCTCTTATCAGGTACTGCGCGGTCGGCCCTGGCCCGGGTGTCGGCCAGGTTCAGCGCCGCGAGTGCCTGCCGCCATGCGAGTTCGGCTGCCCGCATCGCGGTTGCGATCGGGCATGGTGAACGGGAGGCCCGCCAGCTTGGCAGTCGGCAGTGGCTCGTCCACGCCCAGCCAGTCGAGCAGCAGGCAGCAGTTGGTGGCAGCTCTATGAGCGCTGGCACCGACGATGGCAACGTCATCTTCGTGGCGATGCCCGGCACCATCCGGGGCGCGAATGTCCAGTGGAAGGACGTCGCCCAGATCAAGAAGCACCTGTACGAGCGAGTCGCTCGGGAGGTGATCGCCGAGGAGTCGGCGATCACGACC
>JBOHFT010000070.1:0-20223 GCA_050699815.1 Pseudonocardiaceae bacterium | reverse complement strand
CGTCGCGGGTCAGGCGCACCCCGGGGGCGCCCAGGCCGTGGATCGCCCACGAGCCGTCCGCCTCGTTGATGATCAGCAGTGTGTGGTCGCTGTTGTCGTCGGTGCAGCGGCCCTGCGCGGTCAGGCGGCCGCGCTCGCGCTGCGAGTGCAGCGTTTTCGGTACTTCGGGTATGTCGATCACAGTTGACGAGGGTGGAGGAGGTCTCGGCCGCGACCTTGCCAAGCAGTCAAGTGGCGTTGTAGCTAGCCGACGCCGATACCCATCCGGTAGGCCATCCCGCGTAGCTCCCGGCCAGCAGCGGCGTCGCGCGGGGCCCGGCGCAGCAGGTCGGCGACGGTCTCGCGGACGAAGGGGTCCGGGCGGATGTGCTGTGGTGCGATCTGCTCCGCGCGCAACAGCGCACCGACTGCCTCGTCACGGGTCGCTCGTTGCTGCGCCATCCCCCGCCCCAGATCAGCCCAGAACACCGCCTGGCGCATTGCCGAGGGCACCCGTGAGGGGTCGACGAGCCGGGCGATCTCCCGGGCGCGACCGGCCTCACCCAGCTCGACGGCGATCGACACCCGCCAGATCCCCACGTTGTCCGGCCCGAAGTACAGGTTGCCGAACCCGTGCCCGTCCCCGCTGACCCGCTGGGCCATCGCCGCGGCCTCGTTGAGGTGATCAGCGCAGTCGCCACCACGGCGCATCGCCGCCGCGGCCAGCGCGGCGTTGAGGTGCAGCGCGCCGTACACCTGCGCGGCGCGCGGGTCGTCGAGGTGGGACTCCAGCTCGTGAGCGCCCCGCAGCGACACCGCCAGCATGCGCGGCCGCCGGCCCTGGCCGCCCAGGGTGCATGCCCGCATCCACGTGGCCAGCCCGAGCCAAGCCGGCTCGTCCAGCTCCTCGGCGACCTGCTGCGCCCGGAACGCCGTCAGCGCGGGCAGGCCCCGAACGCCGAGGTTCTTCAGCAGGGCTCCCGCCGCGTGGTAACAGCCCATCAGCGCCGTGCAGACCTCGACGCGGCGCTGCGGATCGGTGACATACAGGGTGTACAGCTCGGTCATCAACCCAGGGAGCAGGACGCCTAGTGCGGCGTAGTCGCCGGCCGGCCGCAGCACCGTGGTGAGCCGGTCGAGGTCGGCGGCCACCGCAGGCCAGGGACGGGCCGTCTCGCCAGTGGGCTCGCCGAGCTTGTAATCGGTGAGCGCCGCGTCCAGGGCGATCACGGCGGCCTGCGTCTCCGCGGCGACCGGGTCGGCCATCGCTGGCGGGAATGCCTGCTCGGCAAGCTCCGCGGGTGCGACCCGCAGCGCTGCGGCGATCGCCTCAAGCAGCGACCGGCTGTTGACCGGGCGCTCATTACGCTCAATCCGGGACAGGTAGCCCTCGGTGATGCCAGCGAGTTCCGCAGTGGCCTTGAGGCTCATGCCCCGCCAGATCCGGATCTCCCGGATCCGGCCACCGATAGACCGCACCTGCATCGCGTTGATCACGCACCCCTCCTTGCCGGTGACTCCCTGCCGGTGCCCCGGGGAGCTACCCCAGGGCGTAAACCTCAGCAAGGAGGTAGCGACAGGCTACGCGGTGTCTGGGTGGTCAGCGGCGCCTGGTGCCGGACACTGCGCACTTTTGACGGATTTGCTTCCGGATACTGACTGCGGTGCCCACTCAACGGGGCGGCCGGAGTAGCTGCGGCTGTAGACGCCCATTCCAAAGATTTCCGTGATCTTCACTCGCGTGCCCCTTCATTATTTTCAGTGATGGCCCAGTTCGGACCATCGGCAGCAAGTATGTCGCTGAGGATGCCTCCGACATTACCTACCGTTACTAAACTGTTGCACTACGTAGCAGTTTGGCCCGCTGCAGGCGCCCGGGCCCGGCTGACCGAGCGTGGACGTCAGATGGAGGGCGAAATGCACGAAGCGGTGGAGCGAGGCGGTGAGATCACCACGCCCTCCGGCAGTGGCGCGCTCACCGGGCACGCTCCAGGATCTGCGCCGCCAGAGTGATCATCACGTCGCGGGTCAGGCGCACCCCGGGGGCGCCCAGGCCGTGGATCGCCCACGAGCCGTCCGCCTCGTTGATGATCAGCAGTGTGTGGTCGCTGTCGTCGTCGGTGCAGCGGCCCTGCGCGGTCAGGCGGCCGCGCTCGCGCTGCGAGTGCAGCGTCTTCGGTACTTCGGGTATGTCGATCACAGTTGACAAAGGTAGGCTGACGAGCGCTGGAGTGGGACTGGCTGCCAGTACGGGTATTTGCAGCTCAGAAATGGTGGATGGGGACACTCGATGGTCAGCGGCCGAGGAACATCGCGCGGTAGTCAGGGCTCGCGACGTTGCCTCGGCGCGGTGTCAGGTTTCCTGCTCAAGTTGATCCGGGAATCGGCCGGGCTTACTCAGGTCCAGCTGGCTGAACAGCTCGGTGTGGACGTGGCCAGCGTGCAGGGTTGGGAGAGTGGTCGTCGGCCGCTGGCAGCCCTGCGTGCCGCGGACTTGGTGCGGCTGCGGTCCCGGCTGTTGAGGTGCGGTGCGCAGCCCGCCTTGCTCGCGACGCTGGAGGATGGCATCCAGGCGGATCTGATCATCGCTGAAACGGTGCAGGCCGGCGGGCAACCCATTGAGGCCAACAGGCACCCTCTGGGCGCAGCTGTTCACCAGCGCACGCTGACCAACCTGATCACATGGCCGTTCACCGGGATAGTCCCGGCCCCGCTGCGAGACATCGTCACAGTGCGGGCGCGACGCGGACCTGTCCCCGACCGGCCGGCGCTCGCCGAGGACGAGCGGATGCGCTTCTTTGATCACCTCCTCGTGACCGCGGACACCAGTCTCCGTGACGACGCCGCGCTGCACCGTCGTCAAGCGATCTACCTGCTCGGCTTCGACACCCGGGCGGGCACAGCCGAGTGGCTGCGCGCCGAGCAGCTGCGCGCCCTGCGCAAAGCCGGGCGCACCGATCACGTTCCATCCTGGGTTGCCGTCCGGTCCTCCGCCGTCGGACTGGCCTGGGGCGGGGATCGTGACCCGTTGCGGGCCTTCCTGCAGCGGGCCCTGGCCACCGATCAGATGGAGCAGGCGAACCTCAACTACTGGGCCTACTGGGTGGGTGAGATCGACGGTATCCAGGTCGATGACGAGTTCATGGTCCGGGTCGGCCCACGAGACTGGGGCGGAGTCCGGCTGCTGGGGCACCTACTCGAACGTCTGCATCCCGGCTACGGGCACGCCGAGCTCAACCTCCACACGGTATGGGCGCTCCTGGTCGCCCGTCCTGCTCTGCTCAGCAGCCATCCCGGTCTGCGATCCGTCGCAGCCAGCACGGTCGATGAACTTGCCGGGGATCGCGATCTCAGTGCCCAGGCGCGGCGTGAGTTGTCCGACATCGCCTACGCGGTCCGCCTCGCATACCGGTAGGTAGGGTCACGGCCGTGCAGGAGCCAGGCGAGCAGCACGCAGCCGTCGCAGCGTTCGCTTTCGAGCTCGGCGTGCTCAAGCGGATACGGCGCGCCGGCTGGTGGCATGTGGGAGTCCGGGATCCCGAATCGGTCGCCGAGCACAGCCTGCGGGTCGCGCAGCTCGCCTCGCTCATCGCCGCGATCGAGGGCGCCGAGCCAGGCCGGGCGGCGCTGCTCGCCGTCTGGCACGACTCGCAGGAGACCCGCACCGGCGACATCCCGCACACCGCCAGGCCCTACCTCGACCAGCGCTCCCCCGAAGTGATCACCGCAGACCAGACCGCCGCGTTGCCCGACGCCGCCCGCAAGACCGTGCAGGAGGCGGTCGCCGAATACGAGGCGCAGCAGACTCCCGAGGCGCGCTGCGCCAAAGACGCCGACAAGCTCGAATGCCTGATCCAGGCGATCGAGTACCAGGACGCCGGCTACGCCCGGGTGCAGGGCTGGATCGACTCCTCCCGCAGCGGCCTTCGTACCGACTCCGCACGCCGCATCGCCGACGCCGCCCTCCGCATATCCCCGCTCGCGTGGCGGGGCCGCTGACCCCCAGGGAATTCCCCCACCGTCTTTGATGCTCAGCACACCTAGACCGGCTCCCCTCCCGCGACGCCCGATGAGGGGGCAGGCTGCTGGAGCCGGACATGGTCGGCGGGCAGCGCAGGTGCCCTCGGCCCGGGGGACCCTACTGCGCCGAGCACGGGGCCCAGCGCCTCCAGGATCTCTTTGCGCACCCAGGAGTGGGTCGCCAGGCAGGTCGGCCTGTCGTCACGATCCAAGGTCTCCGACATGTGCAGCGGCTGCTACCTGCCCAGCCTTCAGATGCTCGACAAACTGATCACCGCGCTGGCGATGGACCGTGAGCGCGCGGTGCAGCTGTGGCGCGCGGCCTGGGACGGCCGTCAGCAGCGCCGCCATGCCGAGAAGATGGCCCGCCACCCACCGCCCAAGGGCTGGACGGCGTTGCCTGTGCTGCCCGCGGAGGTCCAGTCCCTGTTGCGGGCTCAGGTCCAGGCGGCCCAGAAGTCGCCCTACCGGCTGCCCGGCGCGCGGCGGCCGTCGCTGGCGACGGTCTACGTGCGCCAAGAGTTGGGCAGCGTGGCCGAGGAGCCGCAGCCGGAGCAGCCCCGGCCCGAGCCGGTGCAGGATGGTCGCGAACCGCTGCACCTGCCTGCCACGCCGCCTATGCGGCTGACGGTGCGACCGCCGTCGCGCACCGTCCGGGAAGCCCTCGACGGTGCCGACCACCTGGTGGTGACCGGCGGTCCCGGGCAGGGCAAGTCGGCACTGTCGTTGCGCCTGGCTGCCGACATCGCCGCCAAGTGGGCGGCACCCACCGGCAACAGCACGGCGCCGCTGGCCGAACCCGTCGTGCCGCTGCGGCTGACCGCCCGCGAGCTCGCCGCCCGCCTGGATCTGCCGTTGCCCCAGGCGCTCGCGGACAGCGTCCGCCGCGAGTACGGCGCGCTGCTGCGCTGCGACGTCGGCGCGCACCTACTGGCCGACAGGGTTGCGGGCTGCCGCTGGCTGCTGCTGGTCGACGGGCTGGATGAGGTCGCTGACAGCGCCGAGCGGGACCGCCTGGTGACCGTGCTGTCGGCGTGGGCGTCCGACCCGGCCGGATCGCCCTACCGGGTCATGCTCACCACCAGGCCGATCGAGGGCGCCGCGCTCGCCCCGCTGCAGCGCGCTCAGGCCGCCCGCTACGAGCTGCAGCCCTTCGACGAGGAGGCGCTGCGCCGTTTCGCTGGGAACTGGTTCGCCAAGGAGGGCGCGGGCACCGCGCACCGGTTCGTCCGCCAGATCCGCGAGGCGCACCTGGACGAGTTGGTTCGGGTGCCGTTGCTGGCCACTATCGCGGCGATCATTTTCGAGCAGCACGACGACCGCCCGCTGCCGGACAACCAGTACGAGCTGTACGAGGCGTACCTGGAGTACCTGCGGTCCGGACGCACCGTCGCGCCGGGGCCGTTCGAGCACCTGCGCACCGGTCTGCTGGAGCATCTGGGGCGGGTCCGGCTGGAGGCCGACACCTCGCTGGTGGTGGCCGCGCGCGGCTGGGTCGCGGAGCGCATGGCGCCCGAGGATCACCCGCCCGGTTGGCAGGATGAGCTGAGCGCGTTCCTCGCCGCCGTCGGCCCGCTGGTCAACCGGCGGTCGCGGGTGGAAGCAGCCACCGCACTGGCCACCCGGCTGCGCAGGACGCACACCGACGAGGCCAGCGCGGTGCTGCGCGCGGTTGTGGAGGACGCGGCGGTGCCCGTCGCGGACCGGCTCACCGCCGCGGAGGGCTTGGCGCAGTGCGGTTCGGGCGAACGCGAGGCCGCCGACCGCGGGCTGCGCGCACTGCTCGCCGACCCCTCGGCGAAGGCGGTCCGCCGCCGGGGCGCCGCAGTCGTCCTGGCCGGTCTCGGCCCACAGGCCCGTACTTATGCCGTGCAGGCACTGTCAGCATTGTTGGACGACCCGCAGACACCGACAGACGACCTGGTCGAGTCGGCCGCTGGGCTGGCGGAGATCGGCGCAGAGTTCCACGAGCGCAGCGCGGCGGTGTTCCGCGCGGTGCTGCGCGACCGCGCCCGCCCGATGGCGGGCCACCGGGAAGCGGCGGTCGGGCTCGCCGCACTGGGCCCCCACCAGCTGGCAGAAGCCGTCACCGCGTTGACCGCCTTAGTCACCAACCGGTGTCTCGACCACCTCGACCGGTTCCTCGCTGTCTGGGCACTGGCCGAGATGGGGCCGCAGTACCGGGCCGTGGCGGGCGGGCATCTGCTGGACAGGCTGGCCGAACCGGCCGTGGAGCCCCACGAGCGGCAGAACTACGTATCCGCCCTCGTCTGGCTCGGCGCCGAGTTCTACCCGCAGGCCGCCGCGTACCTGCGCGGGATCATCGCCGACGGCGACGAGCACGCAACCTGGTCGGCTGGACCGGGTCCGCTGCGGGCCCTGCGCGACGACGAGCGGGCACGGCCCGTCCCTCGATGGGGCGCAGCCACCCTCCTGCTTGGGTATACCATTGAGGACCGCGCCGCGTCGGCACGAGTGCTCCACCTGATCGCCACCGACGCCACCGCCCGGCCCGCGCTGCGCTGCCGCGTCGCGCAGGACCTCGCCGAGCTCGGCGTCCCCGGCCGGGACAGGGCGGCCGACGCGCTGCGGTCCATCACCGCCGACGACACCCTGCCGGTGACCGCTCGGGCGCACGACGACCCCCTCCTCGTCTGGCGCCGGATCGGCGACCACGGCATCTACCAGCGTCCGTGACGACCGTGCCCGCTGCGCTGCGGAAGCTGCGGGTTCACTCCGCGGTGTTGATCCGGGCGAGTTTGCGGCCGACCTTCAGGTAGGCGGCACCGGATCGACCGTCGAGCCTGCTCTTGAGCACGGCTCCGAGCGGTTCCCGTGCCTCGTCGGCAGTCAGCAGGATCTGGTCCTGACCGGCGTCGGACTCGACCACGAGGCGCAGCCCGTTCTGTTCGGCCACCCGGCGCACGTCGCCGTTGCTCTTGGCGAACCCCAGCGCCTTGACCGCATCGCTGACGGTCTGACCGAGGTCACTGATCGACGGCAGGCCGGGCACCTCGGCGAAGGCCCGCGTGGAGAACCGGGACACGAACTCGTCGCGAGCGCTCATGGCCGCCTCGACGCCGTGGACCGCCGCGGTGACCTCCCCGGCGAGGATCTTCTTCAGATCCATCGGGTGCAGCGTCGCGGCGGCAAGGCGCTCACCAGCAACCGCGAGCTCAGCATCACGCCACTCGCTGAGCGCGCGGAAATACGGCACCACCACACGGTCAGGCACCGACATGATCTTGCCGAAGATCTCCCCCGCCGGCGCGGTCAGCGGGACGTAGTTGCCCTTGCTCTTGCTCATCTTCGCGCCGGTGCCATCGGTGCCCTCGATGAGCGACGTGGCGACGACCAGCTCGGCGGCCTGCCCGCAGATCTCCATCACCCGCCGGCACATCTGCATGTTCAGGAACTGGTCGAGCCCCCCGACCTCCAGATCAGTGCTGATCTCCACCGAGTCCAGGGCCATCACCACCGAGTACAGCAGCTCCGCCAGCGACAGGCCCTGACCCGCGTCTAAGCGCTTGCGGAAATCCTCCCGCTGCAGCGGCATCGACACCGGGATGCGGGAGGTGATCTCGATCAGCCGGGGCAGCGTCACCTCGCGCAGCCAGGCACCGTTGCGGCGGAACTGGGCGCGCTCGAAGTCGAAGAACGGACTGACCTGCTCGCGGTAGGTGGCCAGGTTGCGGGCGATGTCGTCGTCGGTCAGCGCGGGCCGCTCATCCGACCGGCCGGACGGGTCACCGATCTTCGCGGTGACATCACCGACGATGAACACGACCTGGTGGCCCATGCGCTGGAACCTGCTCAGGATGAGCATGGGCACCGCGTGGCCAAGGTGCACCTCGGCGCCGGTCGGGTCGATACCGAACTTCGCCACGAACGGCCGGGCCGCCGCGGCGGCCTCAATGATCCGCTGCTCCAGGGCATCCGCCGAGGGCTGCAGCTCCTGGGAGCGCTCGGCGATCAGCGCGGCCTGCTCGGCCGGTGACAGGTCCGACAAGTCCAGGCTGCGCCGCTGCGTGGTCAGCTCCAGCAGCTCGCGCACCGTCGTGTCAGCCGCGAGGTCGGCGCCGGCGAGCACGGCGGTGGCGCGATCAACAGACGCACGGAGTCGGGTCACGCGCATCATGGTATTCAATGGCCGGGTCCGCGCGGTGATGGCCGTGCTAGGCCAGCTCGGTGGGGGTCCAGGCGCCGACGATCGTCGCTGCGTCCACCGGCGGCAGTGAACCGACCCGGGAGATCTCGGGTGGCGAGTGCGGGCATCAGGTGTCCGGCTGGCTGTGCGGGTAGCCTGCGATGTCACCTTAGGTAACAGTGACCACCCGAGCAGCGACCAGGCAGGGAAGTGGGATGGGTTATTGGCGAAGGCATCCCCGTAAGGATCTTGAGGAGGTCCTCGTCGTCTTCCATGAGGCCGGGTGGCTGATCGAGGACTCGGGCACGTACTATCGGGTGAAATGCCCGTGCGGGGACCACCAGCGATCGATCCATCTCACTCCGAGCAATCCCAACTACGGCCGCCAGGCGCTAAGTTGGTTGAGACGGCAGCCATGCGTGACCGCAGGAGGTGCGTGATGACAGTCGCCATGTTCATCCACTGGAGGTTCACCGTCGAGGGAGAGGTGGACCTCTTTGAGCGTGCTGACGCGGTGACTGCGGCCTTGCTGGAGCAGGAGCAGTGCACGCCGAAAGTCCAGGACTCGGCGGTGTCGGCCGATCGGGGCGGGCGGGTCATGGAGATCGAGGTGACGGTGCAGGCTGCGTCGGAGAATGAGGCTATCGCAATCGGGCAGGCTGCAATACGTTCCGCGATCCACGCAGCCGGGTTAAGCACATCGTGGTGGCCAAGTCATGACGAGGTGGTGTCGCTGCTGCCGACCGGTCTGCAGACCACGCGTCTGTCGACGGCAGCTAGCGGCGGGTGAACGCTCGGCGAGCAACGCGGTGACGCGATCAACGGAAGCACTGAGTCGCCGGTTGACCCTGTACCGGGTTGGGTGGCCCGCGGCTCCGTTGACCCGACCCGATATCAACCCTTTTCGATTCATTTCGCAAGCAGCGGTCACTCGTTACGATGCACCTTCCTCAGGCGCCTCGCCGCAGCGCTCAAAGCGAAATATCTCGCGCGTCCGCATTGGCCAGTAGCACCGGGGGTGTCCGAAGAATGATCCCGCCTACTTGTCCAGGATTCCTGACTCCCGGGGGCCGGTCATCATCTCCAGAGGCCATCTTCCACGTGCCCTAGGTCATGCAGTCCCGCTGAATCAGACGATGTAGCTCGGGAGGTCTTCTCCATCTGCGGGATGACTATGGCCGACCCGCCAGCAGAAACGGGCGCCTACTGCCGCCAGCTCCCGATCCCCGTTAGAGGGCTCAGGCGGCACGGCCGTCACTCTCGAGTCACCTGTGGGGCTTGAGTCGGCTCCAGGGTGATAGTCGGGCGTGTGTGCCGGTGCCGCGCGGTGGTGCGATCAACGGACGCACGGAGTCGGGTCACGCGCGTCATGCTAGCCACCGAGCGGAGTCACCCGGGGGCGGTGCGCCGGGCAGCAACTCCACCACGACTTCGGCCCCGACCTCGTGTCCGCTTGACCCTGCGGGTATCCGGAGCAAGCCGCCGGCGCGCATCAATGAGCTGAGCACACCAGCGCCTTTGCTGACCGGGAGCGCTGCGAAGCCACCCCCGTCATCGAGCGGGCCGTCCACGCGGGTGAGCCCAACCCGGACCCACTCGTCGATCGCCGGGGGGGAACTCACCGCCCGGGCCAGCCGGGCTCGCACCGTGGGCCGCGCACCGGCGGGGGTGCCCAGCAGCAATCCGATCAGCGGCACGGCGAACATCTCGAAGACGTGCGCCGCCGACACCGGGTAGCCGGGCACACCGATGGCGGGGACGGGCCTGGCGGCGTGGATCAGCCCGAGAACCACCGGATGACCCGGGCGCATCGCGACTCCCTGCACCGCCACCTGCCCCAACTCGGCCAGTACGGCTGGGGTGTGGTCGCCGCGACCCGCGCTGGAGCCGGCGATGACGAGCACGAGGTCGGCCCGATCAGCGATCCCGCGCACGGCCGCAGCGATCCGGCCCGGGTCGTCGCGCTCCACCGGGAGCGCCACCGTCGCGCAGCCTGCCTCCCGCGCCTGCTCGGCCAGCATCAGCGAGTTCGTATCGAGGACCTCGCCGCGGCCGATCGCCGATCCGATGGGCCGCACTTCATCGCCGGTGGGCAGGATCGCGACCACCGGTCTTTGCTGCACCATCAGGTCGATGTGTCCGGCCGCGGCCACCACGGCCACGTCTACTGGGCGCAACCGGTGGCCGGTGGGGAGCAGCGGTTCGCCAGCCATGATGTCCTCGCCGGCGCGCCGGATGTGCCGGCCCGCGGTCACCGGCGCAACGAGCTGGACACCTCCGTCGTCCTGGTGCTGGACGTGCTCGCGCATCACCACCGCATCGCGCCCGGGCGGTAGCGGGTCGCCGGTGTCGACCGGGTCGAACCGGTCGGGGGTGAGCAGCACCGGCGACATCTCCGAAGCGCCGACGACGTCCGTGGCGAGGACGGCGATCCCGTCCATCGCGGCCGCCTCGTGTGCTGGCGACGACCATCGGGCATGCACCGGCGCTGCGGTCACCCGGCCGACCGCTTCCGCCACGCCCACCCGCTCGGAGCCCAGCTGGGGTCGCCACCCGGCTCGCGCGCACGCTCGCTGCCAGGTCCGGAATGCCTGGGACAGGATCGGGGTCAATGATCATCCCTTGCCGCGGCGGTTAGGCGCTGCGCTCGTCGACGTCGAGCAGGTGCCTGATCAGCCAGTGCACGATCTCCCGCACGAAGACCGCGCGGTTGGTGGCGCCCAGGATTTCGTGCCCCTCGTCGGGCAGCACCAGATAGCCGGGTGACGCGCCGCGGTCCTGGAGCGCGGCGACGAGTTGCTCAGCTTCGTTGAGGGGCACGTTGGTGTCCTGGCTGCCGTGCACCACCAGCAGTGGGGCGCTCAGCTGCCCGATGCGGTGGATCGGTGACAGCTCACGCAGCAGCGCCGCGTCCCGGCGCGGGTCGCCGTACCTGGTCACCGCCGCCGCCGCGATCCACGGCTCGGTGTGGGCGAAGAACGTCTCGAAGTCGGTGATGCCGCAGAAGTCGACGCCGGCTCCGAACAGCCCGGGGTAGCTCACCATCGTGGCGACGGTCAGGTAGCCGCCGTAGGAGCAGCCGGCGCAGCCCATCGCAGTGGGGTCGGCAAGCCCGGCATCCACCAGGTACCCGACCAGGTCGGCGACATCATCGATGGCGGCGAACCGGCGGTGCCCGACGTCGGCGTTGACGAACCGGCGCCCGAAGCCCGCCGAACCACGCACGTTCGGCGCGAACACCGCGACACCGTGGCCCAGTAACGCCTGGTAGAGCGGGTTGAACGTGGGACGCTCCTGGGACTCCGGGCCGGCGTGCAACCAGACCAGCGTGGGCCCGGCGCTGAGCGCACCGGACGGCCGGTAGAGCCAGCCGCTCAGCTCCAGGCCGTCCCGGGCCCGCCACCGGTGCAGCTCCGGCCGGGTCGGCGCGTCCGGCGGCCAGTGCGGTGGCAGTGCGGGAGCCAGCCGCACCGGTTGGCCCGGCGGGAGCGGGTAGCGCAGCACGTGCGGGGGCTCCGCGCCGGATTCCACGGCCAGCACCAGGGACCCGCCGTCGGAGGCGAAGGCGCAGCCCGTCACCACCTCCGCGGGTGGCGCCGGCAGTGCCCGGCGCTGCCCTGAAGCCAGGTCGACGAGCTCGAGCTCGCTGCGTCCCTCGACGTTCCACACCGCGACGACCGCGCGGCCAGTCGGGTCGAGCGCGAACCTTTCGAGCTCGGCCCCGCCGCGCGCGGCGATGAGCTCGGCGGACGCTGGATAGCCGGCGGCGACCCTCGGCAGTGCGAGCAGCGCGGCGAACTCGCGATCAGCGTCGGTATGCAGGTAAATCACCCGGTCATCGGGAGCGAAGCGGGCGTCAGCGATCGTCGCGTCGGCGCCGAGCAGCTCGGCGCTGCTGCCAGTCCGGGTGTCGACCAGCAGCAAGCGGCGGGCACCGCGGGCACCGAGGCGCACCACGGCGTAGCGCCCATCGTGGCTGAAGCTGCACACCCGCGCTGCCGGGCCGCTCGCCAGATAGCGGCGGCGCCCGGAGCACACGTCTGCCGCGTAGGCGTCCAGCATGGCCGGGACCGTGGCGCTGCTCTCGGCAAGACCCACGATGTGCCCGCCGGGCTGCCAGCAGCCGATCGACGCCACCCCAGCCGGAGTTCCGGCGACGACCCGGGCCTCGGAGCCGTCCGGGCGCAGCGCCCGGACCAGGGTGCGCTCGCCACCGGGCGTCGTCGTCAGGCACAGCCACTCGCCGTCGGGCGACCAGCTGACCACCCGCACGTAGTCCCCGCCGGTGTCCAGGGCCACCGGCGGGCCGGGCGGGGCCAGCGGGCTCAGCCAGACCCGGGGCGTGCCATCGCGGTCGGAGACCACGGCCAGGGTGGCACCGTCCGGGGACAGCGCGGGTGAGGTGCAGGTCTCGGCGGCGAGCCAGTCGAGGCCGGGCAGCTCGGCGGCAAGCCGGGCCCGCCGGCGCGCCGTGAAACCGCCGGCCTGCTCGGAGTCCACCTAGATCCCCCTCTCCTGCAGCCACATCTCCAGCAGGGCGACCTGCCACAAGGCGTTGGATCCCAGCGTGGTGCGCTCGGTGTTCGGATCGGCCAGCATGCGCTGCAGCCAGTCCGGGCGGAACAGCCCGCGGTCCTTGGCCACCGGATCGGTCACCGCGTCGCGCACCCGGTCGAGGAACGAGCCGGACAGGTGCCGGATCGCCGGCACTGGGAAGTAACCCTTGGGCCGGTCGATGATCGGGTCCGGGACCACGCCGCGGCTGGCCGCCTTGAGCACTCCCTTTCCGCCCGCGGCGAGCTTCAGCTCGGGTGGGCAGGCACCGGCGAGCTCGACCAGCTCGTGATCCAGGAACGGCACCCGGGCCTCCAATCCCCACGCCATCGTCATGTTGTCCACCCTCTTGACCGGGTCGTCGACCAGCATGACGGTGGTGTCCAGGCGCAGCGCCGCATCGAGTGCGGTGTCGGCGCCGGGAGCACCGAAGTGCCGGTCCACGAATGCCCGGCTGTAGTCGGAGCCGACCAGCCACTCCGGCTCGAGCAGGTCGGCCAGCCCGGCGTGCGGGCGGTCGACGAACACCTCCGCGTAGGCCGCCGCGGCCCGGTCCCGCGGCACGCCGGCCAGCGGCGGGTACCAGTCGTAGCCGGCGAACACTTCGTCGGCGCCCTGCCCGGACTGCACGACGGTCACCGAGCGGGTGACCTCCTCGGAGAGCAGGTAGAACGCGACACAGTCATGGCTGACCATCGGCTCGCTCATCGCGTCGATGGCTGCGTCCACCGCCGGGAGCAGCCGGTCCGACTGGACCATGATCTTCTGGTGATCGGTGCCGAAGTGTGCCGCGACCTGGTCGGAGTAGACGAACTCGTCCCCGGACTCCCCACCAGCGGCCTCAAACCCGACGCTGAACGTGCGCAGCGCCTGCCGGCCGCCCTCGGCCAGCAGTGCCACCACCAGGCTGGAGTCGAGGCCGCCGGAGAGCAAGACGCCCACCGGAACGTCGGCAACCATGCGCCGCTCCACCGCGAGCCGCAGCGCAGCCAGCACAGCGCCCGGCCAGTCCGCGGTATCCAGGCCGGGACCGCCTCGCGAGAACGCCGGCCGCCAGTACTCGCGGTCCTCGCAACGGCCATCCGGATGCACGGTGCGCACCGTGGCCGGTGGCAGCTTCTGCACCCCGGCCAGGATCGTGCGGGGAGCCGGCACGACGGAGTGGAAGCTCAGGTAGTGGTGCAGGCCCACCGGATCGATCGCGGTGTCCACCTCACCCCCGGCGAGCAGCGCCGGCAGCGTGGACGCGAAGCGCAGCCGGCCGGGAGTCTGCGAGAGGTACAGCGGTTTGATCCCGAGCCGGTCGCGGCCGAGCACCAGCCGCCCGCTGTCACGCTCGAGCACGGCAAAGGCGAACATGCCCAGGAAGTGGTCAACGCAGCTGGTGCCCCACCGGTGGTAGGCCTTGAGCAGCACCTCACTGTCAGAGTCGGAGAAGAACCGGTAGCCGGCGGCGGCCAGCTCGCCACGCAGCTCGCGGTAGTTGTAGATCAAGCCGTTGAACACGGCGGTGAGCCCCAGCTCGGGATCGATCATGGGCTGCGCGGCCCGATCCGACAGATCGATGATCTTCAACCGGCGGTGGCCGAGCGCGGTGGCGCCGCCGGCGTGGATGCCCCAGCCGTCGGGGCCGCGACGGTGCAGCGCGGCGGTCATGGCGGTGACCGCGTCGATATCGGCCGACGTCTCGTCGAATCTGATCTCGCCTGCGATGCCGCACATCAGCAAGCTCCTCTCAACGCAAGATCCAGGTGTCCTTCGCGCCGCCGCCGCGCGAGGAGTTGACGATCATGCTGCCGTTGGCCGCGACCCGGGTCAGGGCGGCGGGTGCCACTTCGGCCCGCTCGCCGAGCAGGACGAACGCGCGCAGATCGACCGCCCGCGGCTCCAGCCGGGTGCCGGCGAAGGTGGGGTAGGTGGACAGCGACACCAGGTCCTGGGCGACCCAGCCCTCGGGGCGCGCCGCGACGATGGCGGCGAGCTCGGCCAGCTCGGCGGAGCCGGCATTCGGCCCGATCACGACGCCGTGACCGCCGTAGCCGTCCACCGGCTTGAGCACCAGCTCGCCGAGCCGGTCCAGCACCTGTTCGAGGTGGTGCGGGTCGGCGCACGGGTAGGTGGGCACGTTGTCGAGCAGCACCTTCTCCCCCAGGTAGTAGGTGATCATGTCCGGCACGTAGGCGTACACCCGTTTGTCGTCAGCCACCCCATTGCCCAGCGCGTTGAGCAGGCTCACCCGGCCGCCGGCCGCAGCCGCGCAGATCGCCGGCCCGACGGGCCGGCCGTCCGCCCCGGTCGCGTCGAGCAGGGTCTGCTCGCCGAGCCGCCGGTAAAGCACACTGAGGCGCCGACCGTGCGCGTACACCCCGCTGTGGGTGACCGTGAGCTCCCCGGGAGTGACCAGCGGCACAGCCAGCTGCTCCGCCAGCAGCCGGTGCTCGTAGAACGCGGCGTCGAGGGGGCCGGCGCTCAGCAGCGCGATCGCGTCGCCGCCGTCCCCGGCCGGAACCGAGGCCAACAGCGTCTTGCGCAGCAGCTCAGGTACGCCTTCCAGCGGCACCACGCCGGCGGGTGGCGCCAGATCGGGCAACACGCTGCGCACCAGCCGCCGGCTGATCATCGCGTACCCGATGCCAGAGGGCACCCGCAGGTTGTCCTCGAGCACGAACCAGCGCTGCGCACTGTCTCGCACCAGGTCGATCCCGCTGACGGCGGCTCGCACGGTGCGCTGGCTGCACAGCGCCCCGAAGCGGCTCCAGCCGGGCGAGCCGGTGACCACCGACGCCGGCAGCACGCCATCCCGGACGGCCTCCTGCCGGCCGTAGACGTCGTGCAGGAACGCCTCCAGCGCACGCACCCGCTGGATCAGCCCTGGCGTCAGCGTCGCCCAGTCCTCGGCGGTGACGATGCGCGGCACCAGGTCCAGCGGGAACAGCCGGTCCGGCTCGTCGTCGGTCACCTGGAACGTCACACCCCGCGCCCGCTGCTCGGTTCGCAGCGCGGACTCCGCTGCCGTCATGCCGCGGGCTCCCAGCCGGTCGAGCGCCCGGAACAGCCAGCCGCAGTGCGGCAGGACCCGGCCGTCGGCCCCTACCGCCTCGTCGTAGCCGACACCGTGTTTGCCGGCCCCGTGGTAGCCGTCGAGCAGGGCCGGCGTCGCCGGTACCGCGGTCGGCGGGCCGCGGTACCGCGACTCGCCGCGGGTCTGCGCGAGCAGGCCGTCCACCACGTCGGTGAGCTCGCCGCGCCGGCCGAGCATCCGGCGCTGGCAGGCCGCGGAGCTGCCCACGGCGAGGGCCCGCTTCGACAGCTCACGCACCTGCGTCCAGTCGCCGGATGCCTCCAGCTCCGGCCGCAACTCGCTGACCAGCCGTTCGATGAGCAGCGACGGCGGCACCAGGGTCGGCCCGGACGGGTGGGCGACGTCGATGAGGTCACCTTCCAGCCCGGACCGGGACGCCCGCCAGGTTGCCGCCCGCAGCAGCTCGTGGCGGGTCCGGGGGAACGGCCTGCCGTCGG
Organism: Pseudonocardiaceae bacterium; assembly: GCA_050699815.1. Lineage (GTDB taxonomy): Bacteria > Actinomycetota > Actinomycetes > Mycobacteriales > Pseudonocardiaceae. The sequence continues at coordinate 4,004 of JBOHFT010000070.1, read as the reverse complement.
CGACCCACCCGCGGGCCCGCTGTACCAGTGCCCGGAACAGACCGGTGATGAGCACGACGTCGTCCACCGCGGGGCAGGCATCGCAGATCCGCAGCTCGACGGTGGGCAGGTGCGCCGATGGGCGGATGTCGAAATAGACCATGCCGGGGTCGCTGATCGTTCCCGAGGCGACCAGGTCGGCCACCATGGCGTCGTAGTCGGCGGCGGTGCGCATCGGCCCTGGCGGGCCGACGGTCGGCCAGCGCTGCCAGACCATGCTGCGGTAGCTGGCGTACCCGCTGTCGACCCCCCGCCAGAACGGCGAGCTGGCCGACAGCGCGAGGAAGGTCGGCAGGTGCGGCGCCACGTGCTGCACGACGCCGATCGCGACGTCCCGATCGGGCACGTCGACGTGCACCTGGGCACCGCAGATGTGCTGCTCGCGGACCAGCAGCTGATACTCGTGCTGCATCAGCTCGAAGCGGGCGCCGACCGAGATGTCCGTGCCGAGCAGGTCGACCAGCGGAACCGTGCCCGCGGCCACCACGCCCAGCCCGAGGGAGTCGGCGACCTCGGTCAGCCGGCGGCGCAACCGGCAGAGTTCTTCACGCAGCTCATCAAGGCTGTCGCAGGGCACCGTATTGGCCTCGACCAGGGAGCGCTGCAGCTCTGGTGCGAACGAGTCGCCGTCCAGCTGAGCGAGCATGGCATCGGCCGCCGGCACCGCCCTCCTGGTCTGCAAGTCGACGAGGTGGAACTCTTCCTCGACACCGATCCGCGAGTCCCCGAAATTGCCCATAGGCGTAATATTATGCGATTTTTGTTACCGCCACTTTGCCTCACAGTCGTAGCACGATGTCGCCGTCTTCTACGGCCACCTGATATGCCTGCACCGACCAGTCACCGGTAGTGCAAAGCCCGTCGGCCAGCCTGAACGCGTGATTGTGCAGCGGGCAGATCACCTGCTGCCCGTCGATGAGACCGTCGGCGAGCGGGCCGCCGCGGTGCGGGCAGATCGCCTGGAGCGCGTACAGCCCGCCATCGCGCGGCCGGAACACGGCCACCTGCTCGTCGCCGACGGCGAAAGTGCGCCCTTCACCGACCGGGATCTGATCCATAGACCCCAGCCGACAGGACCCCGGCCCGCTCACCGGACCGGCACCTTCGGCAGCTCAACCAGCGGCAGCGCGGCGCGGAACTGGCCTTCGGTCACTGGTTGCCGGTGTTCCTGCCACGGGTCACGGTAGGCGTCCACCGAGTGCTGCATGGCCTCGTCAAGCCGACCCGCGATCCCGTCCCGGTCCTCAACGAGGATCGCGCGCAGCTCGGCCAGCCCGATCCGGGGGACGAAGTCGTAGCTGCGTTCCAGCCATGTGGCGTTCTCCCGGTAGTATTGCATGAACCGCCCGGTGAGCGTGACGGCCTCGTCGTGGCTGTCCACGGTGGCCAGCAGGTCGCCCTTGCGGACGTTGGCCCCGGCCGCGCCGCCGACATAGATCTCCCACCGCCCACCCTCGACCCCGACGATGCCCACATCCTTGACATAGGACTCCGCGCAGTTGCGGGGGCAGCCGGACACCGCCAGCTTCATCTTCGCCGGGCTCTCCAGGCCCTGGTAGCGCTGCTCGATGTCGATGCCCAGCTGGGTGGAGTCCCCCAGGCCGAAGCGGCAGAAGTCACGGCCCACACAAGTCTTGACAGTCCGGAAGCTCTTGCCGTAGGCGAAGCCCGACGGCATGTCCAGATCGGCCCACACGCTGGGCAGGTCCTCCTTGCGCACCCCGAGCAGGTCGATGCGCTGCCCACCGGTGATCTTGACCATCGGGATGTGGTAACGCTCCGCGACGTCGGCGATCCGCCGCAGCTGCGCCGGGGTGGTGACGCCGCCGGGGATCTGCGGCACCACCGAGAAGGTCCCGTCCCGCTGGATATTGGCGTGCACCCGGTCGTTGATGAACCGGGCGTCCCGCTCGTCGACGTACTGTTCGTCCCACATCATCTTCAGCAGCGACGCCATTGCCATCTTGCTGCCCGCCTGCTCGGCGCCGTCCTGCGCGAGCGCGGCGAACACCGCCGACGGCGAGCGCAGCCCGCGTTGCCGGATCTCGGCCATGAGCTGCGGCTTGTCCATCGGGATGCACGGCACGTAGTAGCCCTCGGCCGGGTCGGTCTCCAGGTCGGCACCGAGCGCGGCCGTGACGATGTCGGCAACCAGGCCCTTGCACGAGCCACACCCCTTGCCCGCGCGGGTGGCGGCCATCACCCCGGCGACGGTGCACTGCCTGTCTCCTGGATGGCCATCCCGCACACAGGCCACCAGCTGGCCCTTGCTCACCCCGTTGCAGTTGCAGACCTGCGCGTCGTCGGCCAGCTCCGCCGCGCCGACCTCCGCCGACGGAACGCCGATGTCGAACAGCAGCTTGACCCGCTCCTCGGGCAGCGGCACCCGCCGGTCAAATGCCTGGGTCAGCGACGCGACCTTGCTGACGTCGCCCAGCAGCGTGGCGCCCACCAGCATGCCGTCGCGGATGATCACCGTCTGATAGACCCCGCGGCCGGGTTCGCTGAACTGGACGAACTCGTCGTCGGGCCGCTCCGGTTCCTTGAGCCCCATCGCCGCCACATCCACGCCCGCGACCTTGAGCTTGGTCGCCAGCCGCGAACCGTGATAAGCCGCCGCTGGGTCGGCGCCGGTGATGTGGTCGGCCAGCACCACTGCCTGCTCCCACAGCGGGCCGACCAGCCCGTACACCTCACCGCGATGCTGCACGCACTCACCGACGGCGTAGATGTCGTCATCGTCGACCGACCGCAGCTGGTCGTCGACCACGATGCCGCGCTGCGTCTCCAGGCCGGAGACCACGGCCAGCCCGACGTTCGGGCGGATGCCCGCCGTGACCACCACCATGTCGACGTCCAGCGTGGTCCCGTCGGCGAAGGTGACCCCGGTGACGGCACCCTCGGGGGCGCGCCGGATCGCGGTGGTGCGGGTGCCAGTGTGCACGGTGATGCCGAGCCGTTCCAGCGAGCGCCGCAGCACCCGGCCCGCCTGGGCGTCCAGCTGCTGGTTCATCAGCCCCTCCGCAGCGTGCAGCACGTGCACTTCCAGGCCGTGCGCCTGCAGGCCGCGGGCCGCCTCCAGGCCGAGCAGGCCACCGCCGATCACCGCGGCGCGCTGCTTGCCGCTGGCATAGCGGATCATCGCCATGGTGTCGTGCAGCGTGCGGAACCCGAACACTCCCGGCGTCAGCGTCTTGTTGTCCGCCCACAACCCCTCCATCGGCGGGAAGAAGGAGCGACTGCCGGTGGCCAGCACGAGCTTGTCGTACCGAACGATCGACCCGTCGTCGGCGTAGACCCGGTGGGCGAACCGGTCGATGCGCACCACCCGCACCCCGGCTTTCAGCGTGATCCCGTTGTCCTCGTACCACTCCCACGGGTTGAGGAAAAGATCGTCCAGTTCGGTGCCGACTTCCAGACCGCTGGCGAGCAGCTCGGACAGCAGGATGCGGTTGTAGTTGCCGTGCGGCTCGTCACCGAACATGGTGATGGTGAACTGCTCGGCACCGTTGCGGGCCAGGATCTCCTCGACGGCCCGCGCCCCCGCCATGCCATTTCCGACCACGACCAGTTCTGGCATGGTCTTCACACCTCCAGCAGGCCGAGGTCGACGACCACGATTCCCGCGCAGCCCTCGGGCGCGGCGACGTGGAGCTCGATCTGGGTGTAGCTGATCAGGTCCTCCATCACCCGCAGTGGCACATGGGTGCCGTCGCGAGCGCCGATCGGGAAGTAGCGCATCGGCTGGCCGTCCCGCATGAGCAGCACCGCGATCATCTCGCCGGTGCTATTCCCGCCCCGGAAGTACAGGGCCTGGCCGGTCACCCCAGGGGGGACGGTGTAGGTCAGAGCGGGATCGATCGGGACGGGCTTGCACAGGCCCTGCCCTTCGAAGGGGTAACTGCCCTGCAAGAACCGCGGCGTGGTGTGCATGGGACCTCCTTGTGTATAACCCGTGAGTGGCG
>JBOHFT010000069.1:0-20287 GCA_050699815.1 Pseudonocardiaceae bacterium | reverse complement strand
TTGCTGGACTGTCGGCTGGCGGGTGGCCGGCCATGTGCCAAGCTTCGGGCCCAGGGTGTTTCTGCGGGGTTTCCGCGCGTGGAGATCTTCCGGAAACATCCGCTGGGGCACACTGGCGGGCTGGGCGCAGCGCAGGAGGAGGAAGGGTTGCCGTGCGGGTGCTGGTTGCTGAAGATGAACGCGTGCTCGCCGATCTGATCGGCGCGGGTCTGCGGCGGCAGTCGATGGCGGTGGATGTGGCCTACGACGGCTGGGCGGCCAAAGAGCGGCTGTCGGTGTATGACTACGACGTGGTGGTGCTTGACCGGGACCTGCCCGGGGTGCATGGAGACGACATCTGTAGCGACCTCGTGACCAGCGGCTCGACCACCAGGGTGCTCATCCTGACCGCGGCCGGATCGCTGGACGATCGGGTGGACGGGCTGGAGCTGGGCGCGGACGACTACCTGACCAAGCCGTTTGAGTTTCTCGAGCTGGTGGCCAGGGTGCGGGCGCTGGCCCGGCGCAGTCAGCCCAGGTTGCCCCCGGTGCTGGCCCGCGGCGGGGTCAGCCTTGATCTGGCGCACCGGCGGGTGACCCGCGACGGGCGGGTGATCACGCTGACGCCCAAGGAGTTCGCGGTGCTGGAAGTGCTGCTGCGGGCGCAGGGTGCGGTGGTCACGCCGGAGCAGCTGCTGCACCGCGCCTGGGACGAGCACGCCGATCCGTTCACCAGCGCGGTGCGGGTGGCGCTGTCGAAGTTGCGCGCCAAGCTGGGGGAACCGCCGGTGATCGAGACCGTGCCCGGCGGCGGGTACCGCATCTGATGCCCGGATCGCGGGGCTGGACGGTGCGGGCCAGGCTGGCCGCCGTGTACGGCGTGTCGGTCCTGCTCTCCGGGATCATCCTGCACACCGTTGTCTACCTGCTGGTCCGGCAGCGCCTTCCCGCCCGGCTCGGACAAACGCTCACCCCCGGTGCACCCCGCGACATTGCCCAGCGCTCCGCCGATACGGCCCTCCATGAGCTGCTGTTGTGGTCGGCGGTGTCGCTGGCCGTGCTGGCGGTGTTGTCGGTCGCCGTCGGCTGGTGGGTGGCCGGCCGGGCGTTGCGGCCACTGCGGCGGATCTCCGCGACGGCGCAGCGGCTGTCCTCGGACAACCTGCACGAGCGGATCAGGCTCGACGGCCCCCGTGACGAGCTGACCGACCTCGCGGCGACCTTCGACCGCATGCTGGATCGCCTGCAGATCGCTTTTGACAGCCAGCGCCGGTTCGTGGCCAATGCCTCACACGAGCTGCGCACCCCGCTGGCCATCCAGCGCGCCGTCATCCAGGTCGAGCTCGACGACGGCCAGCTCGGCAGTAGTCAAGGGCCTGCGCTGGCTGGGGTCCGGCAGAAGCTGCTGGACGCCAACCGCCGCAGCGAACGGCTCATCGACGGGCTGCTGCTGCTCGCCCGCAGTGACCGGGGACTGGAGCAGAGGCAGCCCGTGCGGCTCGATGAGATCGTGCGTGAGGTCCTGGGCCGGCAGACCGCCGGGGCCGCCCAGCGTCACCTCGACGTCCAGCTCGCCACCAGCCCGTCGGTGGTGCTCGGCGATGCTGTGCTGCTCACCCAGATGGTCGCTAACCTGATATCCAATGCCATCAGGCACAACATTGACCACGGGTCGATCTGGGTCCGGGTCGGCCCGGCTCACGTGGTGGTATCCAATACCGGCGCGGTGCTTGACGCGGATCGTCTTCCCGGGCTCTTCGAGCCGTTTAGGCGCGGTGCCGAACGCACCCGGGGCGCGGAGGGATCAGGTCTGGGGCTGTCGATCGTCCAATCCATTGCCCAGGCGCACGACGGCCAGATCGAGGCGCGGGCCCGCAACGGTGGCGGGCTGGACGTATCGATCCACTTTCCCGCAGCCACCGGCTGAACCAGCAGCCGACATCCTGCATAATCACCCGATCGTGTCTGGCGTGCTCCAACTGGGGTCGGCTCAACGAGACGGCGGTTCGGCCGCCTGCTACGCGGCCCAGGGCCTGGCCGTCGCCGAGATCATCGGGCAGGTGTTCCGGGGACCGGACTGGCCGACGATCCGGCCGTTTGTGATTGAAGATCAACTATGTGCATCAGACGCGTACGGCTGATGGTGGATCGCTGCAGTAGGGCCTCGGTCGCCATCGCCACCCGGCGATCCCGTTCGTTCAACCGGGGCAGCAGATCCGCCAAACGTGCCTTCATTGCGCGGAAATCCTCGTCATCCTTGATGCGCTGATCGAGTGGGCCCATTCCCGTGATCACCGCCGATTGAGCGCTTCGCCAGCTCATCTCGGGGTTCGTCGCACGGGCTGTGGAGACTGTCGCTCAACGTAGCCTCCCCGGTGCCAGTCACTTGCATCAGCCACTCGATCGTGTCTAATATCACCCGATCGTGTCAATGTGCTCGGGCTGGCAGGTTCGAGCTGCGAGGAGAGAAGTCATGAGCCAGCTCTCTGTGGTTGCCCGGCCGGTCTCTCGTCGTCAGGTCCTGGGAGGTGCCGGTGCTCTCGGGTTGGCAGCGTTCACGTTGCCGGCGTGCTCCGCGCGGCAGGATGCCCCTGGCAGTGCGACTGGCACGCCGCGGCGTGGCGGGACGCTGACGTTCGCGGCCAACGCGTCGACGGTGAAGGAGAAGCTCGATCCGCAGAAGGCCAACGGTCCCGCCGGCTACCTGCGGAACGTCTCTGTGTTCGACCCGCTCCTCGCGGTCGCGGCAGACGGCTGGAAGCTCCAGCCGCGCCTGGCCCAGTCGTGGGAGCCGAGTGCGGATCTCATGTCGTGGCGCTTCACCCTCCGCAAGGGTGTGACCTTCCACGACGGCCGGCCGCTGGAGGCCAAGGACGTGGTGTGGACGTTCCGGCGAATCTTGGACGAGAACGTCGGCTCAGGAGCCTTCTCCCGGTTCTCCCGCACGATGACCCCCGCCGGCATCACCACACCGGACGCGTCCACCGTCATGATCACGCTGACCAGACCGGACTCGCTGCTGCCCTATGCCTTCACCGATCCCGGCACCGTCATCGTCAAGGAGGGTCAGCAGACGTTCGACGCGTCGACCTCCATCGGTACCGGGCCGTACAAGCTGGTGTCCTGGACCCCTGGCCAGAGCTTGGAGCTGCAACGCAACCCCAGCTACTGGGATGGTGAGCTGCCCTACCTCGATGGGCTTCGCAGAGTCGACGCAACCGACGTGGCTACGGCCAGCCAGGGTGTGCTCAGCGGCAACTTCGATGTCGCCGAGGCGGTGTCCTACGCGGCGGCCGATCAGCTCGGCAGATCGCCGAACGTTCAGCTGATCCGGATGCGCAACACCACCTCGCTGGTGGCGGTGATGGACACCACGCAGGCACCCTTCACCGACGCCCGGGTGCGGCAGGCGTTCAAGCTGGCCGTCGACCGCAAGGTGGTGTTGAACACGGTTTTCGCCGGATTCGGTGAGGTGACCAGCGACCTGATGATGGCCCCCACCGACCCGTACTACCCGGATGATCTAGGGCAGGTCACCTACGACCCCGACCAGGCCAAAAGCCTGCTCGCGGCGGCCGGATTCCCCAGCGGGGTGGACGTCGACCTGCTCACGTACGGCACCTACTCGCCGTTGGCGGTCGCTTACGCCGATGTAGCTAAAGCCGGCGGGATCCGCGCGAACGTGCAGCAGGGTAATCCGGACACGTTCTGGGACGTGGTGTACCTGCACGACAAGTTCTACACGAGCGACTGGCAGCAGTTCTTCCCCGGAGATCTGCTCTGGTACGCATTCGGGTCGGGCTCGGTCGCCAACGAGAGCAAGCTGAATTTTCCCGCGATCGACGAGCTGTACAACAAGGCGCTGCGGACCACCGACACCGAGCAGCAGAAGACCTTCATCAAGCAGGGCCTCGCCCTCGCCGCGCAGAACATGGGCCTGATCATCCCGGTGATGGCCGATCAGCTGCTGCTCGCCAAGCGCAACGTCCAAGGGGTCACCAGCGCGCCGTTCACGCGCTACGACTTGCGCCATGCCTATCTCTCCGCCTGACGCGGTCACAACGTCGGATCTGCCCGTCACCACACCAGCGCGGTCCAGGATCTGGGAGGCGGTGCTTCGGCAGCTGGCGGCGGCGCTGCTGACCGTGCTCGCGGTCTCGGTTGTGACGTTTCTGGCCACGAACATCAAGTCCCCGCAGGACGTGGCGCGTAGCGTACTCGGCCGCCACGCCACCCCCGAGCAGATCACCGCCTTCGTTGCGGCACACGACCTCGCCGCGCCCATTCCCGTGAGATATACCCGATGGCTCGGGGATTTCATCCAGGGTGATTGGGGGACGTCGGTGGTCACTGACCGGCCGATCCAGCCGGAACTGGTGGTCCGGCTCGGTCGGACCGTGCTGCTGGCGGGGCTGTCGTTCCTTGTCGTCGTGCCGTTGAGTATTGTGCTGGGTGGCTATCTCGCGCAGCGCTGGGGCACCCGGCTCGACGTCGCCGCGACCAGTGGGCTCATGATGCTGGGCGCGTTCCCCGAGTTCGTAGTCGGGGTGGGCGCGATTCTGCTCTTCTCGGTCTTGCTGGGCGTCCTGCCACCGGAGAGCGGAACAGCGATCGCCTTCGGCGCACCGGAGGCGATCGCCGAGGCCTACATCCTGCCGGCGCTCACGCTGGTGCTCGTCGCGGCGCCGTTTCTGGTGCGGCTGACCCGCGCTTCCGCGCGGGAGGGCCTGACCGCAACACACACCCGCGCGGCCACCCTGCGCGGGCTTCCGCGACGCACTGTCATCTGGGACTACGGGATGCGCGCCGCCGCGGTGCCCATCGTCAGCGCGGTGGGACTCACCCTGGTCCACCTGCTGGGTGGCACGATCGTCGTCGAGAACCTGTTCGGCTTCCCTGGGCTGGGCCAAGCCCTGGTGAGCGCTGTGGGAACCGGCGACACGGTCGCAGTCCAAGCGATCGCGGTGGTGACCGCCGCGCTGTTCGTCGCGGTCTCCCTGCTCACGGACCTGCTCGCGACGCTGTTCCACCCGCGGCTGAGAAGCGCCACGTGATCCGCCGCCCGCGAATGTGGCACACCATCCTCGGCACCCTGGAAGGCCGGATCGGCGTCCCCCTCGGCGCCGTCATGGTGATCGTCATCGCCGTGGGTCGGTTCGCCGCCCCCTACCCCCCGGACAAGATCGGTGTCGCGATCCCCGGGTCGTCCCCGTCGCGGGAACATCTGCTGGGCGCGGACGGCCTCGGCCGTGACGTGTTGAGCCGGTTCCTGACCGGGGGTACATCGGTGCTGGTCACACCGCTGGGTGCGGTGTCGGTGTCGTTCCTGGTCGGCGGCGCGCTCGGTCTGCTCGCCGCCTACCGAGGCGGTGTCATCGACCAGGTCATCTCCAGGATGTTCGATCTGCTGCTGACGATCCCGCCACTGCTGACGGTGCTCGTCCTGCTCGCCAGCCTCGGGCGCTCACCACTGGTCATCATCCTCGTCGTCGGGCTGGTGTTTATTCCGTGGGTGGGGCGCGTGGCCCGCGGCGCGGCACAGGCTGTGGTGACCAATGACTACGTGCACGCCGCGGTGGCCCGCGGCGAGGGCACCCGGTGGATACTTCGCCGGGAGATCCTCCCGAACGTCGCCGCGCCGCTCATCGGTGCGTTCAGTCTGTACCTCACCTCGGGCATCGTGTTCATCTCGACGCTGAGCTTCCTCGGCCTCGGCGACCAGCCGCCCAGCTCCAGCTGGGGCCTGATGGTCGCGGAGTCGCGCGGGTTCATCGCGACCAACCCCGTGGCCATGCTCGCCCCGGCGGTCGGGATCGCCGCGGTGTCGGTGTCGTTCATGCTGATCGCCGACGCCGTCACCCGCCACGTCGTGCGCGATACCGGATACCGCCAATTGGTCCCGTGACCGGCGCTGCCCTGACGGCCGACGCGGTCTCGGTCGCCTACCGCCGCCCCGGCGGATCGATGGCGACGGTCGTCTCCCAGGTGAGCCTGAGCCTTGAGCCCGCAGCGGTGGTCGGGCTCGTTGGTGAGTCAGGCTGCGGGAAGTCCTCCCTCGCGCTGGCCTGCATGGGAGCTACCCCCGACGGCGGTGCCATCACCAGCGGGAGCGTCACCGTCGAGGGCCTGGACCTGCTGACCGCGCCGCCGGAGACTGTGCGCGCGCTGTGGGGACGGCACCTCGCGCACGTGCCGCAGAACCCCGCCACCTCGCTGCACCCCGCCATGCGCGTCGGCCGGCAGCTCGCCCACCCGATCACCACGCACCTCGGTCTCACCGGCCGCCAGCTCCGAGGCAGAGTGATCGACCTGCTGGGACGGGTCGGCATCACCAGCCCTGAGCAGGCCCTGCGGCGGTATCCGCATGAGTTCTCCGGCGGGCAGCAGCAACGCATCGCGCTGGCTCTCGCCATCTCCTGCGATCCCCGGGTGCTGATCCTCGATGAACCGACGACCGGGCTGGATGTCACCACCGAGGCGAGAATCGTCACGCTGCTCAAGGACATCATTACCGACACCCGCGCCGCCGCGCTCTACATCAGCCACAACCTGGCGCTGATCTCCACCGTGGCCGACCGGCTCCTCGTGATGTACGCGGGGGAGATCGTCGAGTCCGGCGCCACCGCTGATGTGGTGCGCAATCCCCGTCATCCGTACACGCAGGCGCTGCTCGCGGCACTGCCCAGCGCACACCAGCGCCGCGCCGTCCGCGGGCCGGCGGGCCGTCCGCCGACCGAACCCGAACCGGTGCACATCCTCGAGCTGGCAGGCGTGTGGTGCCAGTACCGTAAGCAGACCGAGCCCGCGCTGTCCGACATCTCCCTCGCTATCGCCCGCGGTGACACAGTCGGCGTCGTCGGGGAGTCCGGCAGCGGGAAGTCAACGCTGCTGCGCGCTATCGCGGGACTGCATCCGCCGCAAAGAGGCACCATTCGATTCAGGGGACACGATCGGGTGCCCGCGGCCCGGCAGCGGGCACCCGATGTGCGCCGCGATATCCAGCTCGTGTTCCAGAACCCCGATTCCTCGCTCAATCCCCGGCAGAGCGTGGGGGAGATCCTCACCCGCCCGATCCGCCTGTTCCGCAGCGACGTCACCCGCCGCGACGAAGCTCGCGCAGTGGCTGCGGCGCTCGATCAGGTTCGGCTAGCGGCCGGCACGGCCCAGCGCTACCCCAGCGAGCTTTCCGGTGGGCAACGCCAGCGCGTCGCGATAGCCCGAGCCTTCGCCGCCCGACCCGCTCTGCTGCTCTGCGACGAGGTGACCTCCGCGCTGGACGTCTCCATCCAAGCGACCATCCTCGAGCTGATCACCGAGCTTGCCACCACCTTCGCCACCACCGTGGTGTTCGTCAGCCACGACCTCGCCGTCGTCCGCATGATCTGCCGCCGCGCGGTGGTGATGCGGGCCGGGCGAATCTGTGAGGACGGACCGACCGACACACTCTTCACGGCTCCACGCCACCCGTACACCCGGGAACTCATTGCGGCCATCCCCTCGCTGCGACTGGCCTGAACCTCTTCACTCACACTGCATGATCGCCGCTTATTGGTATAGGCCTTTGGCGGAGCTCTTGGGCGGCCGCAACGCGGGCGCGGAGCTCGTCGACGAGCGCCTTGGCCTTGTCCGGCACCCCGAAGATCGCGCCGAGGTTCGTGATGTCCTCGTAGACGGCGTTGACGTCCGTCGCCCCCTTGACGTTGGCACAGTTGCGTCCCAGGACGTAGGCGTTGGCGTTGATCTTCTCCAGGTCGGCGCGGGTGATGCTGCCACTCTCGCCCGAAAGCTGGGAATCGCCGTTGGCGAGGAAGAAGTCGGGCCTGGCGGCGAGGATCGTCTCGGTCGGGGGCACGTACTTGTCGGACAGCTTCGTGGGCGTGATGCCCCTCGGTGGTGGCCCGAACTCGCCCGAGACGTAGCCGACCACCGAATGCCCGACGCCGAGATCGGAGAGGGTGTCGACCGTGGTTGGCCAGCCGGTCACCACTCGCTGGGGGGCTCGCTGGTAGGTGTAGGTCTTGCCACAGTTGCTGATCGTGACGGGGTACGCACCCGCACCGGCGGACGGTGCCGGCGTCGGGGCGTTCTGGGTCGGCTGGCTGGCGTTCCCGCAGCTGATCACGCCGGCTGTGCTCAGCGCGACCAGCGATACCGCGATGGCGCTCTTGACGATGAGCCTCACGGGTCCTCCTTGCTGGGTCTGTTGATCAACTCTGGCCCGGCTGTGCTGGCTGCGGAGGGGGCGAAGGCCAGCAGCCGCCGTCCGGTCAGCGGATGGGTGCTGCAGTGCGCGCGCACCCCGAAGACGTGCCGCAGCGTCTCGGGGACCAGCACCTCTTCAGGGGTGCCCGACGCCGTCACGTGTCCCTGGTCGAGCACGAACAACTGATCGCAGTAGGTGGCGGCGAGGTTGAGGTCGTGCAGTGCGGTGACCACGGTGATCTGCAGCGATCGCACGAGCTCGAGCAGTTCGAGCTGCGCGGCGATGTCGAGGTGGTTGGTCGGCTCGTCGAGCACGAGCACCTTGGGCTGCTGGGCCAACGCCCGGGCGATGAGGACCTTCTGCTTCTCGCCGCCCGACAGCGTGCTGAAGCGACGCTGCGCCAGGCCGGCTGCCCCGGATCGCCTCAGCGCGTCGTCGATGATCCGCTCGTCGGTGACGTCGGCGCGCTGCAGGAGTCCCTTGTGGGGGACCCGTCCCAGCATGACGATCTCGATGACGCTGAAGTCGAAGTCGATCGGGCTCTCCTGGGTGAGCACTGCTGTCCGCCGCGCCGCCTGGCGCGCGGTCATCGCCCAGACGGCGTCGCCGCCGACGCGCACGACACCTTCGGTCGGGCGCAGCGCCCGGTAGACGGTCCGCAGCAGGGTCGACTTGCCTGAGCCGTTGGGACCGATGAGCCCGACGATCGAGCCGGCGGCGGCGTGCAGCACCCCAGCCGACACGATGCGGACGCCGTTGATGTCGACGACCACTGATTCGGCGTCGACCTGCATCAGTGACCTCGCGCGGCGGAGAGCTGGGTGCGCATGAGCCAGAGGAAGAACGGCGCGCCCACCGCGGCCGTCACGACGCCGATGGGTAGCTCGACCGGTGCGCGGATGGTGCGGGCCGCGATGTCGGCGGCGAGCAGGAACACGCTACCGAGCAGCGCGGACGCGATGAGGACTCGGCGATGGTCGGCGTCGACGAGCAGCCGGACGAGGTGGGGGACCATGAGCCCGACAAACCCGATACCACCGGCGACAGCCACGATCACGCCGGTCACCAGCGACGTCAACGTCATGAGTACGAACTGGAAGCGAGTGACGTTGATGCCCAGCGACGCGGCTGTCTCCTCCCCGGTGACCAGCGCGTTGAGCCGGCGCCCCTGCAGCAGCAGCCAGACCGTCGCAGCGACCACGACCACACTCGGGAGAGCGAGCTGAGACCAGCGCGCGCTCGAGACGCTTCCCAGCGTCCAGAACAGCGCGCCCGCGAGCTGGTTGGGGGTCGCCAACGACTGCAGGTAGAAGGTGACCGACGACAGCAGGTACCCGACGGCGACACCGGCGAGAATGAGCCGGGTGGGAGGCCACCGCCCGCCCTGGCGGCTCAACGCGAACGTCGCGACGAAGGCGATCATCGCACCGATGAACGCAGCGCTTCCCAGCGACAGGCCAGCTGCCGCGCCGGAGCCGAAGACGATGACGAGCATCGCGCCGGCCGACGCGCCGGGAACGATTCCGAGCAGGTAGGGGTCGCCCAGCGGATTGCGAACGACCGCCTGAATCACCGTGCCGGCCACCGCCAAGCCCGCCCCGACAACAAACGCCAGCAGGCCGCGCGGCGTCCGCAGCTCTCACACGATCTGGTCCAGGATCAGATCGCCTGGCCCGGTGAGTCCCAGGTGATGCGCGATGCTGTGCCACACCGTGCCCAAGGGCACGCTGACTGCTCCGACGGAGATGGCGACGGACAGCATGACTGCGCCGATCGCGAGCAGTGCGACGACGAGAGCTGAGAAGCGCGCCGGGCTGGCGAAGGGGGCGGCGTCGCGAGTACGTCGCGTCCGGCCACCGCGGCGGCCGTTCGGTGTGGGCGGACGCTTCTCGTTCGTCGGCGAGGACGCGACCGGCGTGACGTCCGGGGTCATGGGCGAACCTCGGTGTGTCCTGCCAGCGGTGGAGCGTCGCCATCCACCGTCATCGTGGCCCACTGCCGCAACTAAGACGGGGAGCGATCCCAACGAGCCGATAGTGGCTAGGCGCGATCACTACAGTGGCGTTCATGCGATGTTCTTGCTTCATAGAGTAACTACATATCCGAGTAAATAGACCATGTGAGTGTATAACATCTCACTTTAAGGACTGTTGCAACATTTTGGCACAGTGTGCTTCGGAAGTCCCGGTGGTATGCGGGGCCCGTACGGCAGCAGCACTTCGGTGCCTGAGTCCGACGGCTGCCGCTACCAAGCCGACCGGGAATCAGGCATCCCGTTCATCGATACCTGTGTGACGAGCTGCCAACGCGTCGCCTCGCCTAGTGGCGTGCCTGATATCGCTGCCGTTCGTCGAGGTGTGGCCGCCCAGCGTCGAGCCTGGGGTCGAGGTGGGTGACTGGGCGTAGGTTGCGCACGGTCGGATGGCTGGTGTCGGATTCCCAGTGGATCGAGGTGTCCGGATCCCCCGGGATGGTCTGCAGCCGATGCCCCGGGAACCGGTGTCCTGGCCCGTTGACGGTGATCCCCTCCGGGCCGGCCGCCCCGGCCAGAGCGACGGCGCGGGCCACCGCGCTGTCGACGCCGGCCCGCAGGGTCTGCACCTCGACGGCGACGACCATTTAATGCAATATAGTTGCGACAAATATCCTGATGCAAGGGAACGGACCATGACCGACCGGGCGGCCCGCGGGGCGGGTGCCGACTTCGCGGCGGGGGTCGCGCAGGAGGTGGCCGCCACCTGGATCGCCCGCTGGGACGCCCAGCAGACCCGCTACATCGCCGACCGCGAGGAGCGTTTCGCGGTCATCGGCGACGTCGTCGCCCGCGTAGTCGACGACGCGGCGGCGCCAGTCGTGCTCGACATCGGCTGCGGGCCGGGGTCGCTGGCCAGCCGGCTCGCCCACCGGCTGCCGCACGCCGTGGTGCTGGGAGTGGACATCGATCCGCTGCTGCTGGCGCTGGGCCGGGCCCGCTACGGCCACCGGGTCCACTTCATCGATGCCGACGTCACCGCCGCCGGCTGGACGCATGCGCTGAGCCCGGTCCAGATGATCGACGCCGCAGTCTCCACCACCGCCCTGCACTGGGTGCCGCCCGAGCAGCTGGCCAACCTCTATGCCGACCTGGCCGCGCTGCTGCGTCCCGGTGGGGTCCTGGTCAACGGCGATCATCTGAAACTCGCCGACCCCGAGCTCGCCGAGCTCGCCGACGCCGCCGAGCGGGGTCGCGCCGAGCGGGCCGGGGTGACCGGCAACGAGGACTGGAGCACCTGGTGGGAAGCAGTCGCCACCGAACCCGCCCTGGCCCAGCTGCAGGCCCGGCGGGCCGAGCGGGGGCTGCGCCACGGCCAGGGCAATCGCCTGTCGGTGGACCAGCACGTCGCGATGTTGCGGAAAGCAGGCTTCACCACGATCGGCCCGGTCTGGCAGTCAGGCACCGACCACGTCCTGGTCGCGCGGATCGGCACCGGCTAGCCGGGGTCAGCCCGTGGGCCGTGCCAGGAACAAGGGAGGCTCGAGATGAGACAGGCTACCGAGATCGGGTGCCGGGAAGGTACCGTGGCTCCCGAACTCCAGTCGATCGTTGAGGGTGTGGACTTCGTTCCCGAACGGCTTCCGCGCACCGAAACGCCCGGCGCGCGTCAGCTCCTCGAACGCGACGGCGCGGTGATTCTCACCGGCTGGCCGATGGAACCGGACAGTGTCGTGAGCGCGGCCGCGGCGGTGCTGGGCACGCGCCTGCGTGAGCTCGAGAGGGTCGACAAGAGAACCACGGACAACGCCGACGCGCTGACGCTGCACCGAGACGGAGCCCACATCGTCATCGATATCCATGACCGGCTGGTGCGCTTGCGCATCGCCGACCCCGACTACGCCCTGATCCTCTGCGCTACCCCGGCACCGTCAGGCGGGGAATCGGTCGTCGTCGACGGCTACCGGCTCATTGATCAGCTCAGGGACGGCGCGCCCGAGTTATACGATTTCATCACGTCCGTCGACGTTGACATGACGTCGATGTTGATATCAAGGAATACCCACCCCGATGTGTACCGGGTGCCGCGAGTGTGCCGCATGGTGGAGTGGACCCGTGGTGGACGCATGATCGTGCGCGTCGCCGAGTACGCCCAACCGGTACCACGCGAGACCCAGTGGGAAAAGCACGAGAGGCTGATCGCGACCTACGCGGACGTGATCACGGCCGTGGCCGCGCAAGTCCGGGGTGATACCACCCTTGCCGCAGGCGAGATCCTGATCCTCGACAACTACCGATGCCTGCACGGCGTGCGTGCCCACGACGGGTGCCGGACGGTTCACGTGCTGCGGTGCAAGTCCCAGGATGGCTTGTGACGGCGAGCTGTCTCACCCTGCGCCGGAGAATATCCGGCCATAGAGCTCGCCGTCGGGGTTCGGATGAAGCCGGCTCTGACACTGCTCACCGCCCGCGGCGCAGCGGCAACCGGCTCCGCCCCGCGCGATGCGGTCAGGTGGACGTACTCAGTCTGCTGAATAGCGCATGAGCAATACACCCGAACGGCCGCCAGCTAGCTTCGTCGTACGAGCCGGAACTTTTCTATTGCCATTAATTTGCGACTTCTTTACTCTTGCTGCGAGTTCAGAAACCGATGGGGGCCGCAGGGTTGGAGTCCGCCATGAAGGTCGTACGGAACTGCCTGCTGCTCGCATCCGCAAGCAGGATCCCGCGGTCGAGCTGATGGCATCTCCGCAGGCCCCGATGGGGCCGTTTATTTCACCGAGAGCCCCGGCAGCAATGCCTATGGGGGCATCGGGCGAGCCCAAGCCGTTGAGCACGTTGGCAAAGGATAGTGGGGCTCGTCGCCGCCATGGCGGACACCACGTCCGCGCTGAGTCAGGGGGTCACCGTGACCGCAACGTACCGATCGGGAAGCGCTGCGTGCCGTGATCTCGGCTGAGGGCATCTCGTTTGACTACGACGGCAACCTCGTGCTCGCCGACGTCGGGCTCGTCGCCCTGCCCGGCCAGGTGGTCGGCCTGATCGGACCCAACGGCTCGGGCAAGACGACCCTGTTGCGGGTGCTGTACAACGCGCTTCGCCCGCGGGCCGGCCTGGTCACCATCGATGACACGCCGGTCGCAGCGCTCGGGCCGCGGCAGGTCGCCCGCCGGTTCGCCGTGGTCGCCCAGGAAAGCCCGCCTGAGATCCCGGTCACGGTCGCCGACGTGGTGCTGCTCGGCCGTTCACCGCTGCGCTCGGCGTTGCAGCGTTACACCGTGGATGACTACCGCGCTGCGGCGGCCGCCTTGACGCGAGTGGGGGCGCGGCATCTCGCCGACCGGAACTTCCCGTCGCTGTCCGGGGGGAAAAGCAGCGGGTGCTCATCGCCCGCGCGCTCGCCCAGCAGGCCGACCATCTCCTGCTCGACGAGCCCACCAACCACCTAGACATCCGCTACCAGCACGAGGTCCTCGGCCTGATCCGCGACCTCGGGGTCACGACGATCGTGGTGCTGCACGACCTCAATCTCGCTGCCCGCTACTGCGAACAACTCGTCCTGCTCGACAGCGGCAAGGTCGCCTGCGCCGGCCGGACCGAGGACGTGCTGACCCCCGAGGTGCTCGAACCGGTCTATGAGGTGTCGGTCCGCCGGCTGTCAGAACTCGGATCCCTGCAACTGGTCTTCGGGCCGCTCGGTAGCTCCTCAGAGTGCGGTGAGTAGCTCCACGTCGCGCACCTCGCGAGCGCTGGGTGCGGACTGACGCAGGGCGTTGCCCCCTGGTCGGCTGCCGATTCAGATTAATGCCAGATACTTGCATTAACACGATAGTGCAGCTTATTGTCACCCATAAGAGGCAGTAGTTGACGTGGGGCGCGGCTACCCGCGAGGAAGGCCGTGACCCGATGAGGCTGTCTGACCCGGCGGTCGCGATGCTGCCAGAGCCAGCCCTGATCGATGATCTCGATCAGGGCCGCCGGCGGCGGCATACCCTGCTCTGGGCCGGTGGCCTGGGCATCCTGCTCGTCGTGACGTTGCCCGTCGCCGTGGGTCTGGGTCCGGTGGGGATCGCGCCCGGCACTGCCACCCGGATCGTGACGTATCACCTGGTCGGATGGCCCCAGGCGGTGAGCTGGTCGGGGGCTGAGGACAGCATCGTGTGGCTGGTGCGGATGCCGCGCGTGGTGCTCGGGGCTGTGGTCGGCGCTGGTCTGGCGCTGACCGGGGCGGCGCTGCAGGCCATGGTGCGTAACGTGCTCGCCGACCCCTACATCCTCGGCGTGACGTCGGGCGCCTCCACCGGTGCGGCCGCGACCATTCTGTTCGGAGTCGGCGCCGCTGTCGGCGCGAGCTCGCTGACCGCGAGTGCGTTCGTCGGCGCCCTGGCCGCGACGGCAGCCCTGTACCTGCTGGCGAGGGTGGGCGGCCAGATCACCGCCATCCGGCTGCTGCTCGCCGGCGTGACCATCGGCTACGTCCTGTCCGCGGCGACCAGTTTCCTGATCTTCGCCTCGGACACCCCGGAAGGAGCCCGGGCGGTGCTGTTCTGGCTGCTCGGCTCGCTGAGCCTGGCCCGGTGGTCGTCGGTGGGCATCGCAGTGCTCGTCGTGGGGGCAGCGCTGGTGGCGCTCGTGCTGTGGGGGCGGCGCTTCGACGCGCTGGCCATCGGCGACGACACCGCCCGCACGCTCGGGGTGCCACCCACCCGGTTCCGCATCCAGGCGCTCGCGGTGGTGTCGCTGTGCGTCGGGGCGGTGGTCGCCGTCTCCGGCGGGATCGGTTTCGTCGGCCTCGTCGTGCCCCACGTCGCCCGCCTGTGCGTGGGCGGTGCACATCGGCGGGTCTACCCCGTCGCCGCCCTGATCGGAGCCATCTTCCTGGTCTGGGCCGACGTGGTCGCCCGGATCGCCTTCGCACCCCGCGAGCTGCCGCTGGGCATCGTCACCGCGGTCGTCGGCGCCCCGCTGCTGATCATTCTCGTCCGCCGTTTCCACCCCATGTCCACCTAGCTGACGGACGTCACGAGAAGGAGCGGGAATGCGAATGGGAATGCGACCACTCACCGCGGGCGGGAATCGGGACGGCGCCGTGCGATCTGAACTCCACGAGGTGGTCGAGAACCTGGACTTCGTCCCGAAACGCCTCCCGCGCCAGGGTACGTTCCCAGCGCGGGTATTGCTGCAACGTGACGGCGCGGTGATCCTGACCGGCTGGCCGGTGGCGGCGGACAGTGCCGTGAACGCGGCCGCGGCGCTGCTGGGGACACGGCTGCGCAAGCTGGAGCAGGTCCGGGAGAAGACCACAGACCACGGCGAGGCGCTGGGGCTGCACCGGGACGGGGCCAGCGTCGTCGTCGACATCCACGACCGCCGGGTGCATCTGCGCCACCCCGACGTCGACTACGTCGTGATCCTGTGCGCCGCCCCGGCGCCCACCGGCGGGCAGTCGTTGCTGGTCGACGGCTACCGCCTGGTCGACCGGATCCGCGACCAGGCGCCCGGGCTGTACCGATTCCTCACCACCGTCGATGTCGACGTCACCTCACGGGTGCCAAGCCCGGACGTGCACCCCCCACCGCGGGTCTGCCGCCTGATCGAGTGGACCCGCGGTGGCCGGATGATCGTCCGCACCCCCGACTACGCGCAGCCGGCGCCGCGCGAAACCCGGTGGGAGGAGCACGAGCAGCAGATCAACGCCTACGCCGATCTGCTGGCGACCCTGACCGCGCAGGCCCGGACTGACACCACTCTGGACGCGGGCGAGGTCCTGGTCCTCGACAACTACCGGTGCCTGCACGGTGTGCGGGCCCACGACGGCACCCGGACAACCCACGTGCTGCGGTGCACGTCCGACGGTGCCTGGTGACTCATGGTTCACGGAAGGGAGCAATCGTGCACGGCAGAGCGATGATGCACGCGATGCTGGTCGCCAGCCTGTTGCTGCTCGGCGCCTGTGGCGGTGACGGCCAGTCCACGGGCGCGGGCCCGGCAGGCAGGTTCCCCCTGACCGTGCCGAGCTGCGAGCGCACGGTGACCATCGAGCAGCCCGCCAGGCGGGTGCTGACGGTCGCCTCCGACTCCGCGACCGCGCTGGCCGCCATCGGCGCCGCCGACCGGATCATCGCGCGGTCTGCGGAAGGCGGCGCACCCCTGGGGCCGTACGAGAACGGGCTCCGCGACATCCCCCAGATCACCACCAACGGCGAGCCCTCCCGGGAGGCCATCATCGGCCAGCAGCCCGACCTCGTGGTGAGCTATGCCGGTCTGGACACCCCTGCGGCGGATCTCGAGGCGGCCGGAATCGACTCGATTGTCCCGTCCTGGCGCTGTGATACGACGGCGGACTTCGACGGCGTCTACCGCACGCTGGAGACCTACGGGCAGATCCTCGGCACCGAGGACGTCGCCACGAAGACCGTCGCCGATCTCCGCAGCCGGGTCGACGCTGTCGGGAGGCAGGTCCAGGGCAGCTCCGCGCGCACCGCAGCGAACGTGTACGTCAGCGAGAACCAGGTGAGAGTCTACGGCGGGCCCGCCATGAGCAACACCGTGCTCGAGACGCTGGGCCTGGCCAACGTGTTCGCCGACGTCAACAAGCGGGTCACCGAGGTGAGCACCGAAGAGCTGCTCGCCCGCAACCCCGAGGTCATCGTGCTCACCTTCGGCGGCTCCGAGACCAGCATCAAAAACGGCGCCGACGCCGAGCGGGCGCTGCGCAGCATGACCCCGCTCGACCAGCTCACCGCGGTTCGCGAGAACCGGCTCATCGCGATCAACTTCACCTACCTGGTCGGCGGCCCACTCGCCGTCGACGGGCTCGAAACGATCGCGCAAGGACTCGCCGCGCTGAAATGACGAGCAGTGGTCGATACATCGTCGCAGCGCCGTAGGTGGCTCAGGCTGGCAGAATGAGTTCCCCGGCTCTCTTCGCCCGCTCCAGCGCGAGGTCCCCCTCATCGATCTGGCGTGGTCAGTCGGCAGGAGCAACTATTTTTCAGAAGCAACAGTGGACATCGATTGAGTTTACAAGGGATGTACTTTTTCGGCGCGCAAGATGCTGTTGCCAGTATCTTGCATAATCACTCGATCGTGTCTAGTGTGCTCCAACTGGGGGGTGGCTCGATGAGACGGCGGTGCTCCGTGCTCAACCCACTCGACGAGTTGACCACGCAGATGGTCGATTCGGACGTGACCCTGCACCGCCCGCAGGCAGGGTCCCTCGCGCCC
The DNA here is from genome assembly GCA_050699815.1 of Pseudonocardiaceae bacterium. GTDB lineage: Bacteria > Actinomycetota > Actinomycetes > Mycobacteriales > Pseudonocardiaceae. The sequence continues at coordinate 2,906 of JBOHFT010000069.1, read as the reverse complement.
GGCGCCCCACCGGCCGATGCGATCGACGATCTCGGCCGGGCTCAACGGCGCAAGCGGACCCGCTGGTGGCTCGGCGGCCTGGGCACTGTGGTAGAGGTCACGATCGCGGCAGGGGTGAGCCTCGGGCCGGTCCCGGTCTCGCCGGCCACGGTGTGGCAGGTGATCGGCCACCACACGCTCGGCTGGCCTGCGACGGTGAGCTGGCCGGCCGCCGAGGACAGCATCGTGTGGGTGGTGCGCAGCCCCCGGGTCTTGCTCGGGGCGATCGTCGGCGCGGGGCTCGCGGTGAGCGGGGTCGCGCTCCAGGCCCTGGTCCGCAACGTGCTGGCGGACCCGTTCATCCTCGGGGTGTCCTCGGGCGCCTCCACGGGTGCCGCCGCCGCGATCCTGTTCGGTTTCGGCGTCGGCCTGGGGTCTAGTTCGCTCACGGGCACCGCGTTCCTCGGGGCGCTGGCCGCGACCGCAGCCGTGCTGCTCATCGCCCGGGTCGGCGGCCGGCTGACCTCGACGCGGCTGCTGCTCGCCGGGGTGACGGTGGGGTACGCGCTGTCGGCCACCACCAGCTTCCTGATCTTCGCGTCGCACTCCCGTGAGGGCGTCAAGGCGGTCCTGTTCTGGCTGCTGGGTTCGCTTGACCTGGCCCGGTGGTCATCGGTTCCGGTGGCGGCGCTCACGGTGGCGGGAAGCTTCGCGCTGCTCCTGGTGTGGGGCCGCCGCCTCGATGCACTGGCCATCGGCGACGAGACCGCGCTGGCCCTCGGGACCCACCCGGCCCGGTTCCGCATCCAGGTGTTCGTGCTGGTCTCGGTCTGCGTGGGTGCCGTCGTCGCGGTGTCGGGCGCCATCGGGTTCGTGGGCCTCGTCGTGCCCCACCTCGCGCGCCGGCTCGTCGGTGGTGAGCACCGTCGGGTCCTCGCGGTGTCGGCCCTCATCGGCGCGATCTTCCTCGTCTGGGCCGACGTGGCCGCCCGCGTCGCCCTGCAGCCCGCGGAGGTCCCCCTCGGCATCATCACCGCGCTCGTCGGCACGCCGTTCCTGATCGTGCTCGTCCGCCGCTTCCACGGCGCCGTGACCTGACAAGGAGACTCACCATGAAGCGCCTCTGGTGGATCACCGCCTGCTGCGTCCTCGTCGGGCTCGCCGGGCTCGCCGGCTGTGGCGGCGCCACGTCCGCCGCCCCGAGCTCCGCCGCCCCGAGCCAGTTCCCGCTGACGTTCGACAACTGCGGCAAGAAGATCACGATCGAGCGCCCGCCCGAGAAGCTGCTCACGATCGGCACCCCGGCAGTCGACGTGCTCCACCAGGTGGGCGCCAGCGACCGGGTCGTGGCCCGAGCCGGCGAGTACGAGGTCCCGGCGACTGGCCCGGCCGGCACGGCGGTGCAGAACAAGCCGATCATCGACGCCGAGCAGCCGAGCCTGGAGAAAATACTCGGGGCCAAGGCCGACATGGTGATCGGCTACGGCCCGGGCAAGACCACCGCGGAGGACCTGGCCGGCGTCAGAATCCCGATCTACGTCCAGACCGCGTACTGCGGTCCGCACGGCGGCGGTACCGGCGACGGGGGCCAGCTCACGGACGTCCTCGACGACATCACGTTCCTCGGCCAGGTCTTCGGCACCGAGCAGCAAGCCACCGAGTCGGCGCGTGGTCTCGGGCAGCGGATCGACGCCGTGAAGGCAGCCCGGCCAGCGGGGGATCGCAAGACCGCAGCCGTTATCTACTTCCTCGGGGACGCGAGGTACACCTACGGTGACCAGGCCATCGTCAGCGATCAGATGGCGACGCTCGGGCTGGCCAACGCGCTGGGCAGCGTCGGCCAGGACTCCGCGCTGAACGTCGAGGCGTTCATCGGCGCGAAGCCCGACGTGGTGATCCTCATCTACGGCTACGAGGCCGGGGACACCTTCGAGAAGGCGAAGCAGAAACTGCTCGCGATTCCCGGTGTCAGCGCCATGAAGGCGGTCACCAGTAACAGCATCGTGGGAGTCACCGGACCCGAGGTCGAGGGCAGCCCGATCGCCGTGGACGGCCTCGAACGAATGGCCCGCCAGCTCAGCGGCAGCCCGGGCTGAGCCGTGTTCGACCGCTGTCTGCTGGGCCTGTGGGTCTTCACGCGTGGCCTGATCGGGCTGAATGTCGTGCTGGGGCTGGCGGTGACTGCCTGCTATGCGGCCCAGGGCTTGGCCGTCGCCGAGATCATCGGGCGCACTGCCAGTCACCGGCATCGCCCAGCCACCCGGGCTGTGCTTCGAGGACATCAGCTTCGGCTACCCCGAGCGTTCCGAGCGCGCACTGGACGGCTTCTCGCTGACCGTGGCGCCCGGCGAGCGGGTCGCGGTCGTGGGGCGCTCGGGTGCGGGCAAGACGACGATCGTCTCGCTGCTGCTGCGCTTCTTCGAGCTCGACGGCGGGCGGATCCTCATCGGCGGGCGCGACACGCGTGAGCTCGCGCTGGCCGAGCTGCGAAGCCTCGCCGGCGATGGTCCCGGCTCAGGAGTGCCGCACATGGCTGAGATACGCCACCTTTCGGCCCGGCGGGCAAAGTCGGCTGCCCGCCGGGCGCTGCGAGTGGAATAGTCAGAAAGGCGGTTGGTCGGGCAGCTCAGCGGGTGGTGGCCGCGCTGGCGGTGGTGGTGGTTCGGGCTGGTAGAAGATCGGTCCTTCCCACGTCATCGGGATGCCTGGCGGGTCGGGGTCGGCGTCGCGGGGTAGCGGCTGGGGCAGGTCAGGGATGAGCGGTTCGCCGCGGGTGTGGTAGGTCTGCCCGAGGGGGCTGGTCCAGACGACCACCGGGTAATAACACACATTCGGGTGGTCGGTACCAACGCCAGAAAGGCCCGGCCCGTGAGCACCGAACCCACCACCCACGAGCTGGCCGCAGCGATCCGCGAGGGCGAGCTGAC
>JBOHFT010000068.1:0-20442 GCA_050699815.1 Pseudonocardiaceae bacterium | reverse complement strand
CCATCAGCTCCTGACCAGCGCTTTTCCGCTTAACGAAGGCTGAGCGACGCCGCTCAGCGCCAGCACGGCCGCCTGCTCAGCCACCCGCCCTACCGTGGCGCAGACGAGGCACGATAGCGGGCCGTCTCAATCAAGGAGGACAGTCATGGATCAGTTCGATCCGAACTTTCCGGGACTCCTCGAGGGAGACATCACCAACATCGCCGTCATCGACCCGGTCTTTCAAGGCAACCGGGTCATCAATCCCACCCAGCCGTTCGACGTGCAGGTCGACTGGGAGATCCGCGGTACACATGTGCCGATTTACCTCGGGGGCGCTGTCCAGAACTGGACCGTCTCGGTGTACGGCGACACGGTCGGCCCGGGCCTGGACCTCGTGCTGGCAAACGTACTCAAGAACAAGAATGACTCGGTCCCCTGCGCCGGGGTGAGTTGCACAAAATACACAGTGACGGTGACCGTTCCGGCCGGCACCCTGCAGGAACATGACGTCGGCCACTCCGGGATCTACAAGATCGCCGCGGCCGTGTTCCTGAACGGCATGACTCCCGGCAACGATCTCATCGGGTTCCGGGAGGGCCCGGTGATCCAGGCCGAGGCCCCCTGATCTGTCGCGCCCCTCGGGTGAGCGACGACGCAGCGCGATCGACTTGCGACGCAGCGCTGCGTGTGACGGTGGTGACCGCAGCTCACCACCGCCGCGCCGCTGGGAGCCACCATGCGCCCACTCCATCGCCTGACCATCGAAGCCGACAACGGCCAAGACGTCCTGTTCGTGTGTCCCGTGGACAGCTGCGGACGGCGTCTCATCGTGAAGCGGTCCGGCGGCTTGGTCGTGCTCGACCGCGGTGACTTCTTCGCCGATCACGTCGGCGGCACCGGCGGACTGGAGATCGAGGCCCGCATTACTTCCTGACCAGCGCTTTTTCGCTTAACGAAGACTGAGCGACGCCGCTCAGCGCCAGCACGGCCGCCTGCTCAGCCGCTCGCCTTACCGTGACGCAGACGAGGCACGATAGCGGGCCCGCCGCAATCAAGGAAGGACAGTCATGGCTCAGTTTGATCCGAACTTTCCGGGACTCTTCGAGGGTGACATCACCAACGTCGCCATCATCGACCCGATCTTTGCAGCTAACAACGTGATCGATTCCAACCAGCAGTTCGACATAAAGGTCGCCTGGAAGATCTTCGGTGAAGATGTGCCGACGCGCCTCGGAGCCGCTGAAAATTTCTGGAACGTCGCGGTGTACGCCGAGTCAATCGGCGCCAGCCCGGACGTTCTGCTCGGCAACGCAAACGTGAACAAGAACAACTCGAATGTATGCGTCGGGACGAACTGCACACTATATGAGGCGACGATCACCGTTCCGCCCGGCACCCTGCTGCCACATGTCTCAGGCTCCCTCCAGACCGGGATCTACAAGATCTTGGCGTCCGTGTTCCTGAACAGCAACAATGCAGGCGGGGACGCCATCGGGTTCCGGGAGGGACCCGTGATCCAGGTCGAGCCCCTCTGAGACCAGGGGCCGGTCAGCCGGTCGGAGCGGGCTCGGCAGCGGAGCCCGCTCCGATAGCGCGGTACAACCGGGTCGTCTCGGGGGCGGGCTCGACCTCCAAGATTCTCTTGAGGATCCGGCAGCAGAACTCGTACTGCCGTGTCGCTTGGTAGGCCTGCCCCCGGCTGGCGTAGCAGCGCATCAGCAGGCGGTGCGCGTCCTCGCGGCACGGGTCGACGTCCAGCATCCGGAGGCCGACTGCGATGCAGTCGTCGAGCCTTCCCGCGCTGAGCTGGATGCGGCTCACCCGGTCGAGCGCATCAATGTAGGTGAGCCGCAGGGTCTCCCGCGGCAGGAGCGTCCACTGCTCATACGGCGCATCCGAGACGAAGTCGCCCCGGTACAACTCCAGGGCCTCCCGGTAGGCGATCAGCGCACCGTCGAGATCACCGGACCGCTCGGCGCTACGGGCCATCGACAACGCCGCCTCGAAGCGCTCGACGTCCACGTCGACCCGGAGCTCGGGATTGATCCGGTAGCCCCCCTCGGCGTACTCGATCACGTGCAGGTTCGTCACCCCACACAGCGCCCGGCGCAGCCCGCTGACCGCGACCTGGAGGCGGTTACGGGCCGCGCCGGGAGCCACCTCCGGCCAGAACGCCTCGAGCAGCTCGTCGCGTGAGCAGGTGTGCCGCCGCCGGGAAAGCAGGTAACGCAGCACGCTCGTGCCACGCTGCCCGGTCCACTTTTCCACGGCCCGGCCATCGACGCGGAGCTCGAAAGTTCCGAGGAGCCGCGCTTCGATGATCCCCCGCCGCGGCGCGGTGGGCTCGGCGGCCGGAGCTTTCGCGATCCGATCTTCCGGGCGGGATCGGTGGCGGTGACCGGTGCGACCCGTCAGATGGCGCTGCAGCGATCGCGTCCAGATCGGGCGCAGCCATCCCCACTCGCCTTCGAGCGGGACAACCCAGGGCCGTAACTCCGACGCCTGGACCGCGCCGGTCGCGAGCTGGGGGTGCCAGTACCCCGTTGCGGCGCACGTCTGAAGCGCCCCCAGCTGGGCGGGGCTGGACAGGTCGAGCAGGTTGGCGGTGAGCCGGTCGAGCATCGATTGCACAGTGCCGGACGTGTCGACAGCGTCGGCGATGGCCTCGGCAGGCCACGCGCGAATGGCGTCGAGAACGTCATGCCGGACAGCTGCCCGCCGGCCGGACAGCGTGCGCAGCCGGTGGGCACACCGGCTCGTGAGCTCGGCGGCCTCCACCGGCCTGCTCGGCTCCGAGAGAGCCGCGGTCGAGATCACGCAATCCGAGCTGCGCAGAAACACGGCGGGCGAGCGGCTCTCGATCACCACAACCAGGCTTATGCCCCGGTCGGCCGCGACCCGCTTGATGCCGTCCAGCAGGCGAGCAAGGCCGGGGGTGATCCATCTGTCGAGGTCGAGTTCGAGCACGACGACCGCCCCGGCGGGCGACCGGCGCATCGTCTCGTCCAGCCGGGCATTCGACACCGGTGCGGGATCGTCGCGGTGGTCGTCAGTCCAGCGATGCAGGCACGCACGCACCAGCGATTCGGCGAGCGCCGCTGGCCGGGCACCGCCAGCCCGCAGCCACACGCAACCCTGCCACCGATCCCAACCCTGGATTGCGGCCGCGAGCCGCTCGGCGACGTATGACCCTGGCGGCCCGCGCACCAGGGACAAGGGTGCCTCGGCGATCCGTTGGACGCTCGGGTTGGTGAGTCTGGTCGCAGTCGGCAGCGGTCGCATCACTCGAGCCGGAAACACGTCAACTCCCTCGCAGCAGCCCGGTGCTGCTGCTATGGAAGAGCGCGACCCGGTGCGGTCTGATACCGGCGGCACCGCCTAACCTGTACGCCTGGACGCTACCGAGCGCAGCCTTGCGGTCACGATCGGTCAACAGTGGCTGGGGCCCTGGAGGGAGTCTGCAGTGGGGAACGGCTTGGGTGTCAGCGTGCGCAACCTGAACGTCTTCGACGGTCTCGCCCTGCTCATCGCCCTCACGCTGGTCGGCATCGGGTTCTTCATCGGGACCATCGGCGGTGGTGAGACCGGCACGACTACCTCGGTCGAGCTCACTATCACCCCCGACGACCAAGTCCGCCCGTTGCCCCCCGGGGCGACGAGGACGTTCCCCCTCTACATCACCAACCCGGCCGACTACGGCGTTCGGGTCGCCTCGATCAGCGCGGGCAGTTCGAATGCGACTGCCAGTGGCTGCCCCGCAGGCACCGTCACCAGCACTGCGGTCGACGGCCCGACGGGCTTCATCAGGCCAGCAAGCATTCGGACGTACGACGTCTCCGTGACGATGCTGGGCAATGTGGACGACAGGTGCAAGGGCCAGTCGTTCACACTTCCCCTGACCGTCGAGCTCGCCTCCGCCGCTGCTGACCGGACCTGGTGAGATCGTGCGGTCACGGCGGTGGTGCACCAGCACGCCGCCCGGACCGGCCTGAGCGCGGCCCAGAAGGGCCGACCAGCTCAGCCGTGGGACAACCTGGCCAGAGACGCCCACACGCCGGTGCGGCGGCGCATCGAGAAGGCACGTGCGAGCTCGCGCCCTACGTACTCTTCGGCCCACCGCTCACACAGCGCTCGCTGGCGCTCGAAGTACGCGTCGGGATCCCTCACGACGTCGTCAGCGGCCTGCTCGACCACAGGATCCACGCTCGGGATCCTGTGACTGGATAGACTGCCTGTCGCCACGGGGACCTCCGACCGCCATCCAGACCACAGACCTGATCTGTGCCATTAAAGCAGACCATCGGCCTGCGAGCCAGCCTCGCAGCCCTTCACACCCGCCTGCCAGCTGATAGTAACAGATCGTTACACGCTGACGGGCTTTACTCCCGTGACGGTACCACTCTCGTCACTCAGTCGGCTACCGTCTGCTGCATGGGTGAGGGTGGCTGGCCGCACTGGCTTCGGTGGTGGGGCGGCGCCGTCGTCGCCGCCATCTGTGCTGGTGCGGCGTTCATCGCTCAGGTTCAGGCCGGCGAGCAGCTGTCGCCGTGGGTCAGCACGACGATCAAGGTGGGCGGCGCGGTCGCGACCGTGATAGCGCTGCTCCTGCCGGCCCGCCAGACGTGGCTCGAGGTGCAGGTGAGAGAGGACGCCGAGCAGCTGGCCAAGGCAGCGGTAACCAATTACCAGCTCGCCATCAGATCTGTCCTGCTGCCACTGACCGACTTATTCGACCGAATCATCACCGCACCCCACGAGACCGGCCGAATAGAAGCGACGGGGGCCGCAAAGCAGGCAGTGGTGAACTCAGTCGTTCAATTTACAGATGTACCGCGGGCGCGTTCGTGCTACTTTGACTACGAACATGGCGGCCAGGAGAAGCGGCTGATCTGCAGAATATATGCCGGCCGGGACTCAAAGCCGCGAACAGAGTTCTCCAGCGCCGACCCCAGCCACGCAGAAGTCTTCAAGCTGCTGGAAGGCCGCCGGACAGAATTAATGGATAATATCGCACAGGAAATGTCTCCAAGATTCCCGCCTGATAGAGATTACAATTACAAGACCTATATATCCGTTCCCGTTGCCACCAGCACAGAGATCTTCGGCCTTCTGACCCTTGACGCACTTCACGCGGGCGAGCTGCTCCCGCAGCACAAAAAGGAAATGCTGCTGCTCGCACAGCTGCTCGGGATCGCCCTCGCCGTTGGCAACAGAAACCGCAGCAGCACCGAGTGACAGTTCATCCATTCCCTGGCGGCCGGTCAGGCCGCGGTCAACTTTGTACTATTTGCCCGTTGCATACCTTTTGATCCCAGCTGGCACCTGGCAGCCGACCCTTGACCCCCCACCGGACTGCGACCTATCCTGAGGTGCGGTCGGGGCCCGTACCATCGAGAGGGGTCCACGAATTACGCGGCAGCTTGCCCAAATTCCATCGTAGGTGCGCGCCGTGAAGCCGCACTGTTCACGCGTCGGCGACTGCTAGTTTCCCATCTGGAGAAACGTCAAGACTGTGTGCCTTACTGAGATCTGTTTGACTCCTGGGGGGTCGAACGGAGGGGGGCCTAGATGAACACGCACTGGTTGCGTTCGAACAAAATATTGCTATCCTGTCTGGCCGCCAGCATGGTGACCGTCGGCGTGCCGGCCTTCCTGGTCGTACGCCAAGAGCAGGGCCAGGCCACCAGCAAGGAGCAAGTCTATCTCGGGGAAACTGGCAGCGCTGGCACAAATGCTCCGGCCCCCCTGACTCCGCCTGCCCCCCTGACTCCGCCTGCTCCCCTGACCGGCATTGCCCCACCGCAAGCAGTGCAGAGCGGCGGTGGCAGTGCGGACTTGGCCGCGCCACACCCGGCAGGTAATCCCCACGCGGATACCTTGCCCGGCAGGCCCAACAACCCCGGCCAGGCTGGCCACCCCGCCAGGCCAGGCCACCCCGAACCCGGCGAATCCCAGGAACCCCCGCGAGCCCGGCAGCCCGCGGCACGACCAGCGACCCCGCCAAGCCTGCCGTCTGCCAAACCCCGTAAAACCATTAAACCCCGCAAACCCATCAAAATTAATAAGCCCGATAAACCCAGCAAGATAACCAGGCCCACTCGCAAACCCGGCGAGCTTAGCTACCCCGCCAGGGCGCACGGGAAGGCTCCCACGACGGGCACCCCGTCAAAGAGGGGCACAGCTGGTTCTGCCAACACGCCGGCCGGCCGTGGTAATTCAGAAACGGTAATAGAGGAACGGGCTGAAGGTGCCGGTGGCGACGAGAAGCGCGGAGTAGAGCAGACCGACCGTCATCACTCCGACCCGTAGTACGGTTGCGGGCCGAGACCGCACCGATTCGAGGTAGCGGCCGGTGACCGGGCGGGCCGGCAGCAGGAACACCAGGGCCGCCAGCAGCAGGATCGCCAGTCGCTGGTTGGTCAGCGAGGCGGCCACGGTGTCGGTCAGCCCGACGGCCTCGGGGATCGCCATATGCTGCAGGAAGACCAGCGCCGTGCCCAGATCCGGGGACCGGAACAGCACCCAGCCGACCATCACGATGAGCAGGGTCAGCGCCCGGCGCGCCACCCGGTGTCCCGGCTCGGCCGCCGCAACTCCCCAGCCGTGACGGCGCTCGATCACCAGGGCCGTGCCGTGGTAAAGCCCCCAGACCAGGAAGGTCCAGTTCGCGCCGTGCCAGAGCCCGGCAAGCGCGAACACGATCCACAGGTTGCGGTAGGTGGCCCGGGCGCCCGCCCGGTTGCCCCCGAGCGGGATATACACGTAGTCGCGGAACCACCGGGACAGCGACATGTGCCAGCACCGCCAGAACTCGGTGATGCTCGCCGACGAGTACGGGCGCGCGAAATTCTCCGGCAGCGTGAATCCGAGCATTCTCCCCAGCCCGATGGCCATGTCTGAATACCCGGAGAAGTCGAAGTAGAGCTGCAAGGTGTAAGCGAGCGCCCCCAGCCAGGCGATCGCAGTGGTCAGCTGGCCAGGCGGGGTGCTGAAGCAGGCGTCCACCACGGGCGCAAGCGAGTCCGCGATCACGACTTTCTTGGTCAGGCCGAGAGCGAAGCGCGGGAACCCGGCGGCGATGTCGTCCAGCCGGTGGCTGCACGGCTTCCCGAGCTGGTCGGCGATGTCGCGGTAGCGCACGATCGGTCCCGCGACAAGCTGGGGGAACATCGCGATATAAGCGACGAACGCGATCGGATCGCGCAGCGCACTGCGGTCACCGCGGTAGACGTCCACCACGTAGGAGATGTGGTGGAACGTGTAGAAGGAGATCCCGATCGGCAACGCGAGCTCGACGACCGGTAGGTCGAGCCCGGTGAGCGACGCCAGCCCGGCGGCCTGCGCGCTGGCGAAGCCGGCGTATTTCCACACGACCAGCATTGCGACGTCAACGGTGACGACGCCGCACAGCCACCGGCGGCGCCGCTGTGGTTCGAGGTTCCAGTCGTCGGGCTCCAACGCCGGGCCTGCCAGGTAGTTGACGACCATGCAGGCGAGCAGCAACAGCGTCGTCGGACCCGCCCCGACCGCGTAGAAGATCAGGCTGGCGGCCGCCACGATGCCATTGCGCCAGCCCCGGGGTGCGATCAGCACGGCCGCGAGCACGGCCGGCATGAAGTACCACAAGAACAGCGGGCTGGCGAAGGACATAGCGGCCGCGCAGCATAGCCGAAAACCACCGCACCAGCTCCGGCCGAGGGCGCGGAACCTGCCACCGGATGCGGCCAGCAGGCGGCGACGCAACGGGCCGGGCAGGTCACGGCTACCTTTGTCGGTTGTCCAGCCAGCGGCCGGATCCCGCTGGCCTCGCAGAGGAGAGATCGTGACGAAAGACCCAAACATCCCCCAGAGCCTCGGGGAACTGGCCATCACTCCTCGGCCACTCGACGACTACCGGGAGATGTTCCTGATCACCGACGCGGACTTGGCCGCCGGTCCCATCCTGGACTGCCCGGCTGGCGCATCCCCTTTCGGTGCGCAGGTCCGCGCTCTGGGCGGGACCGTGATCAGTGTCGACCCGGCCTACTCCGCATCCCGCGCAGAGATCATCGCCCGGGCCCGCGCCGATGTGGTTCGAATAGCCGAGTGGATGGCCGGGCACCCGGACCAGTTCGACTTGTCCCGTCGCGGTTCGGTGGATTCGGAGGTCCGCAAGTGGGAGGCGGCAATCGACGAGTTCGCCGCCGACTACCGCGCTGACGGCGAGCGCTATGTCACCGCCGCGCTGCCCGATCTGCCTTTTCCCGACGGCCACTTCCGGCTGGCGCTGAGCAGCTACCTGGTCTTCGTCTACCCCGAGCACTTCGACTTCGACTGGCACGTGAACGGGTTGCTCGAGCTGATCCGGGTCACCCACGGCGAGGTACGGGTGTTCCCCCTCGTCGACACCGCAGCCAGGCCGTACCCCAGGCTGGACGACGTCCGGTCCGTCCTGGCCGGGCACGGAGTGCAGACCGAGATCCAGATCACCACCTGCGCGTTCAGCGACGGCGGTGATCAGCTACTGGTCTGCCGGCGGAATCCGGCAACGACTGGCCAGTGGTGATTCCGGCCGGACGCAGGGCGGGCCGTCATTGGGTCACCTGCCGCAGGCGGCAGCGCAGGACCAGCAGCGCGCGTGCCGCGACGCGCAGCCGAGCTCCGGGCGTGGCCTGGCTTTGCCTGCGGCGGGCCTTGACGAGCAGCGGGTCGGCGGTATCGACCACGATCTCCCACGTCCGGCCGTAGGCCTGGTCGGGCACGGTGAACATGATCGACTGATGATAGGCGTTGATCAGCAGCAGGAACGAGTCATCGGTGATCCGCTCCCCCAGGGCGTCGCGCTCGGGGATGCCCTGGCCGTTGAGGAAGATCGCGATCGCGTTGGCGGAGCCGGCGTTCCAGTCCTCGTCGCACATCTGCCGGCCGTCCGGGCGCAACCAGGCGATGTCCTCGATGTTGGAGCCCCAGATCGGGCGGCCCTGGAAGAACCGGCGGCGGCGGAACACCGGGTGCTCGGCGCGCAGCCTGGCGAGCGAAGCGGTGAAATCGGTCAGCACCTCGTGCCCGCGGGCGTCCTCCCAGTCGATCCAGCTGATCTCGTTGTCCTGGCAGTAGACATTGTTGTTGCCGTCCTGGCTGCGCCCCAGCTCGTCGCCGTGCGAGATCATGGGTACGCCCTGGGAGAGCATGAGGGTGGCCAGCAGGTTGCGTTTCTGGCGTTCCCGCAGCGCAACGATGTTGCCGTCGTCGGTCGGTCCCTCCACGCCGTGGTTCCACGACCGGTTGTGAGACTCGCCGTCCCGGTTGTCCTCGCCGTTGGCGTCGTTGTGCTTGTCGTTGTAGGAGACCAGGTCGGTGAGGGTGAACCCGTCGTGCGCGGTCACGAAGTTGATCGATGCGTGGGGCCGGCGGCCATCGGCCTCGTAGAGGTCCGACGAGCCGGTGAACCGGGACGCGAACTCCGCGAGGCTGGCCGGCTCGCCGCGCCAGAAGTCGCGCACGGTGTCGCGGTATTTGCCGTTCCACTCCGTCCACAGCGGCGGGAAGCCGCCTACCTGGTAGCCGCCCTCGCCGACGTCCCACGGCTCGGCGATCAGCTTCACCTGGCTGACCACCGGGTCCTGGTTGACCAGGTCAAAAAACGCCGCGAGCCGGTCGACCTCGTGGAGCTCCCGGGCCAGCGCCGCCGCGAGGTCGAACCGGAATCCGTCGACGTGCATCTCGGTGACCCAGTACCGCAGCGAGTCCATGATCAATCGCAGTGAGTCGTGGTGGCGCACATTGAGGCTGTTGCCAGTCCCGGTGGTGTCGTAGTAGTGCTCGAGGTCGCCGTCGACCAGCCGGTAGTAGGCGGCATTGTCAATGCCCCGGAAGGACAGCGTGGGCCCGAGGTGGTTGCCCTCGGCGGTGTGGTTGTAGACCACGTCGAGGATGACCTCAATGCCGGCCCGGTGCAGCGCCCTGACCATGGCCTTGAACTCCTGCACCTGCTCCCCCCGGGTGCCGAAGCAGGCGTAGTCGTTGTGCGGGGCGAAGAAACCGATCGTGTTGTAGCCCCAGTAGTTGCGCAGGCCGCGCTGCGCAAGGGTGGAGTCGTGCACGAACTGGTGCACCGGCATGAGCTCGACGGCGGTCACCCCGAGCCGCTGGAAATGCGAGATCATGACGGGATGGGCCAGGCCGGCGTAGCTGCCTCGGACGTCGTCGGGAATGCGGGGATGGCGCATCGTCATACCCTTGACGTGTGCCTCGTAGATCACCGTCTGGTGGTAAGGGATGTGCAGCGGCCGGTCGCCGGCCCAGTCGAAGAACGGGTTGATGACCACCGACTTCATGGCGTACGGGGCCGAGTCGGTGTTGTTGACCGACCTCGGCTGGCCGAACCGGTAGGAGAACAGCGACTCGTCCCACTCGATACGCCCGTCGATCGCCTTGGCGTAGGGGTCCAGCAGCAGCTTGTGCGGGTTGCACCGCAGCCCGGCCGCCGGTTCGTAGGGGCCGTGCACGCGGTAGCCGTACCGCTGGCCGGGGCCGACGCGGGGCAGGTAGCCGTGCCAGATCAGGCCATCGCGTTCCGGCAGCCACAGCCGAATCTCGGCGCCGTCGTCACCGAACAGGCACAGCTCGATCCGCTGCGCCACCTCGGAGAAGATCGCGAAGTTCGTGCCGCCACCGTCGTAAGTGGCACCCAGCGGGTAAGGCGAGCCAGGCCAGATGTGCATACGACCTCCCCTCCCCCTCCCCCAGCCGCCATTCGGAGCCGAATGGCGGTGCCCGAGAGCCCGGCAAGATCAGCAGGGGATGACTGGCACGGACCTGCCTGCAGCAGTGAGCAGGCGTTGAATGGCCTGGGGGTCGCTGGTGAGGATACGGTCACCGAGGCGCGCAACCAGCACCAGCGTGGCGTCGATCGGGTCCTGGGTACCCGCGCGGCCGATCAGTGCCCCGGCGGCGCGCCCCGCATCCTCATCGACCGGCCGGACGTCGACGCCGCGAAGCAGTCGCGCCAGCCGCGCCTGCCGACCCTTGGGATCACGCCATACCTGGGCTACGACGATCGCGTTGCTGCGAAGCTCCACACCGTGGCGCTGCGCCACCCGCAGCCGAGCGAGCAGCGCGCGGTCATCGCGCTCCGCCGCCACGAACGCGCCTGCGTCGAGAACTAACGCGCTCATGCCGCCGGATCGGCCGCCCGCAGTCCGAGTTCCCGCTCGGCCTGCTCCAGCTCCGCCGCAGCGAAGGCGCCGTGCTCATGCTCCCACTCGTCCAGATACTGCTCCAGTGCCTCGGTTCGGAGCTTGGTCGCCGCCGCCTCGGCCAGCCACGACGACAACCCCTTGCCAGCGCGCCGCGCAGCATCCCGCACAGCGTCTCCGAGATCAGCCTCCAGCGAGATGCTCATCTTGTCGACCTTCACACACATAGCCTACCACGGTACGCCCATACCACGGTATTCCTGGATCTCCTGCCGCGCGACCTGCGGGGCAACGTGGGCCGTTCGCGCAATGGAATCGCGGAGAACAGCTGGGCCGCGAATCATCCCCGGTCCTCGGGGATGATTCGCCCATGCCTCATACCAGCAGTCTCTAGCCCGAGAACGCCGGAACCCGGCCACTGCTCGCCGCTCCCTGATGCTTCGTTTCCCAGGCTTGAACCACGCCGAGCGGCAGCCGACCGCGGTCACTGACATTGTGGCCGTTCTGCTTGGCCCACTCACGGATGGACCTGAGGGTGTCGCGGTTGTAGCCGCTGCCCGAGACGCGGCCGTTGCCGTTCACCCGGCCAGCCGGCCGATCGGCACCACGAACGCCCAGGCGCCGCCCACTGGTCTTACGGCCAGCAGCGACGTAACGGGACAAGTTATCACGAAGCTTGGCGGCGTTGCCCTCCGCCAGGTCGATCTCGTACGTGACGCCTTCGAACGCGAACTCGACTGTCGTAATGTCCTCAGCTTCTTCGCCGGTGAGGTCATCGATGAGGGTAACGATGGTCTTCTGAGCCACGGTACGGATTCTCCTTGTAGAGAAGAGCGCGGCAGACAGGAAGTGCCGCGTCGTGAACACTGACCGCGACAAGATACACACAATGTCGGCCACACGTACCCGCGGCATGCCGCAACGCCCGGTTTCGTCACGCTATGGCTCCCGAACTCAACAGCAGAGGGTTCAGCCCAGACGGCGCAGCCGGGCCACCTCGGCGAGCACGACACCGGCGGCGACCGACGCGTTGAGCGACTCGACCGGACCCGCCATGGGTATCGACACCGCAGCGTCGCAGGTCTCGCGGACCAGCCGGGACAATCCCCGCCCCTCCGAACCGAGGACCACCACCAGGGGCCCGGTGGCCAGCGGGAACGAGTCCAGCGGCATCGAGCCGCCGGCCTCCAGACCGACCACCATCAGGCCGGACGCGGCGCAGTCCTTGAGCGTCCGCACCAGATTCGTGGCCCGGGCCACCGGTAGCCGCGCGGCCGTCCCGGCCGAGGTCCGCCAGGCCACCGCGGTCATCCCCGCCGAGCGCCGCTGCGGCACCAGCAGGCCGTGCGCGCCGAACGCAGCGGCCGAGCGGACCACCGCGCCCAGGTTGCGCGGGTCGGTCACCCCGTCCAGCGCGACGAGCAGGGGGGGCACCCCGGAGTCACCCGCGGCAGCCAGCACGTCCTCGGGAAGCGCGTACTCGTACGGCGGCACCTGCAGCGCCATTCCCTGGTGCAGCGCACCGCCGGCCAGCCGGTCGAGGTCGGCCCTCGGGACCTCGAGAATGGACAGGCCGGCGTCGGCGGCCAACCGCACCGATTCGCTGACCCGGTCATCGGCGTCCACCCCGATGGCGACGTGCAGCGCGGTGGCCGGCACTCCGGCGCGCAGGCACTCCAGGACCGGGTTACGGCCGAGCACCGTCTCCCCCGGCTCGGTGCCGGTACGACGGCGGGCCCGCACGGCCGGGCCGGGCCCGCCGTGACGTTGGCCAGGTTGACGTTGGGCTGGATGGCCTGGCCGCAGCTCAGCAGGCGGCGTGGCGCCGCGGCCGCGCAGGCCCTTGGACTTCTGCCCGCCGGTGCCGGCGACGGCGCCTTTTTTGGTGCCTGGCTTGCGCATCGCGCCCCGGCGCTGGGAGTTACCAGCCATGAGCGTCAGCTCCCCTTGACTGTCCACACCGGACCGTCGGGAGTGTCCTCGACGGCGATCCCGGCAGCGAGCAACTGATCACGCACCGCATCGGCGGCCGGGAAATCACGGCGGCCGCGGGCCTCGGCGCGCTCGGCGAGCAGCCGGCCCACCAGGACGGCCAGCGCCGCCGACGTGGCATCCGAACCCGACGGGGAACGCCACTGGTCGGCCAGCGGGTCCAGACCCAGCACGCCGGTCATCGCGCGCACCGAGCCGGCCGCCCCGATCGCCGCCAGGTGGTCCCCGATGCCCAGCGCGGCGTTGCCCTCATGCACGGTGGTGTGGATCGCGGCGAGCGCGGCCGGCGTGCCGAGGTCGTCGTCCATCGCCGCGACGAAGCCAGCGCACCAGATGCCGGGCTCGGGTACCCCGCAGCGCTCCCGGACCCGGTGCACGAACGACTCGATCCGCCGGTAAGCGGCCGCCGCCTCGTCCAGCGCGCCGTCCGAATACTCGATGGCAGACCGGTAATGCGCGCCGACCAGGTAGTAGCGCAGCTCCACCGCGCGGACCCGGCGCAGCGTGGCCGGGATGGACAGCGTGTTGCCCAGCGATTTGGACATCTTCTCACCGGACAGCGTCACCCAGCCGTTGTGCAGCCAGTACCGGGCGAATCCGTCGCCGGCCGCCTGGGACTGGGCCCGCTCGTTCTCGTGGTGCGGGAAGACGAGGTCCAGCCCGCCGCCGTGGATGTCGAACTCCGCGCCGAGATAGGTAGTGGCCATCGCCGAGCACTCCAGGTGCCATCCGGGACGGCCCGGCCCCCAGGGCGTCGGCCAGCACGGCTCGCCGGGCCGGGCGCCCTTCCACAGCGTGAAGTCCCGGGGGTCGCGCTTGCCTGACGCGGCGGATTCACCCTGGCAGACCTCGTCGGGGCGCTGCCCGGACAGTGCCCCGTAGCCTTCCACCGTGGCGACCGCGAAGTAGACATCGCCGCCCGCGGCGTAGGCGTGCCCCCGGTCGATCAGCCGCGCCATCAGGCCGACCATCTGCGGGACATGGCCGGTGGCGCGCGGCAGCGCCGACGGTGGCAGGCAGCCCAGCGCGGTGTAGGCATCCTCGAACGCCCGTTCGTGGGTAAAAGCCCACTCCCACCACGGCCGGCCGGCCTCGGCGGACTTGGCAAGGATCTTGTCGTCGATGTCGGTGACGTTGCGCACCAGCTGCACGTCGTGGCCGGTGGCCACCAGCCACCGGCGCAGCACGTCGTAGTTCAGCGCCGAACGCACGTGCCCGATGTGCGGGACACCCTGCACCGTGGCACCACACACGTAGATCGACGCCGCGCAGGGTCGCAGCGGGACGAACTCGCGCAGGCTGCGCGTCGCAGTGTCATACAGGTGCAGGCTCACGCCGTGATGGTACGGGGAGTGTTATGCCCTCACGATCAGCACCGCTGCTACGGCGGCGACGCCCTCGCCGCGGCCGGTGAGCCCGAGGCCATCGGTGGTGGTGCCGGACACCGAGACCGGGCCGCCCAGTGCCTCGGACAGCACCCGCTGCGCCTCGGCGCGGCGGGTGCCCACCCGCGGCGCATTCCCGATCACCTGCACCGAGCCGTTGCCCACCGTCCAGCCCTGGGCGGCCAGCCGGTGGCGTACTTCGGTGAGCAGCTCGGCTCCGTGCGCCCCCGCCCACCGCGGCTCGCCGGTGCCGAATACCGCGCCCAGGTCGCCCAGGCCAGCCGCGGACAGCGCAGCGTCGCACAATGCGTGCGCGGCGGCGTCCCCGTCGGAGTGCCCAGCGCAGCCCGGTATCCCGGGCCAGTGCAGCCCGGCGAGCCAGCACTCCCGGCCGGGTTGCACCGGGTGCACGTCGGTGCCGATCCCCACCCTCATCGCCGATCCCCACCCTCATCCCGAACCGGCCGCCCGCGCGCCAGCCACCACCTCGGCGACGACGAGGTCGAACGGCGTGGTGATCTTGAAAGCGTGGGGGTGGCCCGGCAGGGTGGTCACGGTCTCCCCCAGCTGCTCGACGAGGCCGGCGTCGTCGGTCACCGGCCCGGATGGGGCCTGATGAGCCCGCCGCAGCAGGTCCCCGGCGAACCCCTGCGGGGTCTGCACCACCCGCAAGGCCGCGCGGTCCACCGTGGCCACGACCCGGCCGTCGGCGTCCACCTGTTTGATCGTGTCGACCACTGTCAGGGCCGGCACCACGGCCCGCTGCCCGGCCAGCACCGCCGCGGCCACGGCCCGGATCACGCTGACCGGGGTGAGGCAGCGGGCCGCGTCGTGCACCAGGACCACCTCGGCGTCCGGCACGCTAAACAGAGCCGCCCGGACCGAGTCCGACCGCTGCGCGCCGCCGGTCACGATCCGCACCCGCTCCCCCGCGTCGGCGAGGGCGGCCCAGGCCAGGTCGCGGTGCTGGGCACCGACTGCAACCACGACCAGCTCGACGCAACCGGCCGCCAGCAGCCCCTGCACGCAGTGCCAGAGCAACGGGCGGCCACGCAGCGGCACGAATGCCTTGGGCATCCCCGCCGCCAACCGCACGCCTTGCCCCGCGGCCGGCACCAGTGCCGCGACCCGGGGCGCCGGGCCGCGGCCCGGCAGCGCCGTCAGGAGGCTGCGGCGAGGACCTCGTCGAGGAGCACCTCGGCGTTGTCCTCGTTGGTGCCCTCGGCGAGCGCGAGCTCGCTCACCAGGATCTGACGGGCCTTCGCGAGCATGCGCTTCTCGCCGGCCGACAGACCACGGTCGCGCTCGCGGCGCCAAAGATCCCGGACCACTTCCGCCACCTTGTTGACGTCGCCGGAGGCGAGCTTCTCCAAGTTGGCCTTGTACCGCCGCGACCAGTTCGTTGGCTCCTCGGTGTGAGGCGCACGCAGCACCTCGAAAACCCGATCGAGACCTTCCTGACCGACCACGTCCCGGACGCCGACAACTTCGGCGTTGGCAGCAGGAACACGGACGGTAAGATCACCCTGAGCGACCTTGAGGACGAGGTACTTCTTCTCCTCACCCTTGATCACTCGGGTTTCGATGGCCTCGATAAGAGCGGCACCGTGGTGCGGGTAGACGACGGTCTCTCCGACCTTGAAAACCATGTGTCCTCTGCCCCTTTCGATGCCCCCAGGTTACCACGCCCGGGAACAGCACTGCGCCGGGCGCTACGGCGTCGTCGCAGGTCAGGGGTTCGGCAACCGGCCCCCGCTGCGCAACGCAGCGCTCCCGCAGCTCAAGGTCGCTCCACTGGGGACTCACCTGGGCCGGGCCGGGCACGTCGCGGCACCGCGCCTGCGGCTAGGATTCGCCCTGGTCAGATGAGGCTGGCCGGACATTGTCGCGAGCACGATCTCCAGGAGGACCCCGCCCGTGAGCCGCCGCCAGGTGATGCGGCCCCGCCTCGCTGTCACCGCTCTTGCCGTGGCCTGCTGCGCCAGCGCGCTGGCCCTGGCCGGCTGTGGCGCGGGCCAGATTACCCAGACCGATAGCCAGGTGGCCGCCGTCGACGGGGCCTACGGTGACATCGGGACCACCATCGCGGACATCGGGACCACCATCGCGCTGCGCGACGTGCGGATCCCCTCCGCACCCAGCGCCAACGGCACCTACCCGGCCGGATCGAGTGTGCCGGTGCTGCTCACCATCGCCAATCAGGGCACCAGCGCCGACGAGCTGATCTCGGTGACCTCTCCCGCAGCCAGCCAGGTGCTGGTCGTGGGCACGACCACGATCCCCCCCGGGACGAACGTGACCAGCACTCTCGGTAGCACCCAGCCCACCAGCCCGCTGGTCGTCGGGCAACTGCGCATCGTGCTCAACACCACCCGGCCACTGCCCGCCGGGCTGAACACCCCGGTCACGTTCGTGTTCCGCGACGCCGGCGAGGTGACCCTGCCAGTGCCCATGGCGGCACCGGCAGACTCGGTGCGCGAGACCGCCGAGAGCGGCGGACACGGCTGAGCCGCACTGTCGGGCCGGGCAGATAACGTCCGCGACCATGGCAAGGCCCCCCGCGAACGTCCGCGCCACCCACCGCTGCGCCGAATGCGGCCACGAGGTCGCCAAATGGGTGGGCCGCTGCCCCGAGTGCCAGGCGTGGGGCAGTGTGGCGGCGCGCGGCCCGCGGCCGGTGACACGGGTCGCGGCCGGTGCACCGACGGCGCCGGCCCGCCCGATCTCCCAGGTCGACCTGCACTCCGCGCGGGCCACCGCCACCGGGGTGCCCGAGCTCGACCGGGTGCTGGGCGGCGGGCTGGTGCCCGGTGCGGTGGTGCTGCTGGCCGGCGAGCCCGGCGTCGGGAAGTCCACCCTGCTGCTGGAGGTCGCGTACCGCTGCGCGCTGGCCGGCCGGCGCGCGCTCTACGTGACCGGCGAGGAGTCCGCGGGCCAGGTCCGGCTGCGGGCGCAGCGCACCGGCGCGCTGCACGACGAGCTGTTCCTGGCCGCCGAGTCCGACCTCGCCGCGGTGCTCGGGCACCTCGACGCGGTCGATCCGGGGCTGCTGATCGTCGACTCGGTGCAGACCATGTCCTGTCCCGGCGCCGAGGGCAGCCCCGGCGGGGTGTCGCAGGTCCGGGCCGTGGCCAGCGCCCTGATCAGCACCGCCAAGCAGCGCGGGCTACCGGTGGTGCTGGTCGGGCACGTCACCAAGGACGGCACGGTGGCCGGGCCCCGGGTGCTGGAGCACCTGGTCGACGTGGTGCTGCAGTTCGAGGGCGACCGCAACTCCACGCTGCGCATGGTCCGCGGGATCAAGAACCGGTTCGGGGCCGCCGACGAGGTCGGCTGCTTCGAGCTCACCGACGACGGCATCACCGGCTTGCCCGACCCGTCCGGGCTGTTCCTCACCCGCCGCGACGGCGCGGTGCCCGGGACCGCGGTGACGGTCGTGGTGGAGGGCAAACGGCCGCTGCTGGGCGAGGTCCAGGCACTGGTCGCCCCATCCGCCCTGGCCAACCCGCGCCGGGCGGTGAGCGGCCTGGACTCCTCCCGGGTGGCGATGATCCTGGCGGTCACCGAGCGCCGCGGTGGCGTGCGGCTGACCGGGTCGGACGTATACACCGCGACAGTCGGCGGGATGCGGGTGGTGGAGCCGGCCGCCGATCTCGCGGTCGCACTCGCCGTCGCCTCGGCAGCCGGTGACCTGCTGCTGCCACCGCACACGGTGGCGATCGGGGAGGTCGGGCTGGCCGGTGAGGTCCGCCAGGTGACCGGGCTGCACCGGCGCCTGGCCGAGGCCGCCCGGCTGGGCTTCCAGCACGCACTGGTCCCAGCCGACGCCGACGCCACCCCACCCCCCGGAATGCACCTGCACCAGGTGACCGACCTCACCGCCGCACTACGCTGGCTGCGCTAGCCAGCGTATAGACCGCCATTCGGAGCCGAATCGCGGTCTATACGGCCCCGGAACCGCAATTCGGCTCCGAATGGCGGTCAGCCCAGCGCCGCGGTCACCCCGCCGCCGGTGCTCCTCGTGCGCATGACCGGCTACGGGTCCTGGACACCGCGCTGGAGCCCCCGCACACTAGTGCGGGTGTAGCCGAGCTGCGCGGTCGCCTGACCACCACCGCCGCGTGAGCAGGATCGTGGTGGGGAATGGGGGTCGGGTACCCACCGGTTCGTGGCGCGCACCTGCGGGTGGGGAACGTGTCCGGCGCCGGATGTCGTTGAGGAGGAACGCTGTGGGCAAGCATGACCAGAACGATGAAGACGAGAGGGCCAAGCGTGATGGCTTTGTCGGCTGGATGCCAAGGAAGCCCGAGCCCGGTAAACACGCTGCGGAGGACGATGACCCAAAGAACAAGGACCAGGACAAGGACGAAAAAGACAAGGACGACGACGGGTGAGTGATCTGAATGGTCGGCTCCGGAGTCTGGTTGACGAGCTGACCGGCAGTGGGGAGCTGACCCCGGCATGGCGGGCGTCGTTTCTGGCCGTACCGCGCCACCAGTTCATTCCGGACACCATCTGGCTGCCCCATGGTCGGAGCTTGACTCCGCTGCGCCGTGATGAAGACCCGCAGCAATGGCTCGACCGGGCCTACGACCGGGAAGCCGTGGTGATCCAGGTCGACGACGGCAATCCTGACGGTGATCGGGGGCGGCACATCACCTCCTCGGCCAGTCACCCTGGTGTCGTCGCCGTCATGCTCGCCGCGCTGGACGCGGTGCCGGGGATGAGCGTGCTGGAGATCGGGACCGGCAGCGGCTACCACGCAGCACTGCTGGCCGCCCGGCTGGGGGCCCAGCAGGTCACCACGATCGAGGTCGATCCCCCGCTGGCCGACCACGCCCGGGCAGCGCTGGCCGCCACCGGCTGTGACCGGGTGACGGTGATCACTGGCGACGGGGCCCTGGGCCATCCGGCGCGGGCACCTTATGACCGGATCATCTCCACCGCCGCGGTCACCGAGGTGCCCTATGCCTGGGTGGCGCAGACCCGGCCAGGGGGCCTGGTGCTCACCCCCTGGGCCAGCGCCTACTACCCCGGTGGCCTGCTGTCGCTCACCGTGGACGATAACGGCACCGCGACCGGCGGCATCGTCGGTGACGTGTCCTTCATGTGGCTGCGCGATCAACGGCCAGCGCCGACTTACACCGCCTCGATCGACACCAGCCTCGGTGCCGCCAGCCGCACCCGGCTGCACGCCCATGACGTGGCCGGCATCCCCGGCGCCGCGCTCGCCATCAGCCTGAGAGTCACCGACTGCGCGCTGATCCACCGACCGGCCCGCCGCCACGCTGGGGTGCTGTGGTTCGTCGATCCCCACTCCGAGTCCTGGGCGACCCTGAGCTACTGCGCCGACACCGACATCTATGACGTGCGCCAAGCCGGACCCCGCCAGCTCTGGGACGAGATCGAGGCTGCCCACCAGTGGTGGATCGACACTGGCAAACCCGAGCTGCACACCTGGCAGTTCACCGTCACCCCCCACGGCCAGCGCATCGAGCAGACCGCAGCCACGTCCGCCCTCCCGGGCCTGACCGGCTAGAACTCACATCTTGCGCCTCCATACGGGGGCACGGGGTGGACGGGCCCAGCACACAACGACTCCACCACGACAGCGTCTCGGTGTCACATTCGTGTCGTTGCTATCTTCTGGGCCTGGCGGGCCAGCTCGGCGAAGTCTGGTCCCGATCTGGTCTGCAGGTCCCGGGCCAGGGGGGCTAGCGCGGTGCGGGCGACACCGGAGCGCAGCGGGGGCACCGCCTCGATCGCCTGCGCGGCCAGCCGGGCCGCGTCGGGCTCCCCGGCGAGCAGATGCACCCGGGCCAAGGTGATGCCCGCCAGCAGCCCCTCACGTCCGTGATGGCCCTGGGCGAAGGTCCGCACGGAGACCGCGGCCATCGGCTCGGCGA
>JBOHFT010000067.1:0-20607 GCA_050699815.1 Pseudonocardiaceae bacterium | reverse complement strand
CGGGCGTCATTGACCGTTAAGACTTGACCTCTCCTCGTCACTACCTATCGTCCGGATCCGGCTTGAAGTCCAGGTAAGAACAGGCTGAGCTACGCCGTATTCACTCTTTCGACGTTAGCAGCCCGACATCGAACAGCGGTAACCCAAGACAAGCGCGACCGACGACATCGTGCAATGTGTCGGTGGTGGGTGCCATCACCCGCACGGCGAGCGAGTCGCGGAACCGTCGCTCCACCCCGAGCTCCTTGCGGAACGCGGCGCCGCCGCACAGCTTCAGCACGCCGTCGGCGACCTCGGCGGCCGCCTCCGCGGCAGCCGCCTTGACCTCCAGCACGCGAAGCGTCGCATCCTCCCGCCCGGCGCCCAGAGCGGTCAGGGTGTCCTGCAGCAACGCCCGAGTGCTGTCGGTGCGGATGCGCAGGCGGGCGAATGCCGCCCGGGAGATCGGTTGCTCGGCCAGGGTCTGGTCGAGATGCTGCAGCCGGGTGCGGGCGAGGTGCGCGGCGGCCTCGGCGACCAGCGCCTCCATGATGCCGAGCGAGAACGCCGCGGTGAGCACCAGGAAGGCGGGCAGCGCGGTGGCCAGCGCGATGTCCAGGCCCGCACCGTCGTCCCCGAGCCGGGCGCCCGCAGGGACAGCCACCCCCACCCCGGACACCGGACGACAGGCGCTGCCGCGCAGACCCAGCCCGTCGAACTTGCCCAAGCTCAGCCCGGCCGCACCGCGGGGCACCAGCCACAGGGTCATGGCACCATCGCCATCCATCGGCCGGCTCGACCATACGTAGCTGTCGGCCTGGCCGGCCGAGGTCACCCAGCTCTTGCGGGCGTCGAGCACGACGGTCTCGCCGTCACCGGCGGTCGCCGTGCCCACCGGCGCCCAGAAGTGGCTGTCGGAGCCGACCTCGGCGAATGCCAGGCTGCTCACATGGTCGCCGCGGGCGATCAGGCGGCGGACGTCGCGCGGCCCGTGCGCTTCGATGACAGCGACTGCCGCGTAGTGCATCAACACGACCATGGCCGTCGAGCCACACCTGGCCGCCAGCGCCTCGACGACGTGTGCGCCCGCTGCGAGGGACTCCCCGCCACCCCCGACCTCGTACGCACTGAGCAGGCCGAGCAGCCCGGCATCGCCGAGGGACTGCACGCTGTCGCGCGGGTACGCCCCGGTGCGGTCGATCTCGGCGGCCTGGGGGCCGACCGTGCGCTCGATCACCGCCGACAGCATCGACTGGTAGCCCGTTGCGGTCACCGGAAACTCTGGAGCAGTGCTCATGTCGCACAGGCTGCCACGTCAGCCGGCGGCGACCGCGGCGAGGACTCCGCCGGTGATCTGCGCTAGGTCCGCGTCACCCGTGACATAGGGCGGCATGGTGTAAACGAGATCGCGGAAGGGGCGCAGCCACACGCCCCGCGCCACGGCCGCAGCGGTGGCAGCGGGGAGGTCGACGTCATGGTCGAGCTGCACGACCCCGATCGCTCCCCGCACCCGGACGTCGACCACACCGGGCACCTCCCGAGCCGGCGCCAACCCGGCCCGTAACCCCGCCTCCAGGCGCTGCACTTCGGCGCACCAGTCCTGACCGAGCAGCAGGTCGATCGATGCGGACGCCACCGCCGCCGCCAGCGGGTTGCCCATGAACGTCGGCCCATGGGCAAGCACCGGGACCTCGCCACCCGAGATGCCCTCGGCGACCCGCGGGGTACACAGCGCGGCCGCCATCGTGAGATAGCCGCCGGTGAGCGCCTTGCCCAGGCACATCACGTCAGGGCTGATCCCGGCGTGGTCAGCGGCGAACAGCGCCCCGGTGCGGCCGAACCCGGTGGCGATCTCGTCGAAGACCAGCAGCACGTCGTGGGCCAGGGTGATCTCGCGCAGCACGTGCAGGTAGCGCGGGTCATGGAAGCGCATCCCCCCGGCGCCTTGCACGACCGGTTCGACGATCACCGCGGCCAGCTCGTCGGCGTGCCGGGCCACGGTGTCGGCCAGCAGCTGCACGTAAGCCGAGTCCAGGTCGACCGGCGGCGGTGGCACGAACAGCTGCCGGGCGAGCATGCCTGACCACAGCGCGTGCATCCCGGTGTCGGGATCGCAGACGCTCATCGCGCCGAAGGTGTCACCGTGGTAACCGCCCCGCCAGGTGAGCAGCCGGTGCTTGCCAGGCCGCCGAAGCGAGCGCCAGTACTGCAGGCACATCTTGATTGCGACCTCCACCGACACCGAGCCCGAGTCGGCGAAGAACACGTGCTGCAGCGGCTCCGGAGTGATCTCCACCAGGCGGCGGGCCAGCCGGACCGCGGGCTCGTGGGTCAGGCCCCCGAACATTACGTGGCTCATCCGGCCGAGCTGGTCGCACACCGCGGCGTCGAGCACCGGGTGGGCGTAACCGTGGATGGCCGCCCACCACGAGGACATCCCGTCCACCAGCTCGGTCCCGTCGGCCAGGTACAGCCGAACCCCGGCGGCGGAGCGGACCACGAGCGGATCGACCCGACCCGGCATCGGCCCGTAGGGATGCCACACGTGCGCGCGGTCCGCCGCGAGCAGATCCTGCACCGTGTTCACGACCGCGAGCCTACGATCACCCGCCGGCTGGGCCGACAGATCGTATACTGAGAGTGACGATAGTGACAGAGTGTGCACAGAGTAACACCCTGAGCTGAAGCTGCGATAACAAGCAGTACAGGATCCCCTCGGGGATCCTCATGGGGTGATTCCTCCGGGATCACCCTGAGGGGGCAGCAGGGCGTGGTCAACAGTCTGAGATGGATGCCAATCGCGCGTCCATCCCAGACACAGGGGGAGAGGACAGCCCATGGCAGCACGTTGGCAACCAGGCACATTCCGCGTCCGCGCCGACCAAGTTCGTATCCCATGATCGCGACACGTCAGGCAAGCGCGCCGATCCCGCGAAATCTCTCGGCGAACACCGTTGCCGCATGTGACGAGTTCACCGGTATCCCCGAACGGCCGACGGCGGACCGGCGTCCGACGCCGAAACCGATCCGGGTACTTCTCATCATCGACATGAGCCTGCCTCGTGGCGCGCTATCCGCGCTGCTGTCGAGCGAGGACGACATCGAAGTGGTCGCCGGAATCGCCTTGGGCGACCGCGTGATCCCCACCGCGATCCGGCACCGGCCCGATGTCGTCGTGATAGACGTCGACCAAAATGGGCCCGACGTGCTCGCGACCGCCCAGACACTGCACGAACGGCTACCCGAGTGCCGGGTGATCGTGCTGGCCACGGCGCAACGACCGGGCCTGGTCCGGCGTGCGCTCGATGTGCCGGTGGCCGGCGCGGTGGACAAGGACGCGCAACCCCGGCGGCTGCTGGCCACCATCCGCCAGGTCGCCAAGGGGAACCGGACGATCGACCCTGCCCTCGCGGTGGCCGCGATCGCCGTAGCGGGCAGCCCGCTGACCCCCCGGGAACTCACGGTGCTCGACCTCGCTTCCGGCGGGGCGTCGCCGACCGAGATCGCCCAACGGCTTTTCCTGAGCCGCGGGACGGTATGCAACTACCTTTCGCGGGTCATGACCAAGCTGGATGCCCGCACCCGGATTGACGCCATTCGCATCGCCCGCGAGGCGGGCTGGATCTGACAGTTCGGTGATGACGGGCCGGTGACGACAATGAGCGCCGGCCCGTCATCCATCACTGTGCACTATATGGGATGGGACTATCCCAATGGCCGACCAGGTCGCGGTACAGCGGTGCAGTTCGGAGCAGCTCGCGGTGGCTGCCTGACGCCACTGCCGCGCCGTCCATCAGCAGGATCCGATGGGCTCGTAGCGCGGAGCTGAGCCGGTGCGCGACGACGACCAGGGTGCCACCGCGGCCGGCAAGAACCCGCTCGACCCGTTCCTCGGCGACCGGGTCGAGGTGGCAGGTGGCTTCGTCCAGGATCAGCACGGGCGCAGGAGTCAGGTGCGCCCTGGCCAAAGCGAACAGCTGCCGTTCCCCGGACGAGAGCATCCCGGAGTCGACCGCAGCGTCGTATCCACCGAGGCGAGTCACCACCGAGCGCAGGCCCAGCTCATCGACCGCGGTATCGAGCTCGGTCCGGGTCGCCGCGGGATGCAGGTAACGCAGGTTTTCGCCGACCGTCCCGGCGAAGACGTACGCCTCCTGCGGGATCACCACTCGGTAGCGCGTGAGGGACTGCGGGTCGAGGTCGGCGACCGGCAGCCCGCCCAGGCGTACCTCGCCGCGATCCGGAACGTGCGTCGCGGCGAGCAATCCAGCCAGGGTCGACTTACCGGCGCCGCTGGGACCCACGATGACCAGGTGCTGGCCCTCCGGGATCACCAGGTCCAGGCGGTCCACCACCGGTTCGGCGTGACCGCCGTAGGAGAAGGTGACACCGTCGGCCACCAGGTCGTGCCCGCCGGGGGTCTGCGGCAGCCCGTCCCGCGCGGGCACCGGACGTTCCCCCGCCTCAATGAGCCGATCCAGCGTGACCACCAGCCGCAAGCCCCCGGCGCCCACCCCGTCGACCAGCGCCTTCAGCGCCGGGAGCAGGCCCTGGGTCAGGTAGACCAGGCCCCCGGCGATCGTGCCCAGCGTCGCGCCGTTCGCGAGCAACCAGGGCGCCGCCACGAGCAGGCCCACGGCCGGCAACCAGCCACCAACCGCCACTGACAACGTGCGGATCGCCGCCATCCGGGCCAGCGTGCGTTCCGCCGCCGCGTGCGCGTCCACGTCCCGCTGCACCCGCGCGCAGGCCAGGTCCTCGGCGCCACAAGCGACCACGTCGCGGAGGCTGTGCGCGATGGTGCTGGCCGATTCGGCGACCGATTCGTCGGTGAGCACGTAGTCGCGTTGCCGGGTCACCATGGACCGCAGGGAGGCCACGAAAAACGCCAGACCTGCCAGCAGCGGCGGTAGCACCAGCAGCCCGACGACCCCGGTCAGTGCGGTCATCCCGATCACTGCGGCGATGACGGTGACCACGAAGCTCCTGGTGAGCAGGAGCAAGCCGGCGAAGGTGTCCCGGACCACCTCGACCTGGTGGGTAAGCCGGGCGACCGCGCCCGAATCGGGTCGCCCACCGAGCACCGTGGACCGCTGCAGCGCACCCCCTACCACGCGCTCCACCAGGTCGTCGCGTAACGGCTCGACGATCTCGGCGAGGATCCGGTAGATGTGCCGGGTAGCCAGCGCCCCCGCAACCACCGCGACGGCCAGGACACCGAGCCACACCAGCCCGGTCCCCGCACGGCCGGCGAGGAATCCGTCATCCAGCGCGCGGGCGACTCCATAGCCGGACAGCAGCAGCGGGAGCACCTCCAGCACCGACCACCCAGCAAGACGGGCAAGAGCGCGGGGATAGCGACGCAACGCGCCCAGGAGGACCCGGGGCACGGTGTTCCCGGCGGGGGTCACGACGGCGGGGGTCACAACACTGCCACCGCGGGCCGGTCCGGCGTGTCGGTCAGGCCCTGCCTTTCGGTCAGGCCCTGCCTCTCGGCCAGGCCCTGCCTTTCGGTCGGCACAGCCTCGGAGCCGAACAGGGCCCGATAATCCGGGTCACGCCACAACTCGGCGTGCGGGCGCAGGCTGCGCACGGTACCCCGATCGAGCCAGGCCACCAGGTCTGTCCGCGCGGCCGTGGCTGCCCGGTGCGCGATGATCAGTCTGGTTTGCCCCACATCCCTGGTGGTCAGCACGTCACCGACCTGCCGCTCGGTGACGGTGTCCAGGCTGGAGGTCGCGTCGTCGAGGATGAGTACCCGGTAAGGATGCGCGAAGGCCCGGGCCAGGCCGAGGCGCTGCATCTCACCTCCGGACAGTGGGGTTGCGGCCAGCGCCGTCTGGTAGCCCTGCGGCAGTCTCTCGATGAAGGTGTCCGCGCGGGCGGCAGCGGCG
Organism: Pseudonocardiaceae bacterium; assembly: GCA_050699815.1. Classification (GTDB taxonomy): domain Bacteria; phylum Actinomycetota; class Actinomycetes; order Mycobacteriales; family Pseudonocardiaceae. The sequence goes on along the minus strand of JBOHFT010000067.1, from coordinate 14,734 downwards.
GCCCCACGGAACTTCTCCTGGGTGCGGCCGCGCGAACCGAAGTTGATCACCTCTTCGATCGTGTCACCGACCAGCGCCGGGCGCTCGAAGGCGAAGCCCACCGCGTCCCGCAGCTGTTCCCGGGACAGGTCGGGCAGCGCGACGCCATCGAGCAGCACCTGCCCCTGCTCCGGATCGGTGAGCCGACCGGCCAGCGCGGCGAGCATCGACTTGCCCGCACCGGACCGGCCGACCACCGCCACTGTCGCACCAGCCGGGACGACGAGATCGAGCCCGTCGATGACCGCCGACGCACTTCGTCCCGCGGAGGCGGCATTGTTACCAGCCTCGGCCGCGGCCGACAACCGGACTCGGCGGAACTCCAGCCGGCCGCCGCCGGTATCAGAGGAGCCAGGCAGCGTCGCGGCGCCATATCGGGTCACCGGCTCGGTGAGCACCTCAGCCGCGCGGCGGCCACCGGCCCGGACTCGGGTGAGCTTGTTCAAAAATCCCACGGCCGATCCGATGCCGGCGGCCAGCACCGCGTAGCGGCTTGCGGCGTAGAGCTCGCCGACGGTCAGCCGACCAGCGGCCACACCGAGCCCGGCGACACCGATGACAGCGAGCTGCAGCAGCGGCCCGATTATGGCGGCCTGCCCGGCCACCCGCACCTGGTTGCGCCACATCCCCACGCCATGCTCGCGCAGCCCGTGCATCGGCTGGAGGATCCGTCGCCGCTCGTGCTCGATGCTGCCGGCCGCGGCGATTGTGCGGGCCCCGGACAATGCGTCGAGCAGCCGTGCGGCGATCAGGCCCTGGCTGTTGAGGTAGCGTCCGATGGTCTCGGAGTTGTCCCGGACGAAAACCCGCAGCAGCCAGGCCATCGCCACGACTCCGGCCAGCGCGGTGAGCCCTACCCACGGGTCGATCAACGCCAGCGCGACAATAGCGCCGACCGGCGGGATCAGACCGGCACCGACCATGACCGCGGTCACCCCGACCTGGCCTGCCTCGCTGGCGTTGCGGGTCACCCGGGTCACCAGGTCTCCGGGTCCGAAGCGGCGGGTGGCCACCGGGCCGATCGCGACCAGATGCCGGACCAGCGTCATGCGCAGCCAGGCCGTGCTCCGGGCGGTGCTCGCTCCGGTGGCGATGTCGCCGATCACTTTCCCGGCCACCATGATGGCGATCAGCCCTGCGCAGGCGAGGAGGACCCACGTGACGTCACCGCCACCGGGCAGCGCGTCCAGCGCCCGGCCGAGTGCGGCAGGTAGCAGGATTTCGGCGCCCGCGCTGACAAGCGTGGCCAGCGCCAGCAACCAGGTCCACAACCCGCCGCGCCGGCCCGTCGACAGCAGCAAACGGTGTGCTTGTCGCCACGCCGGATCGCTGTTCACGCGGCCTCCGCATCGTCGCTACGGTGAGCTCTTCTGGTCTGTGGATTATTGGGTGGTCCGGGGCAACGCCGGCTGCCCCGGACCACCCAGGTGATGACAACCTCAGTTGCCGCAGAGCAGCAGGCTGAGGAAACTCCCGTCGCAGTGGTCCCTGTCGTGGCCGCCGCAACCCTTCATCTCGGCGGACAGCTCCAGGGCCTGCAGGTCGAGAAGCGCCATGGTTTTCACCTCCCTCCGTAAGTAGACGTGGACACCAGCCCGTTCCTCTCCGTCAACACCGCCGGCACGGGGGCGACGTGCGGCGGCGACTGCCGGGGTTCGAACAGGAACGGGAGACCGACGGGGTGCTCGTGTACTGCGGCACCCAGCGCGAGAAGAACTCCTGCAGCGCCGCTGGCCAGGTCCATCGACAGCCTTAGCAGCTGTTCACCGGGAAAGGCGAGGTGACCCTGGTAGTCGACGCGGTGCCAGGCCAGCCGCCGGATCTGGGCGGCGATCTCGCGATTCCAGATTGCCTGCCCAGGCGGGTACGCCCGGCTGAGGTAAAGGATGATTCCGGCCCGGCCGCTGAACAGCCCGGGCTGGATGTAGAACGGGACCCGCGCGACGCTGCGAATGGCAGCCGCGGCGCTGGCGAACTCGTCATCGGAGCGGTGCGAGAGGTATTCATCGAGGACCATGCCGATGCCCGCGCTGCCCCGGTCGAGGTAGGGCATCGCCCGCCAGCCCTCGTTGACGAGCATCGAGCCGTCGTCGCGCAGCAGGCATCGACGCAGGTCCTGGCGCAGCGCGGTCGCGGACAGCTCGAGGAATCCACGATCACCGGTGTGCTCGTAGAGGCGCAGGAACATCAGCGCCGGACCCGACGAGCCCTGCATCAGCCCGGCGTAGGGGTGATCCCCGCCACTGGTCATGCCGACGCTGTCGGCGCCACCGAGCCGGTCAGCGACCATCTCGGCGGCCCGCAGCGCGTGCTCGAACAGCGTGGATTCCCCGGCCGAGCCCGCGAAGTGGACCAGATTGAGCGCGATACCGGCCAGGCCGCCGGACAGGCCGATGCCGAGCCGGTCGCGCTGCTCGGTCAGGCAGAACTCGATCAGGTCGAGGGCAGCTTGCCGGTATCCGAGCTCTGCCAGCACGTACGCCACGCCGTGCAGCCCGTCGTAGAGACCCAGCCGCGCGCCGCGCTTCGCCGCAGCGGCGCGCTCGAGCAGCCAGTGTTCCCCGGCGGGGTACCGGTTGGCCCCGGTCACCGCCAGCGCGTAGAGCACCCCCGCAGCACCGTGGGCGATGTTGAGACCACCGGTGCTGAACTGCGCGATGTCACCGGGAAAGAGCCGGTCGGTGCGCCTGGGAGTAGCACTGGCCAAGATCCCGGCCACTATCGAGTCCCGGACGGTTGCCCAGCCGGCCGTCCGGGACGGGAACGGTGGGAGCCCCCTGGCACTCCGCCGTCGGGGTGCGTCTCCGTCGGTGCGGCCGACTCCGGTGATCGTCTGCACGGCGTTGGACAGGAAAGCCGGCGGCACGGGAAAGTGCTCGGCGATGACCTCGGCGAAGTCTTCCGGCTTTCCGGCGTCGAGCCGGATCATGGCGGTCAACGGAAGGAACAGTGCCAATCGCAGGCAGGCCAGTGAGTACCTGTCGATGTCGAACCCGGTCCGGTCCGGCGGGGCCGCGAAGCCGGGGCTGCCCAGGGTGGGCCGGCGTGCCTCGTCAAGGCTCGTCGCGACCTCGAAGTCGATCAGCGCGATCCGGCCGTCGGGCCGGACTATGACGTTGAACAGGTGCAGATCGCCGTGGATGATCCCGCGCCCGTGGATGGCGGCGACGACGTCTTCGACCTGAGCACATACCCGCAACGCCCACTTGGTGTAGGGGGCGAACTTCGCTGGCCCGGTGGCAGGCTCGCTCAGCGGGTAGCGCTGTGTGAACACCTTGTTCAGCGGCGTTCCCTCGACGAACTCCAGGGCGAGGAAGTGGTGCTCGCCCAAGGTGAAGTAGTCGTGGACAGCGGGCACCCCCTCGATACCCGCAAGATGCTCGAGTGTCTGGCGTTCGCGCTGCAGCCGCTGGACTGCGTCGGCGCCGTCCGCGGCGAGGCCGGCATGCGGCCGGGCTTCCTTGAGCACCACCCGGGCACCGGTCCGCTGGTCGGTCGCCTCGTAGAGGCCCCCGCCGTTGGAGAAGTGCATGACCTGCTCGATGCGGTAGGGCACGTCGGCGACCGCGGTGGCGTTGCGCGCTGCGAGCTGGGGAACAAGCAGGTCCGGCAAGGTCACCCACGGCGGAGTGGTGAACACCGCATCCCTGCGGTCGGGCACCAGCTCTCCGGTCGGGCCCTCAATGGCCGGGACCTGGTCACCCCGCGCCGACAGGCAGTGCCGCAGGGCAAAACCGCCGTAGCGGACGTAGAGCGGGCCGTCGTTCCAGCGCAGGTCACTGAGGATGTAGGGGCCCGGCTCGCCGGCCAGCCGGTCGCCGAGATCGTGCAGGATCGTTCCCAGCGCATCGACGTCGGCCGGGTAGATCGTGACGAACTTTCCGCTGGATCCCCGCGGTGCGTACTTCGCGTTCCGCATGTGGACCACGTTCCGGGAAGCCAGGAATTTGAACTGGATCCGGCGTGGGATGCAGTAGGCCCACACGGTCTCCAGGATTCGTTCCGCATTATCGAGGCACGCCGACGCGTGGATCTTCCAGCCCTGCTGGGGCACCGAAGTGCCGACCGGATTCATGACCACCCAATTGTCGGCGATCCGCCGTTCCCAACCCTCCGGCACCAGGCGTTGCGTGGCATCGAAGGACTCCGAGCGGCTCGGCCCGATCATCGAATCGTAAAACAACGGATCCGCGATGCAGTACACCTCGTAACCGTCGTCCACCGGGGCCCCCTTGCACTATCGGTCATTGCTATGCACAAATACTCGCGCCGACGGGTACGGCGCGGCAAGTGGCGTTCGTCAGGCGTTCGATGTGAAAGAATCACTGGTGTCCCGGTGGTCCATACTGCGCCGACCGAACTCGTCTGCCCGATGCCGACCGCGCCCCGTCCCCTCAGCGCCGCCCTACAGCGGGGCCAGGTCGTCCGACTGCGCGGCCTGCTCCACGGCGCAGCGGCGGCTCACCGTCTCGGGGTGAGTGGCGCGATCGTCTGGCTGAGCAGGTCGGGTTTGGCGCCGTCACGTACGAGGTGTGGGTACCGCTCGCCGCCGTGGTAGTCGATCGGGTAGTTGATCAGAGCGCCCTCGTTATTGACGAGCAGCTGAATCGGCTCCGTGGACGTCTGTGCCGCCCGCACCGCGTCACGCAGGGCGTCGGGCGAAAACGCCTTGCCGTTCACAGCGGCAACGGTCATGCCGGGGCCGATTTTGGCAACCGCTGCGGGCATCCCCGGAATCACGTCGGTGATGAGGCCTTCGGTGTCCAGCTGCAGGCCAAGCGAGTAGCCCAGCTCGACACGCTCGCGTACGGATTCCACATCCTTTATCCGCTGGCCCCGCTCGGCATCGTAGGTGAGCCGCCAGCCGCCGCGCTCGATACCCCCGAGCGGGGCGGGGAAGCCGGTCGTGTAGAGGCGCTGGTCGAAAAACGTCCGCCAGTCGTAGGGCGCGACCTCGTTGAGTGTGGCCACCACATCGTCGACGGTGTAGGGCTTGACTGCCGGCGGTCCCGCCGGCCCGCCATGGAAGCGGCGGCAGAAGTCGTCAAGCGAGCGCTGTCCCGACGTGAGCTGGCGGATGAGCGTGTCGGCATCGAGCCAGATGAGCAGGCCCTCATTGTAGAAATCGGTGCCGCGCCGCTGGGCGCTCCACTCCCGCGGCGCGTGGTAGAGGACCTGCGCCGCGACCGCCGTGTCGATCAGCGGCCGCCAGCGGCGGCCGGGCGTGTGGTCCAGGCCGGCGGCGGTTTGCGCCAGCGTGTCGGAATACTGTTCCGGCGTCCAGAGCCCGCTGCGCGCCGCCAGCACGTTGCCGTAATACTGCGTCAGACCCTCGTAGACCCAGAGCATCTCGCCTTGCATCGGCGTCGTGAAGTTGGGCGTCGCCAGCCCGGTAGGGCGGCGGTACTTGCCGTTCCAGGAATGAACGTACTCGTGCGGCAGGACACCCAGCGCGAGCCGCCCCTGGGCCTCGTCGATCAGCGCCCGCTCGGCGACGCGGCTGTCGCTGGACTGGTGATGCTCGAGCCCGAAGTGCGCCACGCGGTCGCTCAGTGTGAAGAGAAAGTTGTAGTGCTCGTAGTGCTCGGCGCCAAAGAGTGCCTTCGCCTCCTCGACGAGCTTGCGCATGGCATCCGTGAACTGCGGACTCGCTTCCAGCGCGGCCGGGCTGTCAGCGGCGATGCTCATCTCGACCGCCGGCTTCGCGGCCGACAGCGGGATGATGCGGAAGTATTCGCCCGCCAGCACCGGCGAATCCACCAGCGTCGTCAGGCTGGCGGCCCGGAAGTTCACCTCACCCGCCGACTCCCGCTCCACCGGCAGCCCGGTGCCGAGCTTCCAGCCCGGCGGCAGGCGCAGGGAGGCATCGACCATGAGATCGTCGGTGTGCGCGACCGGCGGGTGCAGCAGCAGCCAATCCCACCAGAAGACGAAGAGGTGCGAGGTCGTCGAACTGAAACCGTTCGCGAAGGTCGGCGCCAGGAACTCGAGGCTGACCTCGACGGCAGTCGCGCCCTGCGGCACGTCAAGGTGGAAGGCGTACATGTCGACGGGGTCGCGCCGCCACGGCAGCGTCTTCCCGCCCGCCGTGAACGTCAGCCCCGACAGGTCGGCGATCGGCCCCGTCGGCCCGTGCGTGCCCGGAATCCACTTCGGGTAGGACAGCGTGAGCGGCCCGGGGCTGACCGGTATCACCTCTCGGGCACGGAAAAGCTTGCGCGGGGCCTCGGTCGCGTCGACCGTGAGCGTGATGGTCTGGGCAGCGTGGGCGCTGCTCGCGGGAGCGAGCCCGTCGGCGGTGGGAACCAGGACCAGGACGAGAACCGACAGCACGGACAACAGCAGTGCGCGCCTGCTGCGCATGGGGCTCCTCCGGTGGGACTGTTGCGTTGGCGGATGCAAGTGCCCACGAGGGGATTCCTCTTGCGGTAATCGCTCTCGCCTTCCGCGCGCCCCCGGCGGGATCGCGGTCACGCTGGCCTCCGAGCAGGTCGCCGTCGAGTTCCCGGTGGTGCTGACCTGCCGTCGTGCCGACCCGCGCGGCCACAGGGTAGCGCTGGGCTACGCCTCGGCGGCCAGCACGGCCAATGCGCCACGCAGGTCGTCCGGGTCCGGGCTGGTGAACTCCACCCAGCGGTCGTCGGCGGGATGCGGGAAACCCAGCCGCGCGGCGTGCAACCACTGCCGGTCCAGCCCCAGCCGCTGCGCCAGCACGGGGTCGGCACCGTAGGTGAGGTCCCCACAGCACGGGTGCCGCAGCGCGGCGAAGTGCACCCTGATCTGGTGGGTGCGGCCGGTCTCCAGGGTCACGTCGCACAGCGCCGCGGCCCGGAACGCCTCGATCACCTCGTAATGCGTCACCGACGGCTTGCCGCCGGCCACCACCGCGAACCGCCAGTCGTGCCTGGGGTGCCGGTCGATCGGGGCGTCGATGGTGCCGCGGGTGGGATCCGGGTGGCCCTGCACCAGCGCCCGGTAGTGCTTGGCGACGGTGCGATCCCGGAACGCCCGCTTCAGCGCCGAGTAGCCGCGCTCGGACCTGGCGACCGCCATCAGGCCGCTGGTGCCGACGTCGAGCCGGTGCACCACACCCTGGCGCTCGGCGGCACCCGAGGTGGCCACCTGGATCCCGGCTGCGGCCAGGCCACCGAGCACGGTGGGTCCATCCCAGCCGGGGCTGGGATGCGCGGCCACCCCGACCGGCTTGTCCACCACCACCAGGTCGGCGTCGTCATGCAGCACCCGCAGCCCGGCCACCGGCTCGGCCCGGGCCGCGGCGCGCCGCGGCGGCTCGGGCAGGGTCACCTCCAGCCACGCGCCGGCGGCCAGGCGGTCGGACTTGCCGGCTGGGCTGCCGTCGACCAGTACCGCACCGGCCTCGGTCAGCCCCGCCACCGCCGTGCGGGACAGCCCCAGCAGCCGGGCCAGCCCGGCATCCACCCGCATCCCGTCCAGCCCGTCGGGCACCGGCAGCGTCCGGACGTCACTCATGGCGGGCCCCGGGTCCGCCGGACCGCCGCGGGCCGTGGCTGCCGTCGAAGTCCCGCCCCGTGGCGGCGAGCAGGACCAGCACCACGCCGCCACAGACGATCGATGAGTCCGCCAGGTTGAACACCGGCCACACGCTGCCGTCCGGTGCCAGCAGCGACAGGAAGTCCACCACGTGCCCGCGCAACGGGCCAGGGGCGCGAAACAGCCGGTCCACCAGGTTGCCCAGCGCACCCCCCAGCACCAGCCCGAGCCCGACGGCCCAGCCGGCGCTGCGCAGCCGAGGTGCCAGCCGGATGATCGCCACCACGACGCCCAGCGCGATCAGCGACAGCAGCCAGGTCAGCCCGGTTGCGATCGAGAACGCCGCCCCGGGGTTGCGGTAGACGACGAGGTACAGCCCACCGCCCAGCAGCTCCAACGGCGGACGACCCTCCAGGACCGCGACCACCACGACCTTGCTCACCACGTCCAGCACGAGTGCGGTGGTGGCGGTGACGGCGAGCAGGCCGGCGCGGCGGCGTCCTGGCGATGCCTCGGGGATGCCCTGGTCACCGGCGGCCGCTCCGCCGGCGTGCGGCGAGGGGTTCACGCCGCCAATGTGACCACACCACCGGCCCGGCCGTCGGGCCAGCCCCAGTCCGCCGACAGCCGATCACGCGCCGGTCTCCCCCCGCCACTGCGCCAGCCGACCGGCCCGGTGCACTGCCCGGATCCGCCGCTCGGCCTTGTCCCGGTTTTGGGCCGTGGTGACGACCAGCATCTGGTCGCCCTCCTGAAGCCGGGTGGTCGGCAGCGGGGTGAACCCCTTCCCGTTGCGCACCACCAGGCTGACCATCGCCCCGGTGGGCAGCCGCAGCTCCGAGAGGTAGACCCCGTGCAGCCGCGACGGCCGCGGTATCTGCACCTGCAGCAGGTCGGCGTCCATCTCGTCCAGCGGGGCGGAATCGACCTGGATCTCCCTGCCCTGCTCCGGACGGGCCAGTCCCAGCCACCGGGCCAGCGAGGGCAACGTGGCTCCCTGCACCACGGTGAGCAGCACGACCAGGACGAAGACCACGTCTACCAGCTGCTGGGCCCCCGGGAAGCCCATGGTGAGCGCGATCAGTGCCAGCACGATGGGTACCGCGCCCCGCAGCCCCGACCACGACAGGAAGGCCTGCTCCCGCCAGGGCACCCGCAACGGTGTCAGGGCCAGCGCCACCGACAGCGGGCGGGCCAGCACGACCAGCACCGCGCCCGCGACCAGCGCGGGGATCAGCACATCGGGCAGCCGGGCCGGCGAGGCGTACAGGCCCAGCAGCACGAACAGGCCGATCTCAGCGAGCCAGCCGAGGCCTTCGGCGAAGGAGAGGGTGTCGCTGCGGTGCGGCAGACGAGAGTTGCCGAGCACCAGCCCAGCCACGTAGGTCGCCAGCAGGCCCGAGGCGTGCAGACCCTGCCCGGCGGCGAAGGCCAGCACGCAGACCGCGATGGTCGCCAGCGGGTAGAGACCGGTCGCGGGCAGTGCCGCGTGGCGCAGTGCCCACGCTCCCGCGATCCCCAGCGCGGCCCCCACCACTGCGCCCCCGAGCAACTCGTAGCCGATCAGCAGGGGCGTCCACCAGCGCAGCGGGTCACCCGCCGCGAGCAGCACCACCGCGATGTAAACCGGGGCGTCGTTGATACCCGACTCCAGCTCGAGCGCGCCCGCCAGCCGGGGCAGCACCTTCAGTGCCCGCAACACGCTGAAGACCGCCGCCGCATCGGTCGAGGACAGCACCGCACCCCACAGCAGCGCGGTACGCCAGTCCAGGCCCAGCAGCAGGTGCAGCGCCGAGCCGGTGATGGCGATGCTCCCCGCGACTGCCGCGGTGGCCAGCGCGATCCCCGGGCCCAGCGCCGGGCGGATCACCGACCAGCGGGTGGCAAGCCCGCCCTCGGCCAGGATCAGCACCAGGCCCGCGATGCCCAGAGCGGCGGTGAGCGGCGCATCGGAGAACTGGAGCCCCAGGCCGGCCTCGCCGATCAGCAGGCCGATGGCCAGGTAGACCAGCAGCGACGGCAGCCCGAGCCGGGTGGAGACCCGCACAGCGAGCACCGCCAGCAGCAGCACCACTGCCCCCGCCCCGAGCGCGAACTCCACCCCCGTCACGCCCGGATTGTCCCCCAGCCTTGCAGGTCAGCCGAACCAGGTGATCGTGACCAGATCGCGGTGCCGCGGGCCCAGCCTCGCCACCGCCTCGGCAACCTCGTCGCGGCGCTGCGCTGGCAGGCATAACCGGCGCAGCGAGAAGGCGACCTCGGCCTCGGGATGACGGTCCTGGGCGGGCCGGGTCCAGCGCTGGACCTCGGGATGCACCCCGATCTCGGCCAGCACAGCCAGCACGTCGTCCGCGGTCACGGGTGGTGGCCGGTGCACCCCGTGGAAGTGCGCCCACAACGGGTCCAGCCAGGCCCCTGGGTGCACGGCGTGCAGCTCGATGACGACCCCGCGGCGGGCGGCAGCAGCCAACACGCCGAGGAACGGCGCCAGCTCTGGGGTGTTGTAGCCCACGTGATGGCTGACCACGACATCGGCGACACCCGCTTCAGCGGCTACCTGCGGCCAGGGGCCGAGCACGCTGCGGTACGGCACCCCGCGCTCGGCGCAGGCCCGCTCGAACGTGCGCAGCATGTCGTCGGCCGGGTCCACCCCGGTGAGGTGGGACACCCTGGGCACCAGCGCGAGTCCAGCGGCGCCCGCGCCGCACCCGACGTCGAGCACGGCGCCACCGTCGGGACCGAGCAGCTGCAGCGCGGCGCAGCGGGACGGGGTGTCCTCGGGTGTCGCCGAGGGCACGAAGCGGGCGGGAACATGCCGGTGCGGGTCCTGCGGGGCGGCGGCCAGGATCGCCGGGGGAATCGCGCGGGCCGCCAGCAGCTCACGCCAGCGGGCGGCGGCTGGACCCGTGAGTGGCATGGTGATGCGCTCCCCAGTGCCTGCACTCAGCTACCACCGGTGGCCGCGCGAGCCGCCCGGTGCTTACGGGCGAGGGCGATATCCGGTCGGCACCGGCCACACGGTGTGAAACCCAGCTCCCTGGCCTCTCGCACCGGTAGCCGCTCGGCCCGCGCGCGGTCGGCCACCGGGCAGCGAGTGAGGTGGTAGCGGGGGTGCTCATCGACCACCAGCACCTCGTCGGCCAGCTCATAGACCACCAGCAGGTCCGCAGCATCGGTTTCCTCCTCACCCGGCTCGGCGGGTTCAGCGTCGTCATCCGCGCCCGCTGACGCCGCCGACGCCGAAACCGGATCAGCCTGCCGGGCCGACGCCAGCTGCGGCGACGGTTCGCCCGGCACGGCATCGACCAGCTCGACCGCAGGCTCATCTCGGCGTCGCCGCCACCGCACGATGATCATCACCGCGACCACAGCGCTCACTGCGACAGATCCCCAGGACAGAGCTATGTGGCCGGTGACGAGTGCGGCAACGAGAAGGACCACCGCCGCGAGGAGCAACACCACGGTACGAAGCATCACCGCTCACCTCGCCGGACTGACCCGCACTCCTCGGCGCGCCTCAGCTACCGGCTTCGGCACGCGCGCCGAACCCGGAGGCGACGAAGCCCTGCTGCTGGCTGCGCACCGTGTCGGCCGGCGCAGCAGATCCGCGCCCATCCAGTTCTCGGAGCTGCGACTCCAGGTAAGTCTTCAGGCGGGTGCGGTACTCGCGTTCGAACGTGCGCAGTTCATCGATCTTCTTCTCCAGGCTGCTCTTCTCCTGGTTGATCGACCCGATGATCTCGGTGTGCTTGCGCGCCGCGTCGCGCTCCAGCGACGCAGCCTTCTCCCGGGACTGCCGGTCCAGGGTTTCGACCCTGGTACGGGCGTCGTTGAGCATGGTCTCGGCTCTGGTCCTGGCCTCGTTGACCATGCCGTCAGCCTTCGCCCTGGCATCGGAGAGCAGCTGTTCGGACTTGGTCCGGGCCTCGCTCAGCATCCCGTCCGCTTCGGCCTTGGCCTCCCCGGTCAACCGGTCGGCCATCTCCTGGGCCAAGCCCAGCACCTTGGCGGCTTGCACGTGGTGGTCACCACCCGGCGAGGCCTGCTCCATCATCGGAGGCGGCACCGGGGCCATCACAGGCCGCGGCGGCTCCAGGGGACGAAGGTTACGTCCAGTGTCGATCGGCGCTGAGCTGAGCTGCTGATCGAGCTGCTCGACCTGGTTACGGAGATCGTTGTTCTCCTCGATCAGCCGAGCCAGCTCGGCCTCAACCAGGTCGAGGAAAGCGTCCACCTCGTCCTCGTTGTAGCCCCGCTTGCCAATCGGCGGCTTACTGAACGCGACGTTGTGAACGTCGGCAGGGGTCAACGGCATCGGATCACCTCACGCACTCCTCGACTGGTGTATGGGCCTGGGGTACCGGCCCGGTGCATCGGCCCCTGAGGACCTCGAGGCCACTAGAGCCTCGGATCTACCACCCGCATCAGTATGAAGACCACGAGCAGCAGAACCATAATGGACAAGTCCAGCCCCACGCCTCCGATGCGGATGGGCTTGACCACCCGGCGGAGCGCCCGGACCGGTGGATCAGTCACGGTGTAGACGGACTCGAGGGCGACCGCCACCCCTCCGACCGGCTGCCAGCTGCGCGCAAACGTGCGAACGAGTTCGACCACGATACGCGCCGTGAGGAGCAACCAGAAGAAGAAGAGCAGGTAGTACACGACCCACCGGACCACATCCACGCAGATACTCTGCCACGGTGGTCAAGCGGGGGTGAGCCGGGCCCCCCGTACCGCAGAGTCAGTTGAAGAAGTGACCTTCCGCGATGCGGCGCCGGTCCTCGGCCGACACGTCGACGTTGGGCGGCGAGAGGAGGAACACCTTGTTGGTGACCTTGTCGATCGAGCCCCGCAGGGCGAAGGCCAGCCCGGCCGCGAAGTCGACGAGCCGCTTGGCGTCCCGGTCCTCCATCTCGGTCAGGTTCATGATCACCGGGTTGCCCTCCCGGTAGCGTTCCCCGATGACCCGAGCCTCGTTGTAGTTGTGCGGATGCAAGGTGACGATGCGTGCCAGCGGATGAGCCTCGTCATTGATGAGCGGATCCCTACGCGGCGCTGGCGAGACGGAATTGGCCACTGCAGGCTGGGGCACGGCCGGGTGGCGGACTGGCGGCGCTGTGTCGATGGCCAGCGAGCCGCGGATGGGAGGAGCCTCCGTGGCCCAAGACTGGGTGGCCCAGGAGCCCGGGACACTGGACTCGGTGACACTGGATCCTGTGACCCTGGACTCAGGGGCCAGGGATTCCGCGACCCGAGATTGTGGAGCCCAGAAGGGGGGCCGGGTGGCATGCACCCTGGGCCCTGCATGGTGCCCGGCCCTCGCATGGTGCCCGGCCTGAGCCGCGATGCCATCGTGGTAGCCGCCAAGATCCGCCCGGTAAGTTCCAGGTCGCTCATCCGCGTAGTCACGTTCCATCGTAGGGTGGGCTGCCGCGTCATAGCCGGGGTCGTATCCGGAGCGGTAGTCCGGGTGAAAGTCATCGAACTCCTCAGCGGGGACCATACCGAAGTACGCCTTCAGCCTGCGCAGCGCGCCCATCGCCTCGCCTTCCTACCTGTCCCCGACCCTTCGGCGCACCGCCCGCCGAACTCCGACGGTGTACCCCGCGGACCGTCGCACACGGTCACCGCGAGGTTAACCGCCCATCGCCCAGTAGCGCGGTTCCGACACGCACGCAGGTCGAGCCCTGTGCGATGGCCTGCTCCAGGTCCCCGCTCATCCCGGCGGAGAGCTCAATTGCCCCTGGGTATCGCTGCCGCAGCCGCTGCGCGGCCACGGCGAGCTGGGCGAAGGCGGCATCTGGGTCGCCACCAAGCGGGGCAACCCCCATCACGCCCTCCAGCCGCAGCGCAGCTGCGGCTGCCACCCGCTCGGCCAGCGCCTCAAGTTCAGGTAGCGGGCAGCCGCCACGCGCCGGATCGCCGTCCAGACTGGCCTGCACGAGCACGCCGACAGCGCCGTCGCGTTCCCCGGCCTCCTGCGCGCAGTGGGCGGCCCGGTCCAGCGCGGCGACCAGCCGGGCCGAGTCCACCGACTGAACCTGCACCGCCCACCGGGCCACCGAACTGGCCTTGTTGCGCTGCAACCGGCCGACCATGTGCCACCGCACGCCGACCGCCGGGCGGATCGCGGTCACCTCGGCGACCTTGCGGGTGGCCTCCTGGTCGCGGACCTCGGCGACGTCGAGCAGGCCGAGATCAGTGAGTAGCGCCACGTCGGTGGCCGGGAAGGTCTTGGTGACCGCGAGCAGCCGCACACCGGCGGGATCCCGGCCCGAGGCGGTGCATGCGGCAGCGATGCGGCCCCGAACTCTCGCCAGAGCCGAAGCCAGCTCGTCGCGGCGGCAGTCCACGGCCGTCACTGCTCCAGCCACGTCACCGCGGCGAGCCGGCCGGTGACGCCGTCACGGCGGTAGCTGTAGAGCGCGGGGTCCTCAAGGGTGCACCGTGGGTCGACGCCGACCCGGGCCACGCCGACGGCAGCCAGCTGGCGCCGCAACCCGGCCCGCAGGTCCAGACCCGCGGTGCCCCGGCGGGTCCGGCAGGCGCTGCCGGGCAAGCGGGCCGCCACGTCAGCCTGCATCTGCGCGGGTACCTCGTAGCACTGCCCGCAGGCCGACGGTCCGACCAACACCTCCACGTTGTCGATCCGCGCGCCGAGCCGTTGCATGGCCTCCAGCGCCGCGGCCAGCACCCCGGCCGCGGCTCCCGCCCGGCCCGCGTGCACCGCGCCGACCACCTTGGCGACCGGGTCGGCGAGCAACACCGGCACGCAGTCGGCGACCAGCACCACCACCGCGAGCCCGGGCTCGGCGGTGACCAGCGCGTCGGTGGCGGGCACCGGCTTCGGCAGCGGGCCCTCGACCACTGCGACGGCGCGTCCGTGCACCTGCTGCATCCAGACCAGCCGCTGCGCGGGTAGCCCCACACCGGCGGCCAGCCGCTCCCGGTTGGCGGCCACCGCCTCGGGACGGTCACCGACGTGCTCGCCCAGGTTGAACGAGGCGTACGGCGGCATGGAGACCCCTCCGTGCCGGGTGGTCACCACCCGGCGGATCCGGGTGCTGCTCACCGCTTCATGAATGGCGGAATGTCCACCTCGTCATCGTCGTCGAAGTCCGCGGTCACCGGTATCGCCCGGCCTGGCCGACTCTCCGCCGACCTGGTCGGCGGAGAGTCG
>JBOHFT010000066.1:0-20702 GCA_050699815.1 Pseudonocardiaceae bacterium | reverse complement strand
TCGACATCGAGGTCGACGTGGACGCCGAGCTCGTGCATCTCGGGCATAGCGATTCGTTCCTTGTTTTCCCTGTTCTGCTTGGCATTTTGTCAGTCACGCCAACGTGCTACCCATTCCCCTCCATCACCTCCCGCAGCCACGCCGCCCCATCTTCCAACGTTGGAGTGGTGCCGGTATTGTGTACGATATACAACGTTTTTCGCAGGATGTTGGCAGTCCGGCCGGAACCAACTTCGCTGATGTACGGGGCAAGCTTCGGTATCAGCTGTTCAGCCTCCCGCCAGTCGCCGACGTTGACCAGGCTTTCGAACAGATAGACTGTACGGCTGTACAGTCCTCGGACACGATGCTTTGGGCTCGCGGCGAGGGCTTCGGCAAAGATATGCACGGGCTTGTCATGTTCACCGAGTTCGGCCCATACCATGGCTTCGAACCAGGCGAACTGCCGGTCATCAACCCACGTTGCCCAAGCAGGATCAGCGTCGCAGGGGCCGTCGAGGTACAGCGCCTTAGCTTTTTGGAAAGTACGCACCGCTTCAGATCGCTGTTGCTGTTGGGCCAAGGCATGGGCACCACGGGCCAGGAAGAGAGAATCCAGGCGGGGGCTGAGCCGGTCAACTTCACGAACTGATTGCACGATGCACAGGGCTTCGTTGGGTCGGTTGAGGTATTCAGCCTGCATGCTCATGTTTTGCAGGGTCAGCAATTCTAGACTGCGGTGGCCGGCCCACCGGAGGCAGTAGAGCGCTTCTTGATTAATGCGGCGCATGGCATCCTGCTGGTCAGCGTCATAGAACAGCCAGCCAGCGATTTCAGCCAACTCCCCCACTGTGGCATGCAACTCACGCTGCAACTTTTTCGGACAGGGGATTACCCCGAGGCGGCGATGTGCCGAACGGAACAGGCGCAAGGCTTGAGTAGACGTTTCATTGCCGCCTACTTGGGCATCAAGCGCCAGTAGCTCCCGCATCCGGGTGCGGAGAGAAATAATAAACGCCTCGTCGATCGGCTCGACGCTGGCGGAGTTAGTGTCAGATACCACGCCCCAAGGTGGCATGACCGTGTTACTGCTGCCCGACAGCAAGGTGGTGGGGCTGCTCACAGCCGGAGTGCGCGTAGCCCGCAACTCCTGCGCCCGAGCCTTCGCCTCAGCGTACGCCTGGGCCAGTGCTGTTTCCCGGCTCCGAGCTTCATGCTCCTCCTTGGCGGCACGGACCTGTTCGTAGCTGGCCAGCAGTTCACCCTCGGCCTTGAGCAGCTCATCAGCGGTCGTCCAGAAGTCACGGGTGAGCAGCTGGCGGCCCGCTTCAGCCTTGGCGATCGAGGAACGGCTGTAGCCGGTCCTGCGCCCGATCTGCTGCTGGACGATGCCTGCGGCTTCACGCTGGCTAGCCAGCTGCTGGCCCAGAGCCAGGCGCATGGCCACCAGCTCGGGAGGTTCCTGGATCACGCGTTCCCCCATCGTTCCGTCTTTGCCAGCTGCAACGACCCGTTCATGGAACCTGAGCGTAGCCGCGCGTTCACCGCTGCTACCTGGGGTGAAACAGCGTTGTCCACCGTTTTTACCAACCGCTTGCCTGCCTCCAGGCCCAAAGCCGGGATGAGGGCCCCCCATTTGTCTGGTTTCCGCTTTTCGGGCAGCGGCATGCCATTGACCGGCGTGATCGCACTGTCCCCATGGGTTCACCGATGCGCTGTTTGTGCGGTGCTTCTCATCCGCGGGGTGCTGATGGTGACATGGAATGGCTCTGGAAAAGCTGTGAGCAGTGCTGGGAGGAGGCTTGCCACACCGCCTGCAACAACATGCCACCGGCCGAGCACGAAACCGCCTTCCATATGAAGAGCGAACCTGCTGCCATGGCTGAAGCGTAAGCAACCCGGTCTCTATAGGAACCGGAACGGTTCAGTACCGCGCTCCACCCCGAGACCGCATCCGGGTGGCCCCGGATCGAGCTCCGGGGCCACCCGGATGCGGTGACAGCGCCCGCAAGTGCAGAGTGGGATGGGGGCCGAAGAGGAGGACTCGATGAGTACATCACTGGCGCTGGCCCGGCCCCGCGAGGGCACGGTCATTGCAGGGGTGTGTGCTGGGCTTGCCGAGCGGTTCGGCTGGAGCGCCAACGTGGTGCGGCTGCTGTTCGTCCTGTCGTGTCTGCTGCCCGGCCCGCAGTTTGTGATCTACCTGGTGCTCTGGGTGCTGATGCCCAAGCGGCCGTACTGACCGATCACGGCAGACGGGCTCGCAGCCAGCTGTACCAGCCGGCGATGCCGTCCCCGGTGGTCGCCGACAGCTGCAGCACCTCCACACCCGGGTTCGCCCGGCGTGCGCCGTCCAGGAAGTCGGCGACGTCGAAATCGACGTACGGCAGCAGATCGATCTTATTGAGCAGCACCAGGTCTGCGGCGCGGAACATCTGCGGGTACTTCCGGGGCTTCTCCGCGCCCTCGGTCACCGAGGTGATGACGATCCGGGCCTGCTCCCCGAGGTCGAACAAGGCCGGGCATACCAGGTTGCCGACGTTCTCGATCAGCACCACCGATCTGTCCGGCGGGTCCAGCGTCCGCAGGCCACCGGCGAGCATCTGGGCGTCGAGGTGGCAGCCCGACCCGGTGTTGATCTGCACCGCGGGGGCGCCGGTGGCCCGGATCCGGTCCGCGTCGAGCACCGTCTCCTGATCACCCTCAATGACCGACACCCGCAGCTCGGCGCCCAGCTCCCGGATGGTGCGCTCGAGCAGCGTCGTCTTACCAGCCCCGGGCGAGCTCATCAGGTTCACCGCGAGGATGCCCCGCTGCGCCAACCACTCACGGTTGAGCTCGGCGAGCGCGTCGTTGCGGGCCAGCACGGCCTGCTCGAGAGTGACGGTGCGGGTGTGCGGCTCCTCGTGCCCATGCCCATGGCCGTGTCCATGTTCGTGCTCATGCCCGTGTCCATGTTCGTGCTCATGCCCGTGTTCGTGCTCATGCCCGTGCTCGGGATGCACGAGAATGGTGTCCCCCGAGCAGCCACAGGTCGCGCACATCAGGCCAGCACCTCAACTTCCCGGATTCGTAGTTCCTCCCCTGCGAGGAGTTCCCGATTCGCGCTGCCGCACGCGCAGAGCATCAGCAGATCATCCATCGCGAACTCTACGCAGCAATCCCGGCAGCGGGCCTTCCCGGAGGGCTGGACAATCTCCAGTGACGCTCCCTCCAGCGTGGTGCCCGCGGTCACGAGGTCGAAGCAGAACCGGACCGAATCGGCCACCACACCGGACAGCGTGCCGATTTCCAGACAGACCCGGCGCACCGGCGCGTGGCCCATCCGCTCGCATACCGCGTGCACCACGCTCTGGGTGATCGCCATCTCGTGCACGGGCCCCTCCTCGGCTGAGTACCCAGTGCAGTCCCACGCGGGGATCTTGTCAAGGGCGGGAGAATCCTCCGGTGCAGCAAACTATCCGAGTTGAGGTGCGGGTCGAGGGTGTCGTGCAGGGCGTGGGGTTCCGGCCCTACGTGCACGGCCTGGCGGACCGCCTGGGTCTGTCGGGCCTGGTCGGCAACGACACCGCGGGGGTCTTCGTGGAGGTGGAGGGGGCCGAGCAGGCGGTCACCGAGTTCCTCGCGGTGCTGCCGGTGCAGGCTCCGCCGCTGGCCGTCGTCGAGCAGGTGCGGACCAGCCCGATGGTCCCGACGGGGGAGCCGGGCTTCCACATCGTGGCCAGCAACGCCGCCGGCCGGCCCGACACGCTGGTCTCAGCGGACAGCGCGACCTGCGCGGACTGCCTGCGCGAGCTGGCCGATCCCACCGACCGCCGCTTCGGCTACCCGTTCATCAACTGCACCAACTGCGGCCCCCGGTTCACCATTGTGTGTGACGTGCCCTACGACCGGCCGTTCACCACGATGGCGCCGTTCGCGATGTGCGACGCCTGCGCCGCTGAGTACCACAATCCCGCCGACCGGCGTTTTCACGCTCAGCCGGTGTGCTGCCCCGGCTGCGGTCCCCAGCTGCGGCTGCTCGGCGGCGACGGCACCGAGCTGCCCGGCGCCCCGCTGATCGAGGCGGCGGCGCTGCTGACCGGCGGTGCGGTGCTGGCCGTCAAGGGGTTGGGTGGCTACCACGTCGCGACGCTGGCCGCAGACGTTGCCGCGACCGCCCTGCTGCGCGCGCGTAAGCACCGCGAGGACAAGCCGTTCGCGGTGATGGTGGCCGATCTGCACGCTGCCCACGAGCTCTGCGTGATCGACCCGGTGGGGGAGCGGGTGCTGATGGGCCGGCGGCGGCCGGTGGTGCTGCTGCCGCGTCGCCTCGACGCCCCGGTGGCGCCGGCGGTCGCGCCCGGCAACCGCAACTTGGGCCTGATGCTGCCCTACACCCCGCTGCATCACCTGCTGCTGCGCGCCACCGCCGCGCCCATCGTGCTGACCAGCGGCAACATCTCCGACGAACCGATCGCCTACCGGGACGACGACGCGCGATCCAGGCTGACCGGGATCGCGGACGCGGTGCTGACCCATAACCGGGCGATCCACATGCGCACTGACGACTCGGTGGTGCGGATATTCCGCGGCGCCGAGCTCCCGGTGCGCCGGTCCCGGGGCTACGCACCCGAACCGCTGACCCTGGCGCAACCAGTGCCGCGGCCGATTCTCGGCTGTGGTGCGGAACTGAAGAGCACTTTTTGCCTGGCGCGAGGGCGCCACGCGTTCGTGTCCCACCACATCGGCGATCTGGAGAATTACGAGACCCTGCGCTCGTTCACCGAGGGAATCACGCACTTCGGGCGGCTCTTTGGCATCACGCCGGAGGTGGTCGCGCACGACCTGCACCCCGAATACCTGTCCACCAAGTACGCGCAAGATCTCGCCGATGTCGAACTCGTCGGGGTGCAGCACCACCACGCGCACATCGCGTCCTGCCTCGCCGACAACGGCGACCCCGGCCCGGTACTGGGAGTGGCCTTCGACGGGCTGGGCTACGGCACCGACGGCACCCTGTGGGGCGGCGAATTCCTGCTGGCTGATCTGGCCGGATTCCAGCGCCTGGCGCACCTGGTGCCGGTGCCGATGCCCGGCGGCGCCACGGCCATCCGGCAACCCTGGCGGATGGCCGCCGCCTACCTGGGCTCCGAAGCGCCGGACGAGCTAGTGCGGCGTCATGCCGAGCAGTGGGATGCCGTGCTGGCGATGGCACATCGCGGCGTGAACGCGCCGTTGACGTCCAGCGCGGGGCGCTTGTTCGACGCTGTCGCGGCGATTCTCGGGGTCCGCGACTCGATCAACTACGAGGGCCAGGCCGCGGTGGAGCTCGAGCAGCGGGCCGACCTGGCCGAGCAGGGAACCTACCCGGCCGCGGTGACCGAGGGACCTGCGCTGCAGCTGCACGGCGCGGACCTGGTACATGCCGTGGTGGCCGACCTGCGCGCGGGGGTGCCTCGGGAGGTGATCGCCACCCGGTTCCACCACGGCGTCGCCGATGCGATCGTCCGGGTCTGCCTGATGCTGCGGGAGACCACCGGGGTGGGTGCCGCCGCCCTGTCCGGCGGGGTGTTCCAGAACGTGCTGCTGCTCGAGCGCACCGTGGCCGGGCTGGAACGAGCCGGTTTCCGGGTGCTCACGCACTCCCGGGTGCCGCCCAACGACGGCGGCATCAGCCTCGGCCAGGTCGCCATCGCTGCGGCTACGCCCGGTTCCCCGTCAGCGGGGCCCTGAACGCCCGGGTCTAATGTGGAGGGCCGTCGGGTCGGCTGGGGAGGGGTTGGGTCGTGGCCAGCGACTTCACCGTGCGCGGTGTCGAGGTGTCCGGGACGCAGCGCCGTGACGAGTTCGCTGCGCTGTACGGCGGCGAGCTCGGGTACGAGGTGCGGGGCGCGGTCAGTCTGGCGGGGGTGGGCCGCGGCGGCGGGCAACTCATCGAGCTGGCCGGCGAGGATGACGACGTCATCGAGGTCGAGGACGTCGATGGCGTGGTCACCTTCCAGCGCGCCGCCACACTCGTGACGCAGGCGCGCGGGTCGGGCCGGGACGGCTCCGACCTCACGGTGTTCCTCGACCAGACCACCCGCGGCCAGCGCGCCCGGCTGGCCGTCGCCCGGCGGATCTCCGTCTCGCTGCCGCCGCACGTCGCGACCGCGGTCGCCACCGTCGACGCGGCCGTCGGCGCGGACATCGCGCAGGCGGGGGCTGTCCGCGACGGCCTTGGCATGATCGTCGGCCGGGTGCCGGGCGTCCTGCTCAACCCGGTCGCCAAGGCCGCCATGCAGCGGATCGTCGACTGGATCGACACCCCCGTGCCGGACGACGCACCCGCCGAGCAGCGCCGTAAGAAGGCCAAGGTTGCCGGGGTGTACCGGATCGGGCCGGAGATCCTGCTCGAGCCGGGGGAGCGCCTGGCCAGCGGCGCGCCCGCGGCCGGCGATGACCCCTACCTGGTCCTGCTGCACGGCACGTTCTCCCACACCGAGGCCGCGTTCGGCGCGCTGCGGGCCACGCCCGAGTGGGCGAGCGTGGCGGGGCGCTACCCGGGCCGGGCCCTGGCCATCGAGCACCCGACGCTGGGCCGCACCCCGGCGGAGAACGCCCGGGACGCCGCCGCGCTGCTGCCCGAGGGCGCCCGGCTGCACCTGGTCAGCCACTCCCGCGGTGGCCTGGTCGGCGAGGTGCTCAGCTACGCCGCGCGGCACGACCCGGTGCTGGACGCCTACGCCGAGATCCAGAACCACCCCGACGTGGCGGCGCTGCCCGAGCTGCGCCGGATCCTCACCGAGCGCGGGATCACCGTCGAGCGGTTCGTCCGGGTGGCCTGCCCGGCCCGCGGCACCACGCTGGCCTCCCGCCGGCTGGACCGCTGGGCGTCGTTCCTGTTCAACGTGTTCAACCTCATCCCGGTGCTGCGGGAGACCGGGGTCGCGGAATTGGTCAAGAAATTCCTGCTCACCCTCCTCGAGCAGCGCACCGACCCCCGGTTGGTGCCCGGCATCGAGGCACAGATGCCTGAGTCGCCCTTCCTGCGGATGCTGCTTGGCGCGCAACCGCTGGATGACGGGCTGGGCTCGATCACCGGCGACGTCGAGGGCAGCGGTCTGGCCCGCCGGCTGTGGGTCCTCGGCGCCGACCTGTTCTACCGGGAAGACCACGACTACGTGGTGCCCACCGGCTCGATGTCCGGCGGGGCGACCCGGGCCGCGGCGCGTGGCGCGTTCTTCCACGGGCCCGAGGTCAGCCACGGCTCCTACTTCGGCAACGCCGACAGCCGGAGCGCACTGGACGCCTGGCTCGCCGCGAAGCCTGGCGACGTCGTGCCCCGCTTCGAGGCGCCCGGCCCGCCCGCGTTGCCGCGTGGTGCCCTCCGTGGGGCGCAGCCTCGGGTGGGGGTGGTGCTGGTCGTTCCCGGCGTGTTCGGCACCACGCTCACTGTGGACGGCCAGCCGGCCTGGCCGGACGTCGCCCAGCTCGTCCGCCTCGGCCTGGACCGCGCGCTCGGCACCGGGGATGGCGTCGGGGCGCTGGTGGAGGACTACGCCCCGCTGATCGCGGCGCTCGCCGCTCGGCACACCGTCACCGCATCGCCATACGACCCGCGCCGCCCGGTCGTCGACGCCGCGGCCGAGCTCGCCACGGCGGTGCGGGCCCGGCTGGACGCGGGCACCACGCCGGTGCACCTGGTCACCCACGGCGCCGGTGCCCTCGTCGCGCTCGGTGCGCTGCGCTGTGCCGGGCTGCTGGCCGACTGGCGCGCAGCCGGGGGCCGGGCGGTGCTGCTCAGCCCGCCGCTGGAGGGCACCTGGTTAGCCACCGCGCAGCTGGCCGGATGCGACGAGCTCACCGCCGCGCTGGCGCTGCTCGATCGCTGCGCCACCCCGGCTGGCGTCGGCAAGCTGTTGGAGCACTGGCCGGTCCTGGCCGACCTGCACCCGGAAGACCCCGCCGCCGCCAACCGCCGGCAGGCGCTGCTGCCCGCCGCCTGGGACGGCATCACCGCCGTCTACGGCACGGCGCAGCGAACCGTGTGCGGGGTCGACGCAGGCGGCACGTTCCGCACCAGCTCGGCCGGCGACGGGCACGTCCTGCACCCGGCCACGCGCCTGGACACCCTGCGCTTCGGGCCGGCGACCTGGTTCGCGCCGGCCCCGCACGCCGACCTGCCGTCTGACCCCGACGTCGCAACGGCCGTGCTTGAGTTGCTGGCCGGCCGCACCCCGAGCCGCCTGCTCAGCGCGCCGCCGGCCGGCCCGCCGACCGAGGCGCCGCTCCCCGACCCGCGTGGCGAGCTGCTGCTGCCCACCCCGCAGGAGCTGGTCCGGACAGCGTGGGGCGGCGGGCGCACCGGCGAGCGGTGGCCGGTGCTGCGGGTCGACGTGGTGCATGGGCACCTGCGGTCGGTGCGCTGCCCGATCATGGCCGGGCACCAGGACGGCACCACGCTCAGCGGTGCGGAGAAGGCGCTGGACACCCACCTCGGCGGCGCCCTGCACCGGCGGATGGCGTTCGGCCAGTACCCCGGCGCGCTGGGCACCTGCGAGATGTTCGGCGTCCCGGACGGCACGGCGCCAGCCGCGGTCGTGCTCGGGCTCGGCGACGCCGGCGACCTCACTCCGGGCGGGCTGACGGCCGGGGTCACCCAGGCCGTGCTCCGGCTGGCCGCCGGGTACCTGGACCGGGCGGCACCGGACGCGTCGCCCCTGCGGGTGTCGATTGCGTCCGTGCTCATGGGCACGGCCCTGGTGCCGCCGATGCCGGTGGAGAACTCGCTGAGCGCCGTGGTCTCCGGCGTTCGGCAGGCCAACCGGCGGCTGCGCGACCTGGGCGGGCACCTCGTCGTCGAGGGGCTGCAGATCGTGGAGCTCTACGAGGAGCGGGCGATCCAGGCTGTCCGGGCGGCGGCCCGGCTGCCGCAGGATCTCGCCGGGGACGGCGGCGATGGGATTGCGGTGGAGCCGCGGCTGCTCGACGGCTGCGACGGCCTGCCCGGGCTGCCCCGGCCGGACTACCAGGAGGGAGTCTGGCGGACCATCCGGATCGTCGCCGCGGACCCCGCCGAGCGGGTCAGCCCCGACGAGCGGCTGGTCGAGCTGTCCTTCACCAGCATCGGCCGCTCGGCCCGCGCCGAGCAGCAGGTGAACACCGGGCAGCGCGAGCTGATCGACACGCTGGTCGCCGAGGCCATCGGCACCCCGAACCCGGACAGCCAGCTGTTCAACACCCTCTACGAGCTGCTCGTCCCCACCGCCCTGAAAGGCCAGGGCTACGGCAGCGAGAACCTCATGCTCGTGGTCGACGAGCAGGCCGGCGTGCTGCCGCTGGAGATGCTCGCAAGCCGGTCCCACGAGCAGGGTGTGCAACCGCTGGCCGTCGAGGTCGGGATGCTCCGGCGCCTGGAGACCCGCACCTTCACCGAGCTGACCCGGCCGTCGGCGGGCAAGGCGGCACTGATCATCGGCGATCCGCCCGGCACTGGGCGGCCCCGCCTGGATGCGGCGCGGGAGGAGGCGCGCCGGGTGCACCGCCTGCTGGAAAGCGAGGGCTATGACGTTACCGCGATCATCCCCGACGGCGACGCCGCCGGGGTGGACGTCGTGCCGATCCTCAACGCGCTGTTCCGCCGCGAGTACCGCATCGTGCACATCGCCGGGCACGGCAACTACTCGGCCGACCCGTCCCGCAGCGGGGTCGTGATCGGCCCGGACGCCTACCTCGGGGCGCTGGAGATCGGCAAGATGAGGACCACACCGGACCTGGTCTTCCTCAACTGCTGCCACCTCGGCGCCATCCGGCCGCGCCAGGGCCGCGGGCCGGACGGCACGGTCGAATCGCCGCTGCGCGCCGACCGGCTCGCCTCCAGCATCTCCCGGCAGCTGATCGACAACGGGGTGCGCGCCGTGGTCGCCGCCGGCTGGGCGGTGGACGACAACGCCGCCGCCGACTTCGCCGCCGAGTTCTACGGCGGCCTGCTGACTGGCGATGACCTCGGCGCCGCAGCCCTGCGGGCCCGCACCACCGTCCACGGCCGGTACCCCTCCACCAACACCTGGGGCGCTTACCAGATATACGGGCCGCCGGCGTTCCGGCTGGACCCGGGGCGCCCCGGCGGGGGCGGTGACCGGCAGCCGGTGTCCCGCCGCGAGCTAGCCGACGCGCTGGCCGCGCTGCGTACCCGCGCCGAGAACGCCCCGGACTCCGACGGCGTGGGCATCGCCGCCGACCTCGGGCAGTTGCTCGCCCACGTGCCGGCGCAGTGGCTCGGCGGCCCCGAGCGGTCCGTCGTCGGCGAGGTGTGGGGACTGCTGGCGCACTACGAGCGGGCGGTCGCCAGCTACGAGGCCGTGCAGCGCGAGTGGGGCGCTTCGGTGTCATTGAAGACTCTCGAGCAGCTGGTCAACGTCCGGGCCAAGTGGGCCGTGCAGCGGGCGCTGCACCCGGCGCAGCCCGGCCCGGCCGCGGACGAGCTGTTCCGGCTGGCCGATCACTCCGTCGAGCTGCTGCTGGCGCTGGGTCGCACGCCCGAGCGGCTGTCCCTGCGGGGCAGCGTGGCCCGGCGGCGGGCGCAGTGCCTGCCGCCGGAGCAGCCCGGCCCGCTGACCGATGCGCTGGTGGCGGCCCGCGACGCCTACCACGAGGCCGTCGAGCTGTACCGCGAGCGAACCGGTGCGGTCGATTTCTACCCGGCGCTCAACGAGGTCGTGCTGGGCTGGCTGGTCGCCCAGCGCCAACGGTCGGCGTTCGACGCCGCGCCCGCGCTGGAGCTGATCGAGCGGTCCCGCGCCGCGGCGCGGGCGCGGCGCTGCCCGGACTTCTGGTGCCGCGTCACGCCGGCCGACGCGGACCTTGCCGAGGCGCTGATCTGCCAGCGGCTGCCCGAGGCGGTCGAGGCGGTCGCTGCCCGATACTTCGAGGCGTACGCCGAGTCCAGCCGCCGGGACCGCACCGCGGTGCTCGAGCACCTCGACATCATCGGGCGGGCGCTGCCCCGGGGGCAGGGCAAGGGCCCCAGCAAGGTCGCCGAGGCGGTCGCCGGCTTGCGGTCCCGGCTGGTGAGCTGGGTCTCACCGACGTGACCACCGTGCTGGCCGACGCACTGAAGCCCTAGCCGAAGGAGATTGTCCCCATGCTGAGAGACGATGCCCAGCGGATCGCCGCCACGTTCGAGGAACGCCTCAACGCCGGCGCCTGCCCGGGAGTCAAGGCCACGGTCAAGTCCGAGCAGATGAGCCCCAAGACGATTCCGGCCGGCGCAGGGCGCCCCACTTTCACTAACTACTACATCCAGATCGATGACGGCACCCGGATGGCTACCCTCACCCTGGGCCAAGCAGCGGGGTTGCTCGACGATGTCGAGCCGGATTGGGACCCGGATCGGCTCTTCGACGCGATCCGCGCCCTGAATGTGCCCGTTGCGGACACGAACTGAGAGCATGCCGCGGTGCGACCTCGGGATCGCGGCGGTGGCGTCCGGCTGGCTCACGGTGCTGCTGGTCACCGATTCCTCGTCGGGTCTTGGCGGGCAGCTGGTCTGGGGCGCGGCGACGTGGGGCGTCCTGCTGTGGCTGCTGCGCGCGGAGACTCCCCTCGTGCGCGCCCAGGGTGCGGTGGTCGTCGCATTCGCGACGGCCGTGGAATACATCTTCTCGCTGGGGCTCGACGTGTACGTCTACCGGCTCGACAACATCCCGGCGTTCGTCTCGCCCGCACACGGCCTGGTGTACCTGTGCGCGCTGGCCCTCGGACGGTCGTCGGTGGTACATCGCTGGCGCGTCGCGCTGGTCACCGGCACGCTCGCTGCCGGTGCGTCGTACGCCCTCTGGGGCCTGCTCGGCACCGACCGCATCGACGTACTCGGGGCGTTCTGGTTCGGCTGCCTGGTGGCGTTCCTGGCCTGGGGGCGGTCGCGGCTGCTTTACGTGGGGGCGTTCGGGATCGTCACCTACGTCGAGCTGCTCGGAACCTGGCTCGGTGTCTGGGAGTGGCAACCGCTCGACCCGACCGGGCTGATCACGATCGGGAACCCGCCCTCAGGTGTCGCCGGCGGGTACGGGTGGTTCGACCTGGCGGGGCTCACCGCCGGGCCGGCCCTGCTGCGCGCGTGGGAGCGGCTTACTCAGACGGGCCGACCGGAGCATTAGCCGGCCGGGGCCTGCCCTGGTGGTGCGCAACTGGGGTCAGTGCCCGAGCGCCTGCTTGCGCCGCTCGATCAGCCGCCAGATCATCGGCGTGAAGATGAGCTGCATCGCCAGATCCATCTTGCCGCCGGGGCAGACGATGGTGTTGGCGCGGGACATGAACGAGTCGTGCAGCATCGAGACGAGATACGAGAAGTCGATGCCGCGCGGATCGGCGAAGCGGATGATGAGCATCGACTCGTCCAGTGTCGGGATGGTCCGGGCGATGAACGGATTGGATGTGTCAACGATCGGCACGCGCTGGAAGTTGACGTGCGTGCGCGAGAACTGCGGGCAGATATAGCTCACGTAGTCGGGCATGCGGCGCAGGATCGTGTCGGTCACCGCCTCGGTGGAGTAACCCCGCATCGCCTTGTCGCGCTGCAGCTTCTGGATCCACTCCAGATTGATCACCGGAACGACGCCGATCAGCAGGTCCACGTGCTGGGCGGCGTCCACCTTGTCGGTCGCGACCGCTCCGTGCAGCCCTTCGTAGAACAGCAGATCCGTGTCGGCGGGCAGGTCCGCCCAGGGCGTGAACGTGCCGGGGGGCTGCCCGTAGGGCGCCGCCTCCTCGTCATCGTGCAGGTACCTGCGCACGCGGCCGCGGCCGTTCTCGCTGTACTGCCGGAACAGCTCCTCGAGTTCCTCGAACAGGTTCGCCGCCGGGCCGAAGTGGCTGAGCGTGTGGTCACCTCGCTGCACCACCTCGGCCATCTTCGCCTTCATCTCGCTGCGGTCGTAGCGGTGGAAGCTGTCGCCCTCAATGAACGCCGCGTTCACCTGCTCGCGCCAGAAGATCTGCTCGAAGGTGCGCATCACCGAGGTTGTCCCGGCGCCCGAGGATCCGGTGATGGCGATGATCGGATGCTTGACTGACACGGCCTCTTCCCCTTTCGCTCAACCCGTGGTGCGGAACAGGCCGCGCGTGCTGTAGAGCGGTGCGTCGTCTTCGACCACGTTGTGGTCGCGGTGGTACTGCACGATGCGCTCGACCTCCTCGCATGCGCCGAAGACGAACGCGATGCGCTGGTGCAGGCCCTCCGGCGGGATGTCGAGAACGCGCGCGCGCCCGGTGCTCGCGAGGCCGCCCGCCTGCTCGACGATGAAGGCCACCGGATTGGCCTCGTAGAGCAAGCGCAGCCGGCCCTGCTTCGCCGGGTCCTTCGTGTCGCGCGGATAGAGGAACACGCCGCCGCGGGTGAGGATGCGGTGCGTCTCGGCGACGAGCGACGCGACCCAGCGCATGGTGAAGTCCTTGCCGCGGGGGCCCGTCCGGCCGGCGAGGCACTCGTCGACATAGCGCGTCACCGCCGGCTCCCAGAATCGGCTGTTCGAGGCGTTGATGGCGAACTCACTCGCGGCAGCCGGGATCTGGATCGCCGGATGGGTCAGGATGAACTCGCCGAGCTGCGGCTCGAGCGTGAAGCCGTGCACCCCCGTGCCGACGGTCAAGACGATCATCGTCGAAGGGCCGTAGATCGCATATCCGGCGCAGACCTGCGCCGACCCGGGCTGCAGGAAGTCCTCCACGGCGGCGTTCACGCCCGGATTCGGCGCGCGCAGGATTGAGAAGATGCTGCCGACCGAGACGTTCACGTCGATGTTCGACGAACCGTCGAGCGGATCGAACGCCAGGAGGTACTTGCCCCGCGGGTAGCGCTCCGGGATGGGATGCGGCGCCTCCAGCTCCTCGGACACCATCCCCGAGACGAGGCCGCCCCATTCGTTGGCGCGCAGGAACAGGTCGTTGGCGACCAGGTCGAGCTTCTGCTGGGTCTCCCCCTGGATGTTGGTCGTCGCCGCGGCCCCGAGCACACCGCCGAGCGCCCCGTAGGCCACCCGCTTGGCGATCGCCTTGCAGGCGAGCGCAACATTGAGGATGAGGGAGTTCAGCTCCCCGCTCGCGTCCGGATAGCGGCGCCGCTCCTCGATCAGGAACTGGGTGAGCGTTGTACGGTCGGTGAGCATCTATAATGCGTACCACGTGCCGGGCCCGGCCGCTGGGTGTAAGCGGGCTATTACCGATTGCGGAAAACGCCTAGGCACCTGTTAGCGTCGGTGACTGTGAGCTTGCAGGCATCGACCGTTCGCGACCTGCCCGACGCGCTGCGCGATGGTGAGCAGTTCGCCGCGAAGCTGGCCGGTCGTCGGCCAGCCGTGTTTCTCGACTACGACGGGGTGCTGACCCCGATCGTCGATCGGCCGCAGGACGCCGTCATGTCCGGCGGCATGCGGGGGGCGGTCCAGGCCCTGGCGCAGCGCTGTTCGGTGTGTGTGGTCAGCGGTCGCGACCGGCCGGTCGTGCAGCAGCTGATGGGCGTCGAGGACCTGGTGGTGGCGGGCAGCCACGGTTTCGACATCTGGAGTCCGCAGCAGGGCACCATCGCCCACGCTGCCGCGGCCGGCTTCGAAGACCTGATCTCCGAGGTCACCGACCGGCTCCGGGCCGAGATCGAATCGATCCCGGGTGCGGTGGTCGAGCCGAAGCGGGCCTCGGTCGCGGTCCACTACCGGCTGGCTGATCCGGAGCACCGCGCCACGGTCGCCGCGGTGGTGGACGAGCTGCTGGGCGAGTACGCCGGGCGGCTGAGGGTCACCCCCGGGAAAATGGTGTACGAGCTCCAGCCGAAGATCGACTGGCACAAGGGCAAGGCCGTCCTGCACCTGCTGCAGACGCTGGATCTCGACGCTGACGACGTCGTGCCGCTGTACCTCGGGGACGACATCACCGACGAGGACGCCTTCCGGGCGCTGGCCGGACGGGGCGTCGGCATCATCGTCGGCCACCCGGACGATCCGGAGGTGGCCAACCGGCCCACCGCCGCCGACTTCGTCCTGGAGTCCACCGTCGAGGTGGAGCGATTCCTGAACACGCTCGCCCCCCTTATCCAAAACTGACACGCGCAACCTTTCGGGGAGGGGACCCGTGCTGGACTTCACACTCGCCTACGACGACTTCGTTCCCGCGCAGGAAGGCCTGCGCGAAGCCCTGACCTCGACCGGCAATGGCTACTTCGCTACCCGGGGAACAGCCGAGTGGGAGGACGCGAACGCGGTCCATTACCCGGGCACATACGCCCACGGCTGCTTCAACCGGGAGACAACTATCCTCGGCGGCCGCCCGGTCCTCAACGAGGACCTGGTCAACCTCCCCAACTGGTTGCTGCTGAAGCTGAGGATCGAGGGCGAGCAGGCGATCCGGCTCGACAACGTCGAGATGCTCTCCTATCGCCACGTCTACGACATCCGCCACGCCGTGGTGGCGCGCGAGATCCAGTTCCGCGACCGCGTCGGCCGCGAGACGACCCTGCGCAGCCGCCGCTTCGTGAGCATGGCCAACAGCCACGTGGCCGGTATCGAGTGGACGGTCACCCCGGACAACTGGTCAGGCCGGGTGGACGTGATCTCCGGGCTCGACGGTCGCGTGACGAACCATATGGTTGCCCGTTACCGCGAGCTCGAGGGGCGCCACCTCAACCCGGTGTCTTCGCGCATCTTCGGCCCGGAGATCATCGGCCTGAAAGTGCAGACCCGGCAGTCGAACATCTACATCGCCGAAGCTGCGCGCACCCGCGTCTTCCGCGGTGCTGCGGTTGACGACGTCGACCGCAGCCTCTACCAGATGGAAGACTATATCCAGCAGGTCCTTGCCTTCGACGTCGAGCAGGGCAGCCCGGTGCGCGTGGAGAAGATGATCTCGTTGTTCACCTCCCACGACAACGCGATCGCCGAGACCCTGGTTGCGGCCGGAAAGCACGTCGGGCGTTGCCCGGACTTCGCCGCGGCGCTGGCCGAGCACGAGTCGGCGTGGGCCGAGCTGTGGGATATCGGTGACATCCAGCTGCCAGGCGAGCCCCGCGTGCAGTTGCTGCTGCGCTTCCATGTCTCCCATGTCCTGCAGGTGTGTTCCCGGCACACTGCCCGGCACGACGCGGGCGTGCCGGCCCGGGGGCTCAATGGCGAGGCCTACCGTGGGCACGTGTTCTGGGACGAGCTCTACGTCTATCCCTACCTCAATTTCCGGCTGCCCGAGATCACCCGCGGGCTGTTGCTGTACCGCTACCGCCGCCTCGCCGAGGCGCGGGCCGCGGCGCGGGAGGCCGGCTACCGGGGCGCGATGTTCCCGTGGCAGAGCGGCAGCGACGGTACCGAGGAGACCCAGGTCGTCCACCTCAACCCGCTGTCCGGGCAGTGGCACCCCGACCACAGCCACAACCAGCGCCACGTCAACGCGGCGATTTTCTACAACGTCTGGCACTACTACCAGGCCACCGACGACGTGGCGTTCCTCCGCGACTACGGCGCCGAGCTCATGCTCGAGATCACCCGCTTCTGGGCCTCGATCGCGCACTACAACCCCGAGCGTGACCGATACGAGATCCACGGGGTGATGGGGCCCGACGAGTTCCACGAGCGCTACCCCGGCGCCGAGGGCGCTGGGCTGCGCAACAACGCCTACACCAACCTGATGGTGGCCTGGATCGCCGGCACCGCCCCGCGGGTGCTCGACCTGCTGCCGAGGAGCCGTCGCGCCGCACTGCGGGTCCGCCTCGGGCTGACCGACGAGGAGCTGCGCACGTGGGATGAGATGAGCCGCACGATGTTCGTCCCCTTTCATGCTAACGGCGCGGAAAACATCGTCAGCCAGTTCGAGGGCTACGCTGATCTCGAGGAGCTGGACTGGCAGCGTTACCGCGCCGAGCACCCCAACATCGGGCGTCTGGACCGCATCCTCAAGGCCGAGGGCGACGACCCCAACCGCTACCAGCTGGCCAAACAGGCCGATGCGGTGATGCTGTTCTTCCTGTTCCCCGACGACGACCTTCGCGAGCTGCTCGAAAGACTCGGGTACGACTACGATTCCGACCTCGCGCGGCGCACCATCGACTACTACGACCAGCGCACCTCCCACGGCTCGACCCTGAGCCTGGTCACACACGCCGCCGTGCTCGGCGTCCTGGACCCGGAGAGCTCGTGGAAGCGCTTCCTCGTCGCGCTGGAGAGCGACGTGAGTGACGTGCAGGGCGGCACCACCAAGGAGGGCATCCACATGGGAGTCATGTCCGGCACACTGGATCTTGTGCAGCGCAGCTACGTCGGCGCCCGCGTGCGCGATGGGGCCCTGCATTTCGCCCCGACGCTCACCGACCGGCTCGACGGGCTCACGTTGCCGATGCAGTTCCGCGGTACGTCGATCAGGGTCAGTATCTCCGGCGATGAGCTGACGGTGCGTACCTTGGTCGAGGGCTACAGTCGGCCCGTCCGGATCGGCATCGGCGACGAGGTCCGGGAGCTGGCCGCCGGCGAGGAGTGGGTAGCGCCGCTACGCCAGCAGTGTGATCTTCCGGAGGACTCAGACCACCCCGGGGAAAGGAGCGATCGTGCCGACACCAGGTTTTGAGGCAGCGATCTTCGATGTTGACGGCGTGCTGGTCGACTCCCCGCACGAACGGGCGTGGCAGGACTCGCTGCGTGAGCTGATGGACAACGACTGGGCCGGCATCGCGGACCAGACCTCGTGGTCCGACGAGCGCTTCACGTCGCAGGTCTACCAGCAGGTGCTATCGGGCAAGCCTCGAATGAGCGGAGCGCTGGCGGCCCTGGAGTACTTCGAGGTTCCCGACGCCGCCGAGCGGGCGGTGGCCTACGCCGCGACCAAGCAGACCATGGTCATCAAGCTCATCGAGGCCGGCGAGTTCGACGCTTACCCCGACGCGTTGCGTTTCCTGCTGGCCGTGCGCGCCGCGGGAATCCCGGTGGCGGCGGCGTCGTCGTCGAAAAACGCTGGGCTGTTCCTCCGCCAGATCCGGCTCGATACCTTCGCCGCGCGGCAGGGCCTGCACTACGACTTCCTGCGGCCCGGCCTGAGCCTGCTGGAGTTCTTCGACGTCGACATCTCCGGACGCGACTTCGCCCAGGGCAAACCGCATCCGGAGATCTTCCTGACCGGAGCCGCCGAGCTCGGCATCGCCCCGGCGCACTGCTTCGTCGTGGAGGACGCCGCCAGCGGCGTAAAGGCGGCCAAGGCCGGCGGCATGGCGGCGTTAGGTCTGGCCCGAGCCGACGACTCCGAGCTCCTGGCGGCCGCGAACGCCGATCTTGTCGTCACCTCGCTGGATGAGGTCGACGTCGCGGGCCTGGGCGAGCACCAGCTGCGGCGGCGGACGTCGTGAGCAGCCCGGTTCGGCGCCGATTCGTTTCGCCAGGTCGCCGGTCACATGTTGCGGATCCGCAGGTAGCGGCGGATATCTGGGAACGAAATCGCTCCGAGAGTGATCAGGCCAACGACGAGGATCGCTGCCAGGACTGTGGCGATGTAGCCGACGACGTACATGTGTCCTCCCTGTTTTCCGCGAGCTGCGGGGTGGCGATGAGCACACCCAGCAGCTCGCGTGCGAACTGGTCGTGCCGGATGCTGGCGGTGTTCGCCATGGCCGGGACAGCGAGTGCTGAGGGAGGATCGGCCTTACGACGCGGGGATAATTCCCCAGTCGATGGGGTGAACGCCTCGGCTGGCCTCGGTTGGTCCTCGAAGAAACCCACCACGGCGGCATCCCTACCCCGGCCGTGATACGCGCTGTCGCCCATAAGGAAACCCCGATGCTTATCGTGGTCCGCGCTGGCCGTGGGCCACGAAACTGCCGGGGCCTCGGGCCAACGTCACCAGCGTAGCCTGCCTGTCGAGACCGGCCATGCCGCGCTGGTGAGAAGTGGGCAGGATTGGCTGTTTGGGCACTTCGATCAGATGGCAGTCCCGAGCGGGTATCAGGACGCACCGCGGCCGGCTCCTACCCTCGGGCGGTTCTTGTGGCACTGCCTCGCCGGGCGTACTCAGGTACCCCTGTCCTACCTGAACGTCCAGCCCAACTGGCGGCCGCTGCTCACCCGCGACGACGGCACGTTCGACATGGCGGCGCTCATCCGCTTCGCCATGCAGCCGTAGTACCCGGTCGGCCAGCCGCGCCACGCGAACCGGAACGTATCCCGAGAGAGGACCAGCAGCTATGACCACGACATCTGTCGGGGCGCACCGACTTCCCGAGTCGATCTTCCAGCACTGGACGCACTCATTCGAAGAGGACTCCGGCGGGGTGGAGGTATTCCGGCCCGACAGGGTGTCCCTGCCGCCGACGTTCGGCCGCGACGGCTTCGAGATGCGGGCGGACGGCACGTTTATCCAGCAAGACATCGGGCTGGCCGACGGCATCGTGCTGGTGCCGGGGCGGTGGACGTCGCTCGGCCCGGCGCGGGTCGCGGCGTTCTTCGACGGCGCGCGACCCGACTACTCCTTCGAGGTGCTGGACGTCGACGACTCCGTGCTGCGGCGGCGGCGCGATCCGCAGCCGCCGCACGCCGACCGGTACCGCAGTGCCTCCGGGATGGACGAGGCGCAGATGAGGAGCTACACGGGACTACCGCCGGCCACGTCGTTCCGCGTCCTGAACTTCGACTACGCCGACATCATCACACTGCGCTCCTTCCCGCCGCAGTTCGTGCTCCGGGTCAGCGGCACCAAGCCCTACGCGAACATGGACGTCGAGCTGGTGCCGCTGGTCTACGTGCAACAACCGGAGTACTGGGAGATCGAGGTGGTCGGCTCCCTGCGGGGGATCGGCCTGCCGAGTCAAGCCCCGTACACCGTCTCGCTCCCGCTCGCGGGTGTGATCGGCAAGCGGGGGATCGAGGTGGTCGGCGCATCCCGCCGCGAACGCTTTGACCTGGACACGGCGCCGGGCAGGCCCGGTGTGTGCCGGGATTGGACTGCTTTCGTGGACCTCCAGCCGCCTGGGCCGTCGACGCTGCGGGTGACCGGGACCTGTGAGTTCCCCACGGCCGGGTTCAGCGCCGAGCTGCGCCGCCGCGAGCCCCAGGGCTTCAACCCCCGGGACCTGCTCCTGGAGAAGATCGTGCAGGAACCGGACGGTCCCGCGGCGACCGTGGTCACGGCGATCGACCTCCGGTATGAGGAAGAGGCGAACGCGGGTGACTTCGACACCGTGACGATCCTCCCCGACGGTCCGACGATTCCGGTGCAGGAGGTGCGCTGACTTCCCCTAGCCTGGCAGGTGGCCTGCGGTGGTCGGGCGGCTGACTTGCTCTGACCTGCCGGCTTGTTCTCGTTGTGTCTTGACGCGACTTGACGCCTGACGGCCTGGACACGGCCTGATCTTGGTCCAGCCTTGTGGGGTTCGCGCGGCATGTGACCACAGTTTTGTCCAGCTGGAACTGCGCTATGTACCCGCAGCCCTCAATGGGCAGGGCATCGGCACCCATGTGCTCATAACGTCATCTTGGCCCCTGCGGCCGCTGCAAGCTCGAAACCGTCACCCCAGGACCTGGCTCCGATCGTTCGGCAAGAGCCCGACTCGATCAAGACCTCGCACGGTATTGATGCCGGAGCGCATCGAAGCGTCGGTCGTCGAGTCAGCCAGCAGGAAATTGCCCTGGCTGAGCTGGTGCGAGACGCTTAGACGGTATGTGAGTTCGGGCTGGGGCCTCGCTCACATGTGATCGTGGGTTGCCGGCAGGAGCGGCCTGGCCGGTAGTGCCACAGATGTGGGA